>NZ_JBXWXS010000013.1:0-311213 GCF_059431795.1 Salinispira sp.
CCGGCCAACTGCGTGACATCGGAATATATTTTTATGGTTCCTGATTGTTTTTTATTTCTACTATCCGCTGTGGGTTTTTCCAGTGGCACACCCCCCCCACGATATCGCAAGCCCGGCCAGCTGCAGCTCAGCTAAATATAGTTATCGACTTCCCTGGAGCCTTTGGATTTCGAACTACTCCCAGGGTTGTCTACAGGGGTGTTCCAGTGGAACACCCCCCCTCGATATAGCAAAGCCGGCCAGCTGCAGCACAGCGAAATATAGTCATCGAGTTCCCGGGATCCTTTGGATTTCATAATCCTCACAGGGTTGTCTACAGGGGTGTTCCACTGGAGCACCCCATGCAGAGAAGCTATGAGGTTTACGAAATTATGGTTTCCCGGAAATTTTATGAAACACGATTCGCTGCAGTAATTGTGGCCTGTGAATGTTGACTAGACGAAGCGCGGAGAATGATATCGGGTTTGGATTGATTCAAGACATTCTTATTGATAGCAATTCTACCTATTCGCCTGGATCAGTGTAACCGTCAAAGTAACCCCACCTGCCTGAATTATACAGGCTGAAATACAATAGCCTCCAGTCGGAGGTATGTGTATGCAAAAGTATAGCCGAGAAGTGCGTCTGCAGCATCTTGAAGCCTGGAAACAGCAGGGGATTAGCGGAAGCGAATATTGTAATCTTCACGGAATCAGACCAACTACCTTTTACAGCTGGATTAAGATAGAGAAGAAATTGGCATCACAGGATGCCGGAAAACTCCCGGGATTTGTGGGCATACATCCGGATACAGATTCTCAACCACAGATGATGCAGTCAGAGATTGTCATCCGCAAAGGTGCGATCAGTATTTCTGTTCCAGGAGGAGCATCTCAGAAACAGATTGCCAATATCCTATCTGCTCTGGGGGCATCAGAGTGATAATCGATCTTTCAACGGTTTCGTTTTATATCCGCCCGGGGTACACGGATATGCGCAAAGCGATTAACGGGTTATCCATGATCGTCAGCGAACAGATGGAAGCCTCGCCAATAGACGGAAACATCTATCTGTTTTGTAACCGACAGCGGAGAATATTAAAGGCACTCTATTGGGATCGCAACGGCTTTTGTCTTTGGCAAAAACGTCTTGAGAAGCATAAGTTCCCCTGGCCGCAGAATGATCAGGCTGCCCGTTCCATCAGCTATAAAGAACTGGAAATGCTTCTTGAAGGAATCGATTTCTGGCATGCCCACCAACGCTTATCATATTCATCAGTGAAATAATTACTGAGTAAGAATTTACTCTCTTTGAAAGCCATGCTAGAATTCTATTCATGGATATTGCAACGCTTCCGACAGATGTTCAGCAATATATTGAAAACCTCAACAGAACATGGGAAGCGAAGTATTCAGCCCTGGAAGAGGAGCACAAGCTGCTTCTGTTGCAAAAATTCGGACGCACCAGTGAGAAGGGATCTGATTCCACCCAACCGTTGCCTTTCGATGAGATGGACAGCGGCGATGCTGATGAACTGATAGATGAAGATGAACCCTCACAAATGTCAGTTCGCTCTCATACCCGCAAGAAGACCGGTCGCAAGGCAATTGATGAGTCTGTTCATCGGGAAGAAGTCATCATCGATATCAGCGAAGAAGATAAATCCTGTGCCTGTGGCAGTCAGCTGGTAAAAATCGGTGAAGAAATATCAGAAAAACTTCATGTGATTCCCCCAAAGATGTGGGTGGAACGGATCATTCGGCCCAAATATGCCTGCCATGTATGCGAAGGATCCGGTGATGAAGATAAACCTGCCATCCGGATTGCACCGGTACAGCCGGCAATTATTGATAAAAGCATTGTTACCCCCGCACTTCTTGCCTTTTTAATCGTAAACAAGTTTGTGGATCATCTGCCCTACTACCGGCAGGAGAGCCGGTTTGAGCGTATTGGCATCCATATTTCCCGGCAGAACATGAGTCATTGGCAGAATTCAGCATATAAACGGATCAAACCGCTTATTAGGCTGCTCAAAAAACACATAAAGACCGGACAGGTCATGCACATGGACGAGACGACTGTTCAGGTGATGAAAGAAGAAGGCAGAGATAATACATCCAAATCTTATATGTGGCTTGCCCGCGGCGGTCCACCGGACAAACCTGCATATGTGTATCAGTACCGCCAGACTCGGGCTGCCAAACATATTCATGAGTTTCTCGATGGATTCAAAGGATATCTCCAGACCGATGGATACTCAGGTTATTCAAGTGCCCTGAAAAATCATCCTGATGTTCTACATGTCAGCTGCTTTGCCCATGCAAGACGGAAATTCCTTGAGGCAGCCAAGGCTGCAAAGAAGGCGGGAAGTGCAAACCAGGCGGTCAGCTTCATCGCAAAACTTTATAAAATTGAAAATGATCTTCGGGGAAAAGAGCTGACAGACGAAGAGTTCTTGTTGCAACGAAAAGCAGCCATAGAGCCTATCTTGTCGAAATTCTTAAGCTGGCTGCAAAAGCGGAAAGAACAGGTTGTTCCTTCAGTGTTATTAGGCAAGGCAATCTCATACACTCTGAATGAATGGTCAAAATTAATTCGCTACATTGAATCACCACAGCTCACACCTGACAATAACATCAGTGAACGAGCGATCAGGCCATTTGTACTGGGCAGGAAAAACTGGTTGTTTAACGGGAGTCCCGCCGGAGCAGAAAGCTCCAGCGCAATGTATTCACTCATTGAAACGGCAAAAGCGAACGGTATTGAGCCTCACAGTTATTTACTCAAGCTGTTCGAAAAGGCTCCTCTGGCTGAATCGGAAAGTGACTGGGCGTCGCTGTTACCCTGGAACATTACATAGGGCTTTGACGCTTACCATGCATCCAGGGGAACCTCAAGCGAAACGGCGAAGTCGTTTTGCGGAATTGAGCGGACTTCGAAGAAGGCCTGGAGACGGCTTTTTTATACTTGCATCCAATCGAAACTGAAAAATACCTTCAAACTGTCTGCATTTCTTCGCAAAAATACAGCATCCAGCTGCTTGTTGCGGAGAAAGCTCGGCTACTGTATTCCGCTGCAATACACAGTAAGTGCCGAGTTAAAATTGAGTAGTGAGTCAAGGATGGCCGACGGCTGCGGTCATTTATATTTGGATATTGAGTCAATCACAAAAGAGTCCCTTGATTTCACCGTTGAAGCGGATAATTACCCAAGTACATTACGCTGATGTTTTTCCGGGTGGGGAAATAATAATCTTTGAAAGCAGTGGACACAATAAGGTTTTCTGATATTATTGTTTTTGATACTTGGAGGAATGAATGAAGTTTTCATATTTTTTACGTATGCTGCTGCTTTTAATGGGAATTACCGTATTCTTTTATAGTTGCAGTGAAAACGACGATCCTTTCGCGGCTCTAGAGCGGCAAGTCAGTACGGGAAGCCGGGAAAAAGCGGTAATTCAACTCTATTTCCCAGGTAAATCTACTCCAAGTTTAGAGGAACTTTTCCGGACTATTGAAAAAGAATCCCAAAGAGACCTCAACCTTGAATTGGAAGTGAACTTTCTTCCCTTCAGCAGCTACATTGACAACATCCAGCAATTATTGGAAGAGGAAACCGAAATAGATGGTTTTTTCTATTATCCTCAGCTTCGATTCAGCGGCTTTGATATTCAAAATCTTGCCAGGGAGAAACAGGTGATGGATATCTCCGGGATCTTCTCTCAGAACGCTCCGGCCCTTACCGGATCAATGGAATCTGAATTGTTGAGAGCCCATGGGGCCGGCGGTGAGGGGCGGGGGATGTATCTCATACCGGGATATTTGCCCGTTGCGCCTAAATTGACTGTCCTGGTTCGAGAAGATTTTGTGAACAAATTCGATATACGGGAAATTCGCGATTTTAACGATCTGGAACAGCTGTTGGAGAATATTGTGAACTCCGACACCGAAGTTTTCCCTTTGGCGTTGAATGCCAACCCTGTTCAGCTTTTTGCCCGAAGTTCAGGTTATGAGATTTTGAATTCGGGAATGGAACTGGTATACCGCGGTGATGATCCAGAAGCCGAGATAATGACTTGGGAGAGTACTCCTGAATACGCTCAGGGGGTACGGCGAGTCAATAGCTGGATGGATAAGGGATATTTAAACCGCCAATCGATTTATTTAGATCCATACATGATTATTTCATCCGGCCGTTGGGCAGTGATCACCAGCGAGCGGGGTAATGATCTGTTTCTCAATTCCTACGTGCGATCGGATGACTCCGAGTACGACTATATTCCTTTTACCCTTTTCCCCGATATTCCCGGCCAGAGAATGGATGACCTGGGCAGCGGGATGGCCGTAAGTGCCAACTCTCCGCATCCTGAACGGGTAATTCAATTTTTCGACTGGTTTCACCGGGAACAATCAAATCAGGATTTAATTATGTATGGTGTGAAAGGGGAGCATTACCGCCTCCGCGGGGAGAGGATTAGTTATACTTCGGAAGTAAATGGGGCCGGACTTGATTTTCCTGGACGCAATGTATTTGCCAACCTTCATTTTCTTCGGGAAGCCGAGTATATGGCTGAAGGAAGTTTGGCTTCATATCGGGAATATGTGGAAACAGAAAGCTTTTTTCCGAGGCTTTTCGGTTTTCAACCCGATTATGTCTCTACCAACGATCTTTTTAGAAACCGATTTTTAGCTTTTGATAACAGTCCCATGGAAAAACTAAAGACCGGTGTTTTTCGAGAAAAAGATATCGCCGAATATCGGGAATTTATGGTTGATCGGGGGATGTCGCGCCTGACCACCGCCCTCCAAAAGCAGGTAGATGCCTGGCAGCAGGAGTCGATTAAGTGAAGTATGGGAGAAAGACCGGGATTCTCATAGTGACGTCAGTCTTTTTTCTCAGCTCATGTTTTTTCCTTCCCCGTGAGGAGGATGTACTTCCACCGCCGTTGATTGAGCCAGAGTCCGCCCAATATCAAACAGTTGAAGTACGGCGGGATAATTTAATCCAACGGGTGGATGTGGTGGGAAATCTGATATCCACCAGCAGGGCGGAATTGAGTTTCAATGAACGGGGCGGATATCTTGAAACCTTGAATGTACGCATTGGGGATCAGGTGCGTCGTGGGCAGGTTTTAGCAGAGCTAGACAGTGATCAATTGCGAAGTGACATACGCCAGGCGGAAATGAAAAGTGAACTTTACCGCCGTCAGATTGACAATCTTGAAGCAAGAATAGAGTTGGAGACCCGAATGGAGGAAATTCTGCTTCAGGAGTTGGTATCAAACTATGAACTTCACAGCCGTGTCGGGGATTTGCCCGAACGTGATCTTTTGGCTATTGAGCGGGATATTGAAAAACAGCGGCTTTCCATGGATCTAAAAATGAATCAGCAAGATGAGGCCCGACTCTCTATTACCCATTCTCTAGAACTGAACCAACTTCGTCTGGGGGATTTGCGACGTCAGCTTGAGGCTACACAGCTGCGTGCCCCAATTGGAGGAGCCGTGGTGTTTCTGGACAGTTCAGAGGTCGGGCGCTATATCAGAGCCCAGGAACCATTTATCAGAATTTCCAGCCCTGAGGATCTTTTGGTTCAGTATACGGGCAGGGAATTCCAGCGTTTTTCCCGGGGAATGAAAGTTCTTGTGCAATTGGCCGCAGAAGAATACACCGGAAGGGTTGTGAGCACCCCCCAGGATTTCCCCGGCGAGGAGTATCAGGCAAATCGGGAAACCGTACGGATTCGGGTGGATGACCTGCCTTCCGGACTGGATGAAGGCAGTGCAGCTGATATCTCAGGTATAATAGCAACCCGGGAGAATGTGCTGATTCTCCCAAAGGCAGTGATTCAACGCTTTCAGGCAAGGCGGTATGTTCGGATTCTGGAGGATGGTATTATTCGGGAACAGGATGTAAGTCTGGGCATAGAATCCGATCGGTTTTATGAGATAACTGGCGGGCTGAAAGAAGGCCAAACGGTACTGTTTTGATGGTGCTTACCGATTTTCCTTGGGTGTGGAATCCTTGGGCCCCATGTGTATCCGAGGATATTCTTTCATGTTGACATCGATAATCAAAAAACTTTTGCGGAAACCTCTTTCGGCTCTGCCCTTGCTGGCGGGGTTTATTGTAACCACCTCGCTTGCGGCAAGTATTCCTATATTCTCTGCAGGTACTCTCCTGGATGTACTCCTCAGCGATCTTGGCCAGATGCAAATTGATGAAGGTGTATACCCCGGTAATTATATAATCGATGCGGATTTGCGTTTTGGGGTGAAACCTGATGAAAGACTGGAGACTTTCGAAATTATCGACTCTAATATTAGTAAGGGACTTGCTGCTGACATCCCTCTGGAAATTCTTTCTTCATTGAGGGAGATTAACTCCCGGGAACTGTCATTTTCCCGCCCGGACCTGGGTGGCGGTCAAGAACGCTGGAAACAGCTTGTGACCATTTCTAATGTTGAGAATCATGTTGAGATTCTGTACGGCCGTATGGCAAAAGATTGGGAGCCTGGGAATATCCTGGAACTGATGGTGACAGAAGCCTCACTATTGCAGGATAATCTGCTCATCGATCAGAATTATACCCTGGCTATTCCCGGAATGAACTCCGATGTAGTTGTCCGGGTTGTGGGAGTCTTCGGTCCTTCAGATATCCGTGATCCCTATTGGTTTCGGGGTATGGAGCATTTGAGCCGGAAGTTTCTTATTACCCAGGAAAGCTTTTATGAACTGTTTTTCAATGGTGAAGGTGCGAATATATCCCGGGCTTATTGGGCTCACTCATATGAATATCAGGGTTTGGAAACTGGAATGGTCATGCCAATACTTTCAACCCTTGAGTCCCACCGCCGATTGGCTTCCCGGTTCAATTCTCTGCTGGGACTGGAATTTCTGGGAGAGCGCGCCCTTGAGCGATACCAGCTGCGCCGAACCCGCTTCAATCTATTCCTGGCTATGCTGATACTTCCGGTACTCATACTCCTGGCTCTCTATATTCTCATGATTTCCCGTCTTATTATTGATGGTGAGCGGCATGAGATTTCAATGCTGCAGAGCCGGGGTGCGGGGCAGGGCACAATAGTGGGCAGATACGCTCTTGAATACGGAATATTAGCAGGGATTGCCGTCATTCTTGGGCCATTTTTGGGGTTGATGATTTGCCGGATGCTGGGGTCAAGCACCGGGTTCATGGAATTCGTGAATCGAAGATTGGTCGATTTTACCCTTTCTGCCGGCGGCTTTCTTTTCAGTGCAGCCGGGGGACTATTGTTGATGATTCTTGTTCTTATTCCGGTGCACGGTGCCGCCCGCACAAGTATAGTGCAACTGCAGACTGCAAAGGTTCCGGGTAAACAATCGTGGGCTTCCCAACGCTGGTTTTTGGAAATCGGAATAATTGCTGCATCACTCTATGGCCTTGATCGTTATCGGCGGCGGATTCAGGACATAAGCGGGAGAGGTGAATTGGGAAATCTGGTTCAGAATATCGATCCCCTTCTGTTTCTAATGTCCACGGCGTTTATTTTGGGGGTGGGGCTATTGTTCCTGCGGCTATATCCCTCCCTTATTCGGGGGCTTTTCCTGGCTGGAAAGAGGAGATGGTCTCCCGCCATGCATTTTGCTCTTTTGAATGCCGGGCGACCGGACAGCCGAAGCCGCTTTGTCATGATATTTCTCATTTTTTCCATATCAACCGGGTTATATAGTGCGATTTCCGCCAGAATCATTAACCGGAATTTGGCAGATGATATCAGCTACCGTATCGGTGCCGATTTACGTATCATGCCCCGGTGGATAGATCATCATGCGGGAGCGGAAAATCCATGGGCCGATCCTTTGGAGCTGCTGTCCCGGCCAAGGTATCAGGAGCCGCCCAGAGATGAATACCGGCTCCTTCCCGGTGTCCAGGATATTACAGCGGTATATCTCGATGACAGCGGACAAATCGATGTTTCCGGACAATGGCAGGATAATGTACAGGTTATGGGCGTGGTTCCTGATGAACTCGGCAGGATTGGTTGGTTTCGGGGAGATTTGCTGCCGGTACACTGGTATAACTATTTGAATTTGTTAGCCCGGGATCCTAAAGCAGTGCTTATATCCGGAGATTTGGCAGATGAGTTTTCTCCGGGTGAGGCTGTTACCTTCCGCTTCGCCGACGGATTTGAGGTCCAGGGTTCGCTGTATGCTTTTGTAAGCCATTGGCCGGGTTGGGACAGCCGTGAAGGATCGCTGGTGGTGGCAAACCTGGACTTTCTCCAAACCGACGGGGGGCTGACCCCCTATGAATTCTGGCTACAACGTGAAGATGAAGCAGCAGATACGGAGCTGTACGCCGCTATCGATGATCGAGGTCTGGAGATTCAGCAGATTCAAAATCGTTCACAACAACTGATCCGATTGAAAAATGATGCCCTTGTTCAGGGAATCAATGGTGCGTTAACCCTGAGTTTTCTCCTGAGCATGCTCCTCTGTTTCAGCGGCTTTCTGCTTCATTTGCTGCTGTCCATAACCGAACGGCGTCTTCAATTCGGAGTGATTCGCGCCATGGGACTCAGCGAGCACCAGGTAGCTCTGATTCCTGCTGTTGAGATGGCGTTAATGCTTTTCTTAACTCTGCTGGCAGGGGTCGCAGCAGGTGGGCTGTCGGGAGCGTTATTCGGTCCTTTGCTGGAGATTCTTGCCGGTTCCAGCGCAATACCTTTTGCGGTGGTAGCCGACCAGACGGATTTTATTCGAATTTACCTTCTCGGAGGATCGCTGGCTGTAAGCGGCTATGTAATGCTGCGGGTTCTTATCAGGAAACTGAATGTCAGCCAGTCGTTGAAGCTGGGGGAGGGCTGAATGATCGAGGTAAGAGATCTTTGCCGAAGCTTCAAAAGCGGGGTTGATGTAATACCTGTTCTTGAAAATCTTTCCTTCACGATTCCTGATGCGGCACTGACGGTGCTGGAAGGACCAAGTGGATCGGGAAAAACCACGCTCATCAATCTGCTTGGTGGGTTGGATCGCCCAGACAGCGGCAGCATCCTTTTCGATGAAGATGATATTTGCCAAATGAATGAAGCCCGGCGGGATCAGCTTCGGCGTGAAAAGATCGGCTTTGTATTTCAGTCTGTGGCGCTTCTGCCGGGACTCAGTGCAGCAGAAAACGTAGATTTTGCCCTGAGAATTGCAGGTGTAGATTCCGGGGAAAGGGAAAAAAGAAGCCGGCACTATCTGGAGCTGGTAGGCCTCGCCAAGCGGCAACGGCATTTTCCCGCCCAGATGTCCGGGGGCGAACAGCAGCGTGTGGCGATTGCCCGTGCTGTTGCCCATCATCCCCAGCTGATTATCGCAGATGAACCAACCGCAGAACTGGATTCTCACACCGGGCTGCAGATCATTAAACTCTTCAGCGATCTGGTGAAACACGAAGGACATACGGTTATTATGGCTACCCATGATCCGCGCATGACAGAGGTGGCAGACTGTCTCATTAATCTCGGGGAGGTACATGGGTGAACCTGGAAACCAATGAGCTGATCATCCAGTGTGAAAATCTGGTGAAGATCTACAGCAGCAAAGATACCGAGGTAATGGCGCTCCAGGGGCTCGATCTTGAAATATCCCGGGGAGAGATTTGTGCAGTTATTGGAAACAGCGGGAGCGGGAAGAGCACCCTGCTGAATATGATCGGAGGCTTGGACAGTCCCAGTGCCGGCAGCATAATTATCGATGGAAAAAATCTGGCAGCACTCAATGAAAAAGCACTGGCGCAATACCGTCGCAGCAGTGTGGGGTTTGTCTGGCAGAATAATGCCAGAAATTTGCTCCCCTACTTATCGGCTTTGGAGAATGTGGAGCTGGCACAGCTGATCGGCGGCGGGAGGAAGGACAGGAAATTTGCCCGCTATTTGCTGGATGCAGTGGGGTTGGGGCATCGGGAACATAACCGTCTTTCCCAGCTTTCCGGGGGAGAGCAGCAACGAACCGCCATTGCCATTGCACTCGCAAATAAACCTTCGCTTCTTCTCGCTGACGAGCCCACCGGCTCTGTGGACCGGCAAAGTATGCATCAGATTATGGATCTATTTGAAAAGGTGAACCGTGAGCTTGATGTGAGTATCCTGATCGTTACCCACGACATGATGCTTACTAAACTGGTAAACCGGGTGGTGGCCATCCGAGACGGAAAGGCCAGCAGCGAGTTCATCCGGAGAAAGGAGTTTCTGAAGGAATTACAGCATATCTCTTCGGATGAACTGATGGAATGGGAGAGTCATGAAGAGCTCGTGATGCTGGACCGGGCAGGCAGGCTGCAGCTTCCTGAAGATTACCTCAAACAACTTGGGGGGCGGCACTCTCTGTCAATGGAACGGGAAGGAAAGCGCATTATCCTGTACCCGCCCATAGATGAGGTATAATTATGCCGTCGGCTGTACGTTTCCCAGCTTCCGGAAAAGCTTTCTTACGCAGAACCTCTGTGCGTGCCCCGGGCACTTAAGAGATCCTCTATTTCCCCGTCTCTGAGCCGCTGCTGTCCAGGATTCCCTCCAGATTGCCGTTTATCGCGTATTCCAGATCCAAAAGAGCGGTGAGGTAATTGTATTTCTCATATAGAATTGAATATTCAGCCTGATATAGTTCATCTTGAGCCTGCTCAACCTCCGACAAATCCACGCTCCCAAGTCTGAAAGCCTGAGTATTCAGCTCATAGCTGCGAAGAGCCAGTTGGTGGTTGACCTTGTATGCTTCAATACCTGCTTTTGCGTTCTCCAGTCGCCGTACCAGATTTTCAATTTCTATTCCCGATCGATCGACTGCCAGGGCACGGGACAAACGAAGACTGGAGATGGCATCTTCCATCTCTCTGATTCTCAAGTCTGTGGATGAACCGGGTATGAAGCCGTCCAGGGGAATTGAAATATCTGCGCTCAGGCTGAGGTTATCGGTGAACTGTTCCCAGCTTTCCGCCTGGAGGGGCTTATCGTTCACCCCGGTTCGCCAGCTCAAACCCAGATTGATGGTGGGACTCTTTTCAAACAGAGTTGTCACAGTTTTCTGATTTTCCATAGAAAGAATTTGCTGATCGATGTTTCGAATATCAAAGCGTTGATGTGCAAAGCGCTGGATTAATTGCTCGGCCTGAAGATCGTAAATTTCTACCTGTATATCTCCCTGGAGTATGATTTCCTGCTCCCGGGGTACGGCCAAAAGAGATTTAAACTCAGCCATGGTGTTGGCCAGCTCAGCTTTTTTAGCCATAAGCAAAGGTCTTGCATTTTCAAGGCTTACCCGGCTGGAAAGCAATGAAAGCTCAGTCACCAACCCATTCTCATAGTTAACCCTGTTTTGTTCGTAGCGGTCCTGAAGGTTTTCAAGATTCTGAATATCCAGTTCAAGCCCGGCCTGTAACACCCTGATAAACCAGAACTGCTTCCGTACCTGTATCTCCATCTCCTTTCTCGCTCGTTCCAAAGAAAGCAGACCAGACTGAAAATCAAGTACGGTTTGACGAAACTGCCGGATAATGCCGAAGTTTATGGGCAGGTTCATTCGTATTCCCGCGTTCACTGCGCTGGTTGGTTGAAGTTCACTTTCATAGCTTGAAGAAATGACCCGGTCGTACACTCCGGATCCGGGAGACAACTCTGAGTCGGGGTCGGCCATGAGGCTTGAGCCGGAAATTGTGGAGTTTCCGAACAAGTTGCGGTCGTGCGCCGCTCCTATGCTTGCATTAACCTCCGGGAGAATTGCGTTCCATCGGTTATTCATTGTACGTTTGTGAGTTCCCAGTTCGATTTCTTCAATCGCTAAATTGATATTGTTTTCCAGCGCTAACTGCACAGCCTGCTCCACATCAACACGTATCGGTTCCGGGCTTTCATCGGCGGCGGCTGGAAGGGGTGCCGTTACAAGGAGAATTGCCACATATACACATCCGTTTTTCATATTGCCTCTGTTTACTCTCTTATTTTCGCCTGATGTATCCAGAGCTCATTCTTTGCGGAAATACAAAGATCGAGCTTGATTGCTTAGCTATCCCCCGGTATCGATTTTTACGCCTGGGGAGTTTCAGGTAATGTGTTTTTGAATCATAGGAAAAGATCTTCATGAGGACAAGATCCTGAAACGAACTCACGAAGGTAATTGTGAAGGGTCAACGATGGTTTTCTGGAATCTGTGCACTATATTTCTACCAAGACCACCGTTGGAGGTGACAAATGAAACACGCCTTAGTATTTCTTGTCGTTTTAGTAATTGCTTTTCCCGCATTTTCCCAGAATGTGGATATTTCAGAGCTCGAAAATCAGTTTGAGAGTTTCAGTGCAGATATCGCTCCGGCGCTGCCCTCTGCGGCAGTGATGGGTACTACCTGGTCCGATGCATATATCGGGAAGGTATTTCCCTCAATGCCGCCGCATCTTGGTGCAGGCGCCTTCGTGGGAGCAGCGCTCTTTCCGCTGGATGCTTTCGAATCTCTTCTTTCTGTTGTAGATTCATCTGCGGCACTCCCGTCTCAGATAACGGATCTGGGGTCGGTTCCTCTACCTGCCTTCGGAGCTTCGGTGCGCATTGGAGGCGTCTTCCTGCCCTTTGATGTGGGGGTGAAGTATGCAGCTCTGCCTGCCCAGTATAGCGCTATTAATAATGCAGCACTGGATTACAGTCTGGTGGGCGCAGATATCCGCTATGCCTTATTAAAGGGCGGGGCGGTAAAACCCAAGGTTTCTGTCGGACTCGGATTCAGCCGCCTGAGCAGTTCCATATCAATGCAGAATATTTTGGAAGGGGATTATGTAATTCTTGATAACACCGGCACCGGAGACCAACTGGTTCTTACAAACCCCGATTTTCAGGCCGGCTGGACCTCAACTGTGCTGGATGCCACAGTTCAGGTGAGCAAATCTCTGTTAATTTTTACTCCTTATGCGGGTGCTGGACTTTCATATGCTAATTCTGATATTTCCGGGGGTATCAGCACTTCTGTTGAGGATGAAAGCGGTACCGAACTTAGCCAAGAACAGATCGACAGCATGATTGAAAGCTACGAATCATTCACAGGTGAATCAGTGCCCCAGGTGGATGTGAACGGGTTTATTACTTCCCTGGCTCAAAAAGGCTTTTCACCCAGAGTGTATTTGGGAACAAGCATCAATATTCTCATTCTCCGCCTGGATGTGAATGCATCGTATAATTTCAGCAGCAGTAATTTTGCTGCGGAACTGGGGCTTCGCTTCCAACTGTAGCCTGCAAAACGGTATTTCCGCCTCTGCTCCAGCGCCTTTGCAGGCAGGGGCGGGTACCGGTTGTCCCCATACCTTTTTGGAATCACAGTGAGAACTTCATATGAAAGCAATTGAATTTTTACCCTTTCTGGCTTATTCTTGGTATGAGTAATCGCGGAGGTTCAGATGGCAGATAACAGTTTACAACTGGTTACATTTCAACTTGGGAATGAACTCTATGGAATAGACATAATGGATGTCGAAGCTATTGTGCAAGTTGAAGAGGTGCGCGAGATACCTAATTCCCCGAATTATGTGGAGGGTATTTTTAACCTCCGCGGCGAGATTATTCCGGTAATTAACCTACATACCCGTTTCCATCTGTCCAAACCTGAAATGACGGAAGAAGATGAGCTGCTCAGTGGTTTCATTATTATCAACATTGATGAAATGCAGATTGCGGTAATCATCGACAAGGTGAGCAGGGTCATCACCATCGATCTGGATGAAATCCAACCTCCTCCTCAAATGCTCAGCGGGATAGGCGCTGAGTACATCCAGGGCGTGGTAAACAAGCAGGATGGGTATTTAATTATTCTTGATATCCGCCGGCTCTTTAATGTTCGCGAACTTCAAGCTTTAGAGCAGATGGGTGTGTATAAGTAAAGAGCCTCTACATTCAGACCGGTAAAAAAAATTTCGTGACCGAACAGATCCGTGGCAGATCTGTGAGAGCGGCCGGTAACGGCCAAATTTTTGTGCAATCTGGTGTTTTCCCAGAAAATCGTATACAATGCATCCTTCCCGATGCCGGATCCCGGCTGAGGTATTTCTCATTACATTACGAGGTATATATGGCAATCCCGGTGTTTCGGCCGTCGATAAAACGAAAAGATATGGATGCGGTGTTGACGTGTCTGGTTTCCGATCAGTTGGGACCTGGCTCTTATGGAGAAGGTCTGGTACACGATCTGTTGGAACGGATCGATGGGGATGCAGGGGTGCTTCTTAGGGAGCGGCTGCGAGGCATTGAACTGGGTTTTAAAACACTCGAGCTTGCCCCGGGTGACCGGGTTGCCCTCTCGCCCCTATGCGATATCGGCTATTATTTTGTTGCCCTTCGAATGGGCTTGGAGCCGGTTCTTGTTGATGTTCAGGAGTCCGGGCCGGTGTTGGATCCTCAGGAACTTGAACGTGTTCACCGGGAGAACGGTCTCTCCGCACTGGTACTGGATCATCCCCTGGGCTTTTCTCCGGCTATGGACGCTATTTCCGAGTTAAAAATCCCGGTGTTCCAGGACGCTTCGAATATTCTGAGTTCCCGGAACGACGTTTCCTGCATCGGTGATTGTATTTTAGTCAGCATGGAGCCTGAGAATTTGATTACCAGCGGTGGTGGTATATTCCTGGCATCCAAAAATAGAAAGCGGAGCAAACTCCTCAATTCGGCGGTGGAAGAGTTTCCCCAGGATATTTATCTCCCGGACATGAATGCAGCTCTGGGTGGTATGCAGGTTAAGGAACTGAAATCGTTTATACATTCACGGGAAGAACTGAAAGATGTGGTGGTTCAGCAGGCAATGCAGGGCCGGCACAGGGTTCTTTCCAGCGAGGACCAGATTGTGCCGTCGTTCCTTGCACTTTTTCTTCACAGCCCAATGCAGGATGTGATTCAGTATGCTGTGAAGAAACAGGTGGAGCTCAGGCCGGCCTTTGAAAAGTCGATTATTACTTCGCTTCTGCGAGATTTTGATTCCGGGAGTGAGGAGGGCAGCTCCCCGGCTGAGCTGTATCCACAATCTTCCGCATATTCTCTGCGCACGGTGGTGCTCCCCCTCTACCCCAGTCTTTCACGAAAAGAGCTGGATATCATGCTAAAGGTGGTGAAAACTCTCCCATGAAGCCAAAGTTTTCCCGTCTGCCGAAATTAATTGCTCCACGGCGAAGCTTTACATTAAAAATTCGAGTAGGTATAGTAGATTTAACGAGACGGGATATATGACGAGAACACATCTGGATACAATTGAAGAAGTTCTGATTATTGCAAATTATCAGAAGCCTGAAGCTAAACCCCTCGCCCGGAGCATCCAGATTTTTCTGGAGGAGAAAGGTATCCGGTCCGAGGTTTTCGGTTTTTCCGGGAAGGCGGATTTGGTTTGCGAACGGAATTACGATCTTGCCATCACCCTCGGGGGAGATGGAACCGTCCTCTTTGCATCCCGGGTTTTGGCGCCTCTGAATATTCCTATTCTTCCTGTCAACTTGGGCAATTTCGGCTTTATTACAGAGGTTTCCAAGGATGACTGGCAGAAAGATCTGTCCAGAGTGCTGCGCGGGGAAGTAAATCTTGGCAGTAGAATGATGCTTTCATTTACGCTGATAAAATCCGCCGCCGGAAGTTCAAGTGAGGAAATTCGTGGACGGGCCATGAATGATGTGGTTATCTCCGGATCGGGAATTTCGAAACTGGTAAACCTCATGGTGCACCTGGATGAATCGGAACATATTGAGTACAAGGCGGATGGAATTATATTCAGTACATCCACCGGATCCACCGCCTATTCTGCTGCTGCTGGTGGGCCCATACTCCACCCTGAGATGAATGCCATTATCCTAAATCCTATTTGTCCGTTTACCCTTTCCCATAGACCTCTCGTTCTGCCCTCCGAATCGAACCTGAGAGTTGAGATATCCGGAGAACAGCGTACGGAACTCATACTCACTGTTGACGGACAGGTGAGCTATTCTTTGAAATCGGGGGACGAACTGTTTATTAGTCAGGCATCCAATGCCGCCCGCATCTTGTATTCGGGAAGCAGAAGTTTTTACGAGGTGCTCCGTGCAAAATTGAGCTGGACCGGTGGTCCGGAGTAACAGGATATTTTATATGCTGGAAAATTTACACATTGAAAATTATGCATTGATCGAGCGGCTGGAATTGGACTTTTCCCGGGGTATGAACACCCTTACCGGGGAAACGGGTGCGGGAAAGAGCATACTTGCCGGGGCATTGAATGTGCTTCTGGGCGGTAAAGCCACAACGGGGGCCATTCGTAAAGGCGCCGAACAGGCGGTGGTAAGCGGAAGCTTTTTCCTGCCCGATTCCGGGGAAGCTGCAGCCGCCTGCCGGGACTGGCTGGATGAGCGGGGTATAGAATTCGACGAAGACCGGGTTGTTCTCCGACGGGTTCTCAAAAGTACCGGAAAGGGCAATTCATTTATCCAGGGGAGCATTGTTCCCCGCCAGCAGCTTGCAGAGTTCACATCCATACTAATAGATATGCACGGCCAACATGAACATCAGAGCCTCTTTAATATTCAGCATCACCGGAGATTTATCGATTCCTACAGCGGCAGCAACGAATTGCGTGACAGCGTTCAGCGGGATTTTCTCTTTCTCAACGAAAAAAAAGAAGAGCTGGAAAGCCTGCTGAATGATGAAAAAGACCGGCAGGAAGAGATTGATTATCTGAATTATGCCATGAAAGATATTCAGGAGCTGGATCCTCAGCCGGATGAAGATACCGAGCTGGACAAGGAGCGGCAAAAACTTCAGCAGTACGAGCAGTTGTTTGCCAATGTTGAGAAAGCCTATGACGCACTTCATGACGGGGAAGTGTCGGCATTCGGTCTGCTTTACAGTGGAATGTCCTCCCTTTCTGCCGCTGCCGGGATCGATCCTCAGTTGAAGGAAAATGCGGATCGCATTGAGTCCCTCTACTATGAGTTGGAGGATGTGGTGGCCCAGGTCAGCGGCTATAAGGACGATCTGAATTATGACCCACAACGCCTTGAGTTTATTGAGGAGCGGCTGGCAGAGCTTTCCCGGGTTAAGCGCAAGCACGGTCCCCGACTGAGCGATGTACGCGATTTCTTTGAACAAGCCCAATCCAAGGTTCAACAGCTTGAGAATGCCGATGATTACAGTCAACGCCTTGAAAAGGAAATACGGGAACTTGAGCAGGCTCTCATAGAGAAAGCGAAGCGGCTTTCCTCTGCACGGAAAGAGGGGGGAAAGAAACTGGAAGAACAGGTTCAGCAGAGTCTCCAGGCCTTGAGTATGAAGAAAGCCCGTTTTCGGGTAAGTGTTACCCAGAAAATGTCAGACCGGGGTATTCCTGTATGCGGAGCTACCGGAATTGACCGGGTGGAATTTCTTTTATCAGCCAACGAGGGCGAATCTTTGAAACCCCTCCGAAGCATAGCATCGGGAGGGGAGCTGAGCAGGGTTATGCTTGCCATTAAGACGGCGCTGGCGGAAAGCGACGATATTCCCACTCTGGTGTTCGATGAAATAGACAGCGGTATTGGCGGAGAGGTGGGGAGAGCTTTAGGCGAGCATCTGCGAAACCTTTCCCGGCAAAAGCAAATTCTTTGCATTACCCATCTTGCCTCAATCGCTTCCCATGCCGATGCTCATATTAAGGTGATAAAGACAGAGCAGAACGGGCGCACTATTACGTCAGCCGAACTTATTCAGGCTGATGCCCGGGTGGAGGAAGTTGCCCGTATGCTCTCCGGAGATAGCCGGACCCGAGCAAGTCTGGAGCATGCCCGTCAGCTACTGGCAAGTGCTTCAAAAATCCGGTGAAAGACCCTATACTAAGGGTAGTGCGGAGGATGTATGGGAAAAGTCAATGCTGAGGCCAAAAAGACCTATGCCGAGAAGGTGAAGGTATACAAACAGCAAATAGAGCAGATACTTCAACGGGAAAAAAGCCTTCTCGCCGTTGTCGATAAGAGCGATACTCCTCAGGCATATAAACTTATTACTCTTTGTGAAGACCGGCTGAATCTTGCCGCCCACTATCTTCTTCTCAATCGTATCTCCCTTTCCATGCTGGGAATTAAAAATGAAGCATTTCTTAACGATGCCCGCAAGAGCTGTTACGAAAGCATCATCCATCTTGAACGGATCGTCAGCGGCATCGTGGACGCCCCATTTAGCGATCTGGAGGAAAACTGGGCTCTCATAGATGAGCTTACCGACAGAAAACGCTACGAGATACTCATGAAGCTGGGGTTTACCATAGATTCGGTAATTGAAGGTTTCGGCGAAAACACTAAGTGGAAATGGTCTTTTGTCGATCTGAACGGCCGCTATGCTGCGGTTTTCAAAAACATGATCAATTTTAAGACCATCGTTGCAGGTCTGGATCCCCGAATGGACGATTACCAGATCAGATACAAGCTTCTTGAACAGGCGAAGGCTCAGCTGGTTAAATCAGCGGACGAATTCCGGCTTAAATATGAGCTCTCCACCAGCCGGATAGACGATTTCAAAACCGCCATCAAGTTTCTATCTGCGCTCCGAAGAATTCACCTGGTGATTGGTGAAAGCGAGGATGCCGAAGATGTCAAACGAAAGATGGAACTCTGGAAGCAGAAGATGGAAGACGATGACCGGAAACATGCCTAAAAAAGCCCGGCAGCTTTCCCCATCAATCCGAACAGGCAGCTGAATTTCGAAGGAAGACAAGTTTTTCATGAGCTATATACGGATATTTCTGATCATCGCAGTGGCTTCAATTCTGTTTCTCCCCATGTTTTTTGCCCCTGCACCGTTGGTTGAAGAACCTCTTTTAGTGCCTCTGTGGAGTAAAACGTTATCCGGCGATCTACGGGGAATGAACGGCGGCGGGCATGGAGGAGGACAAGCGGTTGATGGGGACGCACAGTGGGTGCCTCTTTTTCAAAACGATAATCTCCTGTATGTAAGTACCGACGGTGATCGGGGAATTTATGAGGATGCTTCTTTTTATCTGGAATATGACTCCCGACGCTATTTTAATACCGGTCAGTATCACAATACCCTGGTAGCCAGATCACCGGAGGGCAGTATCGACGGGGTTGTTGAAAGCAACTGGTTTCCGGTTCTCAGCATGGAGGGGATGCTGCTGATTTCCCCCGATGGGTTCGCCCTAACGCGCCTGGATGAGCAGATGAACCCGCTCTACACCCGCGAATGGGCTTCCTTAATAGTCAAAGCCCGGGTCCTGCCGGCGGAGGAAGGGACATATACCGTTGTGGGACTTCTGGATGGCCGGATTATTGTTCTTGATGAATCTGGTGAAAATCTGTTCAGCAGGGTTCTCAAGGAAAATTCCCGGTATCCGGTAATCTACAATTTTGAACCACTGAGCCCAGCGGGCTCAGCGCTTGAGTTGGTTGTTATTGCGGGCTATGCGCCTCTTTACCTATACAGAATTTCACTGATTCCGGATGATGATGGAAATCTTTTCGCCGGGGAAATCCTTCACACAGCTCTTCCCTTTCAGATTGATTCTCCTGTCCCCATATTTATCAGCAGAGAGGAATATGAGACCTTTCATGTTTCCTCAGATGCCCGCTCATATGGGGTGACATATGATCGTGAATCCCGGATTCTCTCAAAGCCCGTTGAACATGATGCTCCTGGGGTATTGACCGAATACTGGCAAAATACGCCTCCGGCTGGAGATGAGAAATCAACCCCGGCTGGAGATGATAAATCAGCAATGAAATATCCCGATTCGGAGATTTTTGTGTATCGCCGGAATGGCAGCACCACTCTTGAGCTTTATGGTGCAGACGATCATCTGTGGTTTCAAAGCATCCGGAGCATCCCCTACAGTATCAATTATGCCGGGACCAGGCTGATCCAGCGTATTGATTCCAGAGTAATTGGGTACGAACTGGAGGAAGGGTGATGTCTTCGGGTACCGGATTTCCCCGTACGGGCAGATGGAATGTAAACGTGAGAACCTGGTTTTTGTTGCTTACCGCCGGATGCAGCATGTTCTGTCTCAGTTCTTTCCGGTGGCCGGCAGATGTGGAGGTAGTGACGGAATTTGCCAGTACTCAAAGTCCTCTCACCTCAGGTCGCCCGGCACCGTTTCTTGCGCTGAATACGGCAGAGGGCTTTTCCCGCAGTAGTGACTCTCCAATAGTATTCCAGGGAAAACTGCCCAACGGGCTGGGCCATATACAGGCTCATGCTGACCGGCAGGGATATGTGCACGTATATGGAAATCTCAATGAAGAGGAACTGGATCCGGATTCCCCCCGATTGCCCACGCTGTTCATGAACAACTGGAGTGAGCTGAGAAAGCCGCTGATTTATCTGATTATTGATAACCGGCGGCGGCAGGTGATCAATCCCGAAATCTTTATGCCCAACCCGGAGGGCAATGCCCCTCCATCGTTACGCCGACTTATTTTTCAGCCAGCCGATTCACCGAACAATGCCGTGGAGTCGGCCAACGCAGAACAATCCGGTAACGCAGGGCAGTCGGCCAACACAGAGCAGTCGGCAATAGAATTGTGGTCCTGGTATCGAAGAGCTGACATTCCCAACGGGGAGTATCTTCTGAGTCTGGATATTGCTGACGGCAGGTTTGAATGGAATGATGTGAGCCGTCTATTTTCCGTCAGGTTGTACGTGAACGGACAGCTTCAGTATATTAAGGGGAACTCTTACTTCGTGGAAGATGATGGGGGGATTAAGTTATCCCCCGGTGAGTCAGGGGATGCCCGGTCGATATCCATTTCCCTTCGGCCGGGAAAAAATATCATTGAAGTGTATTTGGAAGATGCAAAGGGGTTATCACAGGCATATGAGTTTACCATCGATGGCGGAGCTCCTGGGGCTCAATAAAAACAGCTATAAGACCTTCAGTACCGTACCTGCAGCGGATGAAAAGTATTCAACAGTGAGTTGCCCGGTCTGCAGCAATACACATGTGGAACCCCATTGGGATTGCGGAACCCACCTGTTCTCACGCTGCAGGCTGTGTTCTCACATTTATCAGAACCCGATGCCCGATCCTGATCATTTACTTAACCGCTATGATGAGGAGTACAAGGAGTATGAAATTGAGAACGGGCAGATATTTTTTAATCTCATGCGCTATGGCCTTCGGGATGCTGGAATATTCTCCCTGGAACGTGAACTCTTCTCATCGGGGGGATCTGCTCCCAGTGCGTTGGATGTGGGATGTGCAACCGGGGTACTGGTAAAATATCTGAAGGAGCGGGGGTGGCAGGCCGAAGGGTTGGAGGTGTGTGTTCCGGCTGCGGATTACGGAATCCGACACCGGGGGGTTGAGATTCATACCCAAACCCTTGAACAGGCCCGACTTCCCGCAGATAAATATGATTTGGTGCATTTTTCCCACGTAATCGAACATCTGTTTGATATTAATACCTTCCTTGCCGAAATAGGGCGAATTACCCGTCCCGGAGGGCATGTGGTGATCACCACTCCGAATACCAGAAGCTTCCAGGCTCGGCTGATGGGAGCTCACTGGCGTTCAGCCATTGCAGATCATACTCATCTCTTTAACTTGAAGGAACTTCGCACCCTCTTGCAGCGCCATGGCTTCCAGCCTCTTCGCTGGAAGACCTGGGGCGGGGTACCCGCGGGTATGGCACCTTCCTGGATCAAGAAAAGTGTAGATAGAATCGCGCGTATTACAGGTTATGGAGATGTTGTAATGGTAATGGGGCGCCGGGTATCTTGACACAATTCGCCGATTTTCCTAGGATGCCCATTAGTTTCCTAAATGGAACCAGGGGTATATGACTAGAGAACGGATATCGAATTTAAGTAATGGTGATCTTTTCAAACTTGCAGAGACGTTTTCCATGGACGTACTGGATGATCTGCAACTGAATGAAGAGAATACGGATCAGCTCAGCAACCTACAGCGCCAGGAGCTGGAAGAGCAGATTTACGAAGTCCTCGAAGAAGTGCGTCAGGAGCAGCGTCAGGGCGACGCTCATCCTGTACAATATCATCAAAAACACTTTCTCAGCATTGAAGAGTTCTTTGGGCGAAAGATTGAAGACGAAAGCAGTTACTTCCAGTTTCCGGATCAATACAATGTGACACGAATTATGCTCATGCTCCGGGACCCGGAATGGGCGTATACCTACTGGGATATATCCAATCAGGACAGATCCCGAATTGTGCAGCGCACTGATTTTCGCTTTTTTGTCATCATACTTGCTGAAATACAGGATGAATATTCCACCGGTCCTTCCGGAGACACCCAGCTGGTGGAACCGGTTCAGATGGAAATACCCGTGAAACTTTCTGATAATAACTGGTATATTAACCTTCCCAGAAAACACACCTCCTATATGGTTGAGTTGGCTGCGGAATATGTCGAGAACCGTGAGGTACTGGCTTCCTCCGGAGTTATCAGGGTTCCGGGCGGCAGCTTCAGCGCGAATTTGGAAAACATCAGCAGTCGTGAAACAGAAGTGCTCCTGGCCATGTCCGGAATTGAGGATTTGGGCGTCAGTTCCTATGAGGGGGCACCCCGAAAAATCGTAGAGGTTCTGGAAAGCAGCGGGACCGATAATTGATCTGCAGCAGCGGTGCACGCAGGGAGTATTCCACAGCCTGCACATCAGGAGTTTAAAAATATGGGAAATATACAGTTATTACTCCATGCTCATCTTCCGTTTATCCGTCATCCGGAGCATGAAAGCTTTTTGGAAGAAACATGGCTGTTCGAAGCAATTTCCGAGTCGTATACACCTCTGCTGCTCATGCTTGACCGTCTCGATGCGGATGGTGTTGTCCCCGGAATAACCATCAGTTTTTCTCCCAGCCTTACCGCCATGCTTGAAGATGAATTGCTCCAAAAGCGATATGTGGGATATCTGAAAAAACTGATCGAGCTGGGTGAAAAAGAAGTTGAGCGAACCCGGAAAGAAGAAGAGTTCTCCCGGCTTGCCGCCATGTATCTTGAGATTTACCGGCGAAACCTGGATGTTTTTGAGAATCAGGTCCACCATAATATTCTCAACGGTTTTGATTACCATCAGAAGAAGGGGAATATTGAGATTATCACCAGTCCGGGCACATATCCGTTCCTACCGTTTTACGAGCAGTATCCCGCGAACATCCATGCCCATCTTGAAGCAGCCCTGGATAGTCATCAGAAGATTTTTAATAAGGCATCACGGGGAATATGGCTTCCCGAGTGCGGATATTATCCCGGTCTTGAGAAACATTTGAGAGAACACGGCATAGAATATTTTTATACCGCCGCTCATGGAATTCTGTTTGCCGATAATTGTCCCAAATCGGGTACCTATGCACCGGTTGAAACTCCCGGCGGTCTGTATGCCTTCCCCCGGGACATATCTTCGGTGAATCGGGTCTGGTCCGACATAGACGGCTATCCGGGTGAATTCGCGTACCGGGACTTCTACCGGGATATCGGGCACGATCTGGATTTCGAGTACATTAAGCCTTATATCCATCTGGAAGAAATCCGGGTGAACACCGGGTACAAGTATTATGCGATTACCGGAGAAACAGATCATAAGCTGCCCTATAATCCGGAAGAAGCACAGGAAAAGGTGAGTGAGCACGCGGAGAATTTTATCTTTACACTGGAGAACCGTGTCCGGAAAGTTTCCGGTCTCATGGACCAGGAGCCGGTGATCACCACACCGTTTTCAGCCGAGCTGTTCGGTCACTGGTGGTTCGAAGGCGTGGCTTGGCTGGAAGAGGTTATTCGGGGTATTCAGTCCCCAGCCTGCACGGATTTACACATGGGCACCCCTTCCGCATATATCGATACCAACCCGAAGCAGCAGAAGCTGAGTCCTGTGTTCTCCAGCTGGGGCAACAAGGGCTATGCGGAAGTTTGGCTGAGCGGACCCAATGACTGGATTTATCGCCATCTCCATTCGGCCATTGAGCATATGCAGGAACTGGTTGAACGATTTCCGGAAGTCACAGGTTTAAAGCGGAGAGCATTGAACCAGGCGGCTAGAGAGGTTCTCCTGGCACAGACCATCGACTGGTCGGTAATTATGCGCTCAGGGGTTTCCGAGGAGTACGCACAGGCGCGCATTCGGGAACACATCGGGAATTTTTATTATATATACGAAGCACTGGGGCAGGGCAATCTGGGAACCGAATGGCTGACAACAATTGAACGTAAGAATAATATTTTTCCGGATATTGACTACCTTACCTTCGCTGCGCGGCTGGAACGGGATAATGGTCGTTTGGGGCATCCCTATGTTGTCACTGACCGTGTTGTGAAATAATGTTTTCAGGTTTCTTCTTTCCAACCATATTGCACTATCCCATCTCCTGACCATGTTAGCATACCATTGAAAAAGGCTGTCCGCTACGTTCTGCGGACAGCCTTTTGTATTTTAAACACCCTGGAAATGCTTGTTCCGGATTTTCCAAAATCTGCACTGCGCCGGCGAGAGAAAGGTACTCAACGGATAATGAGCGTTCCTGTGGGTGAATTTTGCATGAAATGGAAATTTTCTGTCTACTTCCTTGACATATGAATTTATTGTCGTAGTATAAAAGAAGTGGTAATTTGTGGGAGAAATAGGTAAAAAGTGGGAGAGTTAGGTGCTTACGGGGGAATATAGAAACAGTCTTGATGAAAAAGGACGCCTCCTGATACCCGCAAAACTCCGAAGCGGAATTCCTGGAAACTCGCTGGTTATCACCAGAGGTGTGGATCGCTGTCTTTGGCTGTTCAGCCCGGAAGAGTGGAGAAATCTTTCCGCCAGTCTTATGGAAGCGGCCAGTCCATTCCAAAAGCGGGCCAGATTGCTCCAGCGGAGGATTATCGCTCCCGCTCAAGAAATTGAGCTGGATAAGGCGGGGCGTTTGAATATTCCTCCCACCCTTGCAGAATCTGCAGGGTTGAAGCGGGAGTGTATGGTACTGGGCATTGAGAAATATCTTGAAATATGGGATATGGAGGAGTATCAGCGGTATTTTGAAGACACTGAGGAAGAATTCAGGGAGGCTGCCGAAGAACTGGGAGGGTTCGTCTCCTTCTGAAAAGGGGTAATCATGGACATTCAGCATACTTCGGTTCTGGCGGATGAGGTGGTCGAATATCTTGCGCCGGCGCGGAAGAACGGAATATTTATTGATTGCACCCTGGGAGAAGGCGGGCATTCGGAGCGTATTCTTGAATCCTTTTCCGGGATCACATTGGTTGGTATCGATACAGATGCGGCAATTCAGGCAAAGGCGAAACGCAGGCTTGAACCCTATAAGGATCGAACCACGTTTTACAACGGATTTTTCGATGAGTTTTTCCGGGATTATCCCCTGGAAGAACCTGCACACCGGATTCTCTTCGATCTCGGAATCTCCATATTCCATTACAACGAAAGCGGCCGGGGGTTTTCTTTCCACCGGGATGAACCGCTGGATATGCGGCTTAATCCCCAAAGGGGCCGGTCGGTACAGGAAATTCTTGAGCGTATTTCGGAAGATGAACTGCGCCAGCTTCTCTATGATTTCGGAGAGGAACGCTACGGCCGGCGAATTGCAGCTGCTATTATCCGGGCCCGCAATGAGTCTCCAATTGGATCTTCGCTGCAGCTTGCGGGAATAATTGAGACATCGGTGCCTGCTGCGTATCGCTACGGAAAAATCCATGCCGCCACCAGAAGCTTTCAGGCTCTACGGATTTATGCAAATGCCGAGCTTGAGAGGATTGAACCGGCAATGAAAGATGCATTCCGGCATCTGGAGCCCGGCGGCCGTATGGGGATTATCAGTTTTCACAGTCTGGAGGACCGGATTGTGAAGCATCGGATGAAAGAGTGGGCAAAGTCCTGTATTTGTCCCCCGGAAGTGCCGATGTGTGAATGTGGGGGGAAACCCCTTGTTCGTCTGCCTGTGCGTAAGGGAGTAACCGCGGGCGAACAGGAGGTAAAACAGAACCCCCCGTCCCGGAGCGCCCGATTGCGGGTTCTTGAGAAACTCCGGGATTCAAGGCATGATGCATGAGTTCACGGCTGTTGAAACTGTTTTTAGGGCTGCTTATTATTGCGGTGCCTCTGTTGATGTTCGCCAATGTATGGTTTTCCCACCAATACTTTGCTCTGGAAAACCGGGTTGAGGCATTGAAGGAAGTTCAAGAGGAAACCATAGAACGAAATAAACGGTTGATTACCGGTATATCCATTCTGCGGTCCCCGGGGCGTATTATTACCCAGGCCCGGAAGCTGGGAATGGAGATGTCCGGAAAAGATCAACTTACGGTTATAGATGAAGATCTCTGATGTTTCCGGCGCACCATGGAGCCGGTGGCTCAGGGGTTTCCTTGGGAGGGGAGTATGGCCGGGTACCCGGTTGCATTATCACAGGATGAATTTATCCGGAAGGTGAAACAAGACCCTGGGTGGAGAAACTTTATCCTGGACAGCCGGCGGGTAACTCCGGGGACGGTTTTTTTTGCCCTGCGGGGTGAACGGGTAAACGGGCATTCCTACATTCCACAGGCAATCGAAGCCGGCGCCCGGGCGGTTGTTCTGGAACGGCATTATTTTGACAACCATCAACAGAGTCTCTTGGAGGCCGCCGGTCTGGGAGAGCATTGCGATGAAAGCCCGCTGGTCCTTGCCTCAGAATTGTCTGAAGAGCACAGCACGGTGGTGTTTGTTAGCGTGGAGCAGCCCCTTGCCTGTCTGCAAGCCGCCGGCTCCGCCGTATTAGGGCTGAGCAGCGGTCTGCGTATCGGTATTACCGGGAGCAACGGCAAGACCGGCACGAAAGATCTCCTGGCAGCGCTGTTGTCCCAAAATGGCCGTTGTTTCAGTGAACGGGGTAATTACAACTCCGTGATCGGACTTCCGGTTCTCATGGCCCGGGTTCCTCAGGAGAACGATTTCATTGTTCTGGAAATGGCGATGAGCGAGAAGGGGGAAATGGAAACCTTGTCTCGTCTTGTGGTGCCAAACGCCGGGTTGATCACAAACATCGGAACTGCCCATATCGGTAATATTGGCAGCAGGGAGGGAATAGCTGAGCAAAAATTCCAGATTTTTTCCTCCATGCCCCGGGATGGTCTTGCAGTGCTGCCCGACGATGATCCTTATGTCATGAATTATTTAAAAAGGCATCCTCTGAAACAAAAGATCCTGTATTACGGGCTGGGTGAGCAACACGGTTTCAGCATCAGGGAGCAGAGTGCCATGAGTACCAGGATTAGCTATGAGGGCGGGGAGTTTACCCTGCCATTCAGCGGCAGGCATATGCTGCACAATGCCGCAGGGGTTATTGCTTTGGCCCGGGAACTGGGACTTGAAGATGAAGAAATTCAGCAGGGCCTGGAAGCGTTCGAGCTGCCCAAGGGCCGGGGGAATATTCTCCGGGGCAGTTCCGTGTTGATAGATGACAGTTACAACGCCAATGCCGACTCCATGTTTGCGGCCATTGAGCAGGCGGCGCAGATAGCAGATAACAAGGATCTTGTTTTGATTCTCGGGGATATGCTTGAACTGGGGGAATACAGCGAGGAGCATCACCGGAACGTGCTTGCCCACGCTCTGGAATTTTCCCCCGCCGCTGTTTTGCTCCTGGGAGAACATTTTACCCGGGCGGCTGATCAGCTGGGAAGTTCTGTCCACATGCCGCTGCACGCCGCCGAAAATATTGAAGGTATGAAAGAGCTGTGCGGCTCGAAGATTCGTTCCGGGAGCGCCATACTTTTAAAAGGTTCCAGGGGAATGGAGCTGGAACGGGTCATCCCCTTCCTGCCGGGCCTGGAACAAGAACGGGAATCAGGAGGAACGCCCGGTGTTTAAAGAGTTTTTGTATCCTTTGGTGGAGTACTTTACTCCGTTTAACATTTTTCAGTACATAACCTTTCGCTCCGCATACGCTGCGGTCACCAGTTTGCTGATCACCTTTTTGTTCGGCCATCAGATTATCGATTTGCTCAAGAGGCGCCACATAGGTGAGGAGATCCGTGGCGACGGTCCCCAATCCCATGTTAGCAAGACAGGTACGCCTACTATGGGAGGGGTGATGATTATTTTCTCCACCTCCTTTTCTGTGCTGTTGTGGATGGATCCCCGGAATCTGTATACATGGGTGAGCCAGCTGGCGATACTCGGGTTCGGGGCAGTGGGCTTTATTGATGATTATATCAAGGTGTATATGGGCAAGAAGAGCGGGCTCCCCTCCCATGTGAAAATGGCCGGGCAGCTGCTGGTGAGTACCGCCATCATGTTACTGCTTTACTTTAACCGGCATGAGTTTACAACGCTGCTCTATGTACCCATGGTAAAAAATGCGGTGCTGGATCTGGGCGTTTTGTTCATTCCCTTCGGCGTGTTTTGGCTGGTGGGTTTCACCAATGCTGTGAACCTTACCGACGGTCTGGACGGCCTGGCAACCGGCTTGAGTATTATGGTGGGGCTGACATTCGGTGCAATTGCCTACCTCACAGGCCGGGTGGATTTTTCCCAGTATCTTTCAATTCCCTATTTGGCCGGAGCTGAGGAGATCACTATTCTCGCCTTCGCCATGGTTGGAGCATCTGTGGGCTTTCTGTGGTACAACAGCAATCCCGCAGAGGTGTTCATGGGAGATACGGGCAGTCTGATGCTCGGAGGCACCCTTGGGGTTATGTCCATAATGATCAAGAAGGAATTGCTTCTGGTCATAGTAGGGGGCGTATTTGTGCTGGAAACCCTTACGGTCATAATTCAGGTGCTCAGTTACAAGATGAGGAGGAAACGGGTGTTCCTCATGGCTCCACTGCATCACCATTTTGAGCTGAAGGGATGGGCGGAGACTAAGGTTGTACAGCGGTTTTGGATTCTGGGAGGCCTTTTTGCCATCCTCGGATTATCCACGCTGAAAATCCAATAGGAGAAACGGCAAAACGTATGGCACAGGGATTTCAGGCGGAAAAAATACCCAAGCAATCCAGGGGAATAGATGTAATTCTCCTTGCCTCCATCTTATTACTCCTGGGGATTGGTCTCTCGATGCTGTTTTCCGCCTCCTATTACCGGGCCGATTTCCTGTTCAATGATCCCTATCATTTTATCCGCAGTCAATCTATATATGCGGGCCTGGGGGTTTTAGCCGGGCTTATGGTGTTGACCATTCCCATGAATTTCCTGACAAAGCTGATTCCACCAATGATTTTTCTCTCCATCGCTCTCATGCTGCTCACCTTTATTCCCGGAGTCGGTGTGGAGTACCTGGGAGCCAGGCGTTGGATTCAGCTGGCAGGCTACACCTTTCAACCGGCGGAATTGGTGAAACTCACCCTCATTGTATATCTTGCCTATATTTTGGGAAAAAAGCAGGACCGCCTTGACGATGTGGTCAATAGTTTACTTCCCCCGTTTATAATCGTCCTGCTTTTTGTGGCCCTGATTTATCTTCAGAATGACTTCTCATCGGCCATGTTTCTGGGGTTTATCGGATTAACCATGTTTTATATTGCCGGGGTGAGAATGCGCCATTTTATTGCACTGGGGATGGTGGTGATTCCCCTTGGAGTAATTCTTCTGCTCAGCAGGGAACACCGGGTGATCCGGCTTATTTCTTTTCTTGAACCTGAAAAAGACCCCAGCGGAGCCGGGTATCAGGTTTTAGCCTCCCTCTCAGCTCTCCGCAACGGCGGATTTTGGGGAATGGGAATCGGTCAGGGAATACGCAAGCTGGGCGGTCTGCCGGAAGCCCAATCGGATTTTGTGTTTGCAGTGCTTGGTGAAGAGCTGGGCTTTTTGGGGGTGAGCGGAGTGATTCTTCTGTTTGCTCTTCTCGCCTGGCGGGGATACCGGATTGCCACCGAGCAGCAGAATCCCATGTACGGTCTGTTGGCCTATGGAATCACTTCCGCACTGGTGCTCCAGGCCGGTGTGAATATGGCCGTTGTTTCCGGGATGATTCCCGCAACCGGGATTCCTATGCCGTTTTTTGCCTCAGGCGGGTCGTACCTTCTGATTACCATGATTCTGTCCGGACTGCTTTTGAAGCTTTCAATGCAAAGAAGCGGAATAGAGGAAAATGAAGCTGAAACCCGGGAGTACGCCTATGGCTGATTATCTCTCAGGTCATACTGTTCCGCACGGACGCCCGGGATCCGAGTACCGCTATGATAATTTTGCAGATCGTATATCCTCCGGCCAGCAGTATTCCGGAAATCCGGGTTCCCGGGATTTTTCTGGAGAGACCGGTTCGGAACGACCGGGAGCGTCAGAAGAGTTGAACGGGGGGCGAAAAAAGAACAATTTCAATCGGGCTCAAATGATCCGGAGAGTCCTTAATATTTTGATCATCCTCCTGCTTGGGGTACTGGTACTTGAGCTGGTGTTCCATGTGCTCATTGCACCGAGTCTTGAGTTGAAACATGTGCAGCTGGACAGCGATTTGACCATGACAATGAAGGAAGTTGAACAGGCAGGAGGCTTTTCCACCGGAGACGCTTTCTACCGCCTGAGTGAAGCGGATATCCAGTCCCGGCTACAGGCCCTCCCGGAGGTACTGGAAGCAGAAGTTGAACGCATCTTTCCCGATTCATTGGGAGTCCGGATCCGCCAGAGAGAAGAGATGGCCATACTAATGCTCCAGACTGAACGGGGTGTGGTTCCCGCCGCAGTGGATTCCCAAGGGGTTATCTTCCGCAGTGGAAAAGAAATCCGTAACTGGGAGCTTCCGGTTATCCATGGTATAGAGCTTGAACAGACCGAGCCGGGGGTACAGCTGAACACAGCTCAGCAGAGAATGCTGGAAGACGTACATGCCATTATGAACGAGTCCCCTCAGGTTCTCAGGGCGTTCAGCGAATTGCGAATGGATGAAGTGTATCCGGGGATATACGAATGGGTGCTGATTCCCGTACATATGCACGTGAAGCTCCGGGCAGCCATGGGGCTCGATGCGGAGCGTACACTGTTTATGCTCAAGACCCTGGATATGTTGAAGGATAGAGGCCTCGAAGGAATTGACGAGATTGATTTCAGGACCGGTGACGTGATATACAGCAATGAGAGGGGAGAGTATGGCCTGGAGTGATCCAATAGTAGGCCTGGATATCGGCACCACACGGGTGTGTGCGATTATCGGGGAATACAACGAAAACGAAGAGCTGGAAATTCTCGGGGTAGGAGTGAGCCCCTCCAACGGCCTGCGCAAGGGCGTGGTTATTAATATCGAAGCCACCCAGAAATCGGTGCTGGAAGCGGTGGAGCAGGCCGAGCAAATGGCCGGGCGGGAAGTTGAATCCGTGGTGGCAAGCATTGCCGGCCCCCATATCGAAGGGATCAATTCCCGGGGGGTTGTTGCGGTAAACAGCAAGGGCCGGGAAATCACCCAAAACGATGTGGACCGGGTCATGGAAGCCGCGCGGGCAGTGGTTCTTCCCATGGACCGGGAAATCATTCATCTCTTGCCCCAGGAATATCTGGTTGACGAACAGCGGGGGGTCAAGGATCCCAGAGATATGATCGGAGTCCGTCTGGAGGCAGAGGTTCATCTTATTACCGCATCCATTACCGCCGCACAGAACTTAATTAAATGCATCAACCGGGCCGGCCTGAAGGTAAGTGAAATGATGTACGAATCCCTGGCAGCTTCCAGGGCATCTCTGACTCCCGAGGAGAAAGAGATCGGTACACTGTTTATCAATATCGGCGGGGGAACCACCGACATCATGCTCTATTTGAACGGAGCCCCTCATTACACATCAGTGCTTCCTCTGGGCGGGAAGGAAGTCAGTTCCGACATCGGCATCATCTTAAAGATACCCTTTGAAGAAGCGGAAAAGATTAAGATTCGGGACGGATTCTGTCTCGAAGCAGTGGTGGAGGAAGGGGGCGAACCGGTGATTATCCCGGGAGTCGGAGGCCGGCCGCCCCTCTCTACCGACAGAAATACCATTTGTTCGTATATTCAGCCCAGAATGACAGAGATTTTTGAAATGATTAAAAAGCGTGTGGAGAGTGAGGCGGGGTTCACTGCCTGGCAGAGTCTTGGCGGAGTTGTGCTCAGCGGCGGCGGCGCCATGCTGCCTGGAACCGTGGAGTTGGCTCAAAGTATTTTTCCTACTGCTGTTCGCATGGCCGAGCCCTTCGGCGTGAACGGTCTCAGCCGTGAGGTATGCCGCCCAGACAGGAGTACGGCCTACGGGCTGGTTCTCCAGGGGGCTCAGCAGGCGCTGCTTCAGGGACCGGTTATCCGGGATACCAGGAGTCGAAAAGGAGGCGGGCTGAAGCAATGGCTGCGCAATTTCTTTGAATAACGGAGCTTTTGTGATACAGAGGTTTTCCTCTGTCTTGAGTAGGTCTTTCAAAACGTCGGTTTTGAAATCCGCTCTAGATTTTGGAATGAAAACAGGATAGAATAAGAACATAGGGCGAACGAAACAGCCTTTTTGCCATGGAGGGTCGGACTGCAGCCGGCCTCAGCATATTTCGGGAGGGGAATATGAAGTTACACATACTAGAGGATAATGCCGCAACCGGGGACCCCGCGGCAGAGCCTCAGACCACGGGCGATGCCCACATCCGCAGCGGAACCAGCCCGACGGTAATTACCGTTGTGGGAGTGGGCGGCGGCGGAAGCAATGCCGTTAACCGCATGATTGAAACGGGCCTGCTGGATGTCAATTTTATTGCCATGAATACAGACCAGCAGGCGCTTCACGGAAGCATGTCCAAGATCCAGGTTGCCCTGGGGCAGAAACTCACCGGCGGTCTGGGTGCCGGCGGAAATCCCGAAGTGGGTGAACATGCCGCCATTGAAGACACCGAGCGTATCCGTGAGCTTCTGGGTGGTTCCGATATGGTGTTTATTACCGCCGGGATGGGCGGGGGCACCGGCACAGGAGCCGCTCCTGTTATTGCCCAGATCGCCAAGGAACTGGGAATACTCACCGTTGCGGTTGTGACCAAACCCTTCCATTTTGAGGGATTGCGGAAGCAGAAAATAGCCCAGGGCGGCATCGACAAGCTGAGAGAGCACGTGGACACCCTTATCACCATACCCAACCAGCATCTGCTGAGCATCGTGGAAAAAAACACCCCCATAAGGCAGGCATTTCTGGTGGCCGATGATGTGCTCCGGCAGGGCGTACAGGGTATATCCGACCTTATAACCCAGGAAGGTGATATAAATATCGACTTTGCGGATGTGCGCACCATCATGATGGGTAAGGGTGACGCTATTATGGGCATCGGAATCGGAACCGGCGCGAACCGGGCCGTGGATGCAGCCACCAATGCCATCAATAATCCGCTTCTGGAAGATGCGAACATTGAAGGTGCCAAAGGCCTTTTGGTGAATGTATCCGGAGGAAGCAACTTCGCCCTCAACGAGTATCAGGAAGTGATGGACATTATCACCGCAAATGCCGATGACGATGCTCTGGTTATTGCCGGTACCGGGGTGGACGAGCGTCTTGGAGAAGAATTGAAAGTCACGGTGATTGCAACCGGGTTCTATCAGAGCAGCAGTCGAAGCGGGGCAATCCGCCCGGCAGCAGTTGAACAGACGGTGGAGGAAGAAGCACCCGCTGAGAACCAGAGCGGAAGCTCCGCCTACATCAGTTTGAACGATTGGAATAAAATGACCGGGAAAAGCGATTCTCGACCGGCACCGGAGCCAGGGGGAGACACATCCCGTCTGTACAATGACGATGAACTGGACATTCCGGCGTACATCAGGCATCAGCGGAATAAAAACCGGGATTGATCCGGGGCCTCCCTCGGCGGGAGGGGCGGAGAACAGAAGATGGACCCGGGACAATTTTTTATAGATCATCTCAAATTCGAACTCCAGCTTGCGGACCGAACGGTTGAGACCTACGGTCGGGAGATCCGGAATTTCCTGAAATTTCTCACGGCCAGAGGCAGAATGCTGAATGGCTGCGACGAGGCGGTGATTCAGGAGTATCTTGTTCTACGCCGTAAAGCCGGAGTGGATGACCGCACTGTGGCCAAAATTATTTCCGCCCTGCGCCAATTCTTTTTTTATCTCATGAAAGAACAGGAAGTATCGTCCAACCCCTGTCTGAGTCTTGAAATGCCCCGTATACCCCGGACTCTCCCCGGGGTTCTGAGCGTGGAGGAAGTTGAACTGATTCTGGAACAGATCGATACCGAATCGCCATTGGGGCTGCGGGACCGTTGTCTGTTCGAGCTGATCTACTCCTGCGGGCTGCGCATTTCCGAGGCGGTGGATTTGACCCTGGAAAGGGTGCATATGGATGAGTCCCTTATTCGGGTGAGAGGCAAGGGCGATAAGGAGCGGATTGTCCCCATGGGGGAGGAAGCCGCATACTGGATCCACCGATATATTCACCAGGGACGCAGCAAGCTGTATAATGCACAACGGAGCGAACGCTTTGTATTCCTGAATCACTTCGGCGGCAAACTTTCCCGGAAAGGGATGTGGAAGAAATTCAAGGAAATAAGCCAGCGTGCGGGGATCTCCGCCAAAGTCCACACCCTGAGGCACAGCTTCGCCACCCATCTGCTGGAGGGGGGAGCGGATCTCCGCTCAGTGCAGACCTTGTTGGGACATGCGGATATCAGCACCACACAGATCTACACCCATGTGGACAGGGACGACTTGCAGGATTATCATACAAAATATCACCCCCTGGCAGAACCATCGCCGGGGAAGGGCGGCGGCTGAGCCGTGGAATTCGCCTGCAGGCGGCTCGTGGAAACCTCCGGGACAGCTCCGGCTGCTCTACGGGAACAGCTCTCCGGCCGCTCTAATCGAATAGCTGTCCGACCGGTCTATGAGAACAGCTGTGGGTGCCAAATGGCCCAATGACCTACATGCATGAAGGAGCATTTATGAATATTCAAAAAATCGAAGAACAATTACGAAGCTATTTTGCCTCCAGGGGAGTGTCTCTTCCCGGTGCTTTTCCCTGCCCCGAACCCCAGCATAGCGGCGGGAAACGGGAATTGAAAAGCTATTTTGACCACACCCAGCTGAAGCAGGCTGCGGGCAGGGAAGAATATGAAAAGCTATACGATGAAGCTCTTGAATATGAACCGTTTTCGGTGTGCATACCATCCAGCCGTCTTCCCCGGGCCGCCCTGAGGCTGAAGGACAGTCCGGTGAAACTGTGTACCGTGGTGGGATTTCCCTGGGGATACGATGCCACCGAAGCAAAGGTGGCCGAGACGGTACAGGCCATACGTGAAGGGGCGGACGAGATCGATATGGTAATTGCCCTGGGCTTTCTGAAAGACGGAGATTTTCTCCATGTGTATGAGGATATCCGCAAGGTTGTTCGGGCTGCCGACGGCAGGCTGGTAAAGGTGATTCTTGAAACCTCAGAACTGAGCGATGAAGAAATAGTACAAGCCTCCTTTATTGCCGGCTGGGCCGGGGCCTGGTTCATTAAAACCTCAACCGGGTTTGCCTCCGGGGGTGCCAGCGTTCATGCAGTGAAGCTTATGCGGGAAGTGGGCGGCAGCATTCTCGGGGTGAAGGCCAGCGGCGGAATCCGTAACCGGGAGTTCACCCTTGAACTGATCGATGCCGGTGCGGACAGGATCGGCGCCAGTGCAACCGCTGCAATCCTTACCGGCTCAGATTCCGGAGGATCAGGATACTGAGCCCGAATGGTGTTTTCCAGGGGAGGAAGGGATGAAAAACAGATCTGTACCGGTATTCCGGTGGATTGGCATAACCGGCGGAATCTTGCTGCTTCTCTTTATGACTGTCTCCTGCTCTTCCGGGGAATCCCCGGGGTTCATCAATAGCCTGATTCGGCTCAGTCCCAACCGATACAGCGATGAGCCTCCCAGTGAAGCCCAATTGGAGGAATGGAAGCAGGAAATTCGCCGATACAAGGCAATTATTGAGGAAAAGATCGAAGCGGCGGGATCTGCGGTGAACTTTCACAAGCTTCTGGCTGAAGAGTACTCCCGCCTGGGTATGCATAAGCTTGCCCTGGATAACTATGAGGCAATTCTTGAAATTGAGCCCGCAAACCATGTGGTTCTCTACTCAGCGGGAGTCTCGGCGGGGCAGTATGCCCTTTCCCGTCCCGCTGATCAGGAGAAAATGGAGTATCTGAAACGTGCCCAGGGGTATTACCGCCGGGCTGTTGAGGTAAACCCCGGCTACAAGGACCCCTATGTGGGACTTGCGGTGCTTCATGTTTTCGAATTCGACCAGATAGAGGAGGGCAAGCGGGTGGTGAATCAGGGACTTGAGATCTTCCCCGATGATTCCCGGCTGCTCTTTGTTCTGGCCCGCATCGCCCTTCTTGAAGACCGAACCGAGGACGCAATAGCCATTTATACCCGGATCGCAGATACTGCCCGGAGACCCGATGAAAAAGACGCTGCTATCCGCAATCGGGAAGCGCTTTTATCCGGTGAATAGGATGAATGCTTCAACGGATAGATCTGGCGATCCACAGAATTTCATTTCTCAGTACCGCGGAAAAGCTCATTCTCCAGGGGCTCAATCTTAATGAAAACAGATTCCAGAACCTGACCAGGTATGGTCTGTATGAAATGGGTCTGGGGACTCCGGGGAAGGGGAAAAATTTTTGCCCCCGGGACATTTTTGCTCTCAGTAAACGGGATGAGCAATGGCTCGAACGGCCAGGCTGCCATGCCCTGGGAATCTGGGAGCCCTCATATCCCTGGCTGTTGAAACAGATATACAATCCTCCCTTTGTTCTGTTTATCCGCAGTCGGGTTCCCCCGGGGCCGGGATTTTCCGGCGATATGAGCCAGGCAATGGTTGGGACCCGTACGCCCAGTGTGGCAGGCTATGAGGGTGCACACCGATTGGCGGGGGAGCTGGCCAGGAGGGGAATTAGCGTAGTCTCAGGACTGGCCCGGGGTATCGATACCGCATGTCACAATGGAGTGCTGAGTACGCCGGGGATTACCCACGCAGTGTTGGGACATGGTCCGGATATGGTGTATCCCGCTTCCAACCGCGGGCTGGCCTCCCGGATAATCGCTTCCTCCGGTTCCCTCATATCCGAATATCCCCCGGGGACCGAACCCAGGCCCTACCGTTTTCCTGAGCGGAACAGGATTATTTCCGGTCTCAGCCATTCAGTCATCGTTCTTGAGGCTCCCGAAGGCTCGGGAGCGCTGATTACCGTAGATTATGCCTTGGAGCAGGGACGGGATGTGTGTGTTCTGGGAGGGGTGAATACCCGACGAAATCAGGGCGGGCTTCAGCTGCTGAATCAGGGCGCCTGGGAGGTGTATTCAGCTGAAGATGTGCTCAGTTATGTATTTCCCGGGTTGGAAACGAATTCTCTTGAACAATGACATTTTCAGTCCCGGCGGCTCATTGTTCCCATGAACGATGACGATGATGTGATTATATGCAAGACGATTATCAGAATTTGGTAGATGACTATATGGAATACCTCGACGCTGTTCGGGGCCTTTCATCCCACACCCTTTCCGCCTATCGGCGGGATATCAGCCAATATATTCTCTGGCTTGAATCCCGGGAGGAGGATCCCCTTGCTGCGGATGACCGTACTCTCCGGGCCTACATGGGCTGGCTGGGGAGAAAGGAGTCGGCTGCCAGAACGGTGAACCGCAAGCTCTCAGCGATACGAAGTTTCTACCGCTTTCATGCCAGAAGGAGTCCATCCCGGGGGGAGGGAAAGGCGGCTCCGGTACCAGGCGTCAGAGGGGTAAAAACCCCGAAGGATTTACCGGAATTCCTGTATGAGGATGAAATGAACGCATTGCTGAGGGAGCTTGAGCAAGGGGCTTCTGACTATTTCGGCTGGAGGGATCTTCTGATTGCCCATCTTTTCTACAGTACCGGCTGCCGGCTTGGTGAACTCAGTGGAATCCATGCGGAACAGCTTGAACGGGATTCCGCCAAACTTCGTATCCGGGGAAAAGGCGGGAAGGAGCGGGTGGTTTTTCTTTCCCGCCGAACACGCCAGCTCATACCCGAATATCTGCGCCGACGGAAAGATTTTCTGAAAGAGAACGACGGGCCGAAAGCTCTTTTTCTCAACAGGAACCGACGGGCTTTGAGCCCCAGGGGAATTCAGTATATACTTGGAAATATCAGTACAAGCCGGAATTTACCCGGGTCGCTTCATCCGCATATGTTTCGTCACAGCTTTGCCACCCATCTGATGAATAACGGTGCGGATATCAGGATGGTCCAGGAAATGCTGGGGCATGAGAACCTCAGCACCACCCAGGTCTATACTCATACAAGCCTGGGAGCACTCAGGGACTTATACCGGAACGCCCATCCCCACAGCCGCCGCCGAAAGAGCGGCGGGGCGGAAGAATCCGGGGATGCCCCGCCGGTCCAATGAGGAATTTTTCCTGTTCACCGGACGCTTCCATAGGTATATTTGCCCATTGAACCGGAAGAGTTCCAAGCTGCCTGCTGAAAAGTCTGGCTGTCGGGTGAAAAGTCTGGCCGTCCGGTGAAAAGCCCGGCCAGCGACTGCGGCGGGCATATTGAGAGACTGCTTCTAAAAACTGGATTTTTGGACGCGTCTTGATGACTCAATCATATTTATTCACAGAAGGAGGGTGGATGGCTGAGAAGATACGCAGCACCACCGTAATTGCTGTAAAAAAAGACAACAGTATTGCAATGGCAGGTGACGGACAGGTCACCATGGGAAATGCGGTCATGAAGGGCAATGCCAAGAAGGTGCGCCGGATTTACGACGGGAAAGTGCTCGTGGGTTTTGCCGGAGCTACCGCGGACGCCTTTACGCTTTTCGATAAATTCGAAGCCAGCCTCAAAGAATTCACCGGCGACATAACCCGAGCGGCGGTGGAGTTGGCAAAACTTTGGCGAACCGACCGGATGCTGAGGAAGCTGGAAGCTCTGCTGCTTGTAGCCGATAAGGATCAGATGCTCCTGATCTCTGGAACAGGAGATGTAATTGAACCGGAAACCGGAGCCATTGCCATCGGCAGCGGAGGAAACTATGCATATGCCGCCGCCCTGGCGTACATGGACGCAAGTGAGCTCAGCGCCGGAGATATTGCCAAGCGGAGTCTTCAGATTGCAGGAGATATCTGTATTTACACCAACCAGAACATCGTTGTTGAGGAGTTGCATTGATGCTGAAGCTTGAGGATTTGACTCCGCGCCAGATTGTTAAAGAGTTGGATCGATATATTATCGGTCAGGAAAAGGCAAAGAAGGCGGTGGCCATTGCGCTGAGAAACAGGGTCCGCCGACAAAAACTGCCGGAAGATTTGGTAGATGAAGTGGCTCCCAAAAATATTATCATGATGGGTCCCACCGGCGTAGGGAAAACAGAAATTGCCAGGCGTTTGTCCAAATTGACGGGTGCTCCATTCGTTAAGGTTGAAGCCACTAAATATACTGAAGTGGGCTATGTGGGGCGGGACGTGGAGTCCATGGTGCGGGATCTGATGATGGTCTCGGTAAATATGGTAAAAAGTGAACTCCAGGAAGAGGTGCGGGAAGAAGCGGAAGAGCGGGTGGAAGAGCAGCTGCTGGACCTATTGCTTCCCGGAAGCCGGAAGACCCCGAAAAGCGGCGGAGGAATGGCGGGACTCTTTTCCAAGCGCAACGGCGAAGCGCCGAATGAAGCTGGTTCCGATGTGAAGGAGCTCCCTGCAGCCTCCGATTCCCCTCAGGAGGCCGACAGTTCTCAGGTTTCCGATACCACCCGGGAGAAGTTCCGACAAAGGTTGAGAGACGGCAAGCTTGAGGAAAAAGAGGTTGAGATTTCCGTTTCCAAGAGCAATATGCCAGCAATTGAAATCTTCTCAGGCCAGAATCTGGAAGAAATTGATCTGAATCTGGGCAGTCTGGGAAATATATTCGGCGGGAAAAAGAAGAAAAAACAGACCACCATTGCCCGGGCCAGGGAAATCCTTCTTACCGAGGAAATGGAACGGATGGTGGACACCGACCGGGTTGCTGATATTGCACGCCATCGGGTGGAAAGTCTGGGCATCATATTTATCGATGAGATAGACAAAATTGCGGTGAAAGAGGGGCGCAACAGCGGAGATGTGAGCCGTGAAGGCGTACAGCGGGATATTCTCCCCATTGTGGAAGGCAGCAAGGTGAACACCAAATTCGGTGTGATCGACACCTCCCATATTCTCTTTATTGCTGCCGGAGCCTTCCATATGAGCAAACCCAGTGACCTTATTCCCGAGCTTCAGGGACGCTTTCCCATTCGGGTTGAGCTGGAAGCTCTCACCACCGATGATTTTTATAATATCCTCACCCAGCCCCAGAATGCACTCACCATACAGTACATAGAGCTGATGAAAACCGAGGGAGTTACAATTGATTTCACCGATGAAGCCATCAGGGAACTGAGCCGTCTCGCAGCGGATGTAAACAGCCGAACCGAAAATATCGGTGCACGCCGCCTTCACACCATTATGGAGCTGTTGCTTGAAGAACTGTCCTTTACCGCCCCGGAGCTGAACGGACAATCTATTCCAATTACCCCCGAGTATGTGCGGGAGCGTCTGAGCGATATTGTTCAGGATCAGGACTTGAGCCGCTATATCTTGTAGGCCCGGCCTCTCAAAGCCCGGCCTCCCAAAGCCCGGCCTCCCAAAGCCCGGATTCCCAAAGCCCGGCCTCTCGCCGGGTGGAGGGGGCTCAGATTTTCAAAAAAACAGGGCAAAACCCCTTATCATTTTTCATTCCCTTCCGATGATGAAATCAGAGTAATCTTCGGGAGGGATTATGTATACCAATAACAACTGGGGTAAAAGCCTGGATATCCTCCAGCGTAATATGAGTGTGAACCTCTACCGGCAGGAAGTAGTGGCCAATAATATTGCCAATGCAGACACCCCGAATTTCAAACGCCAGGAAGTGAACTACGAAACCAGCCTGAAGAAGGCCCTGGATAGCGAAAATCGTCAGGTTTTCGATGCATACCTCACCAACGATAAACATGTGGCTTTCGACCGGGAAATTGACTATCGCACCGTAGTTCCCAGAAGGGTGACCGATTTTCTTACCACAGCCAAAAACAACGGAAATAACGTAGATATTGAAGTTGAATCTACCAATTTTATTAACGCCCAATTGTCCTATAACCTGATGGTCAGCGCGGTGAATCATAATTTTAATAATCTGAATATAGTACTGCAGTAAGGAGGCAGCTGAATGGGAATGTTTTCCACTCTAAATATCGCATCCAGCGGACTGACAGCCCAACGGCTCCGTCAGGATGTAATTGCCAATAATATTGCCAACGTGGAGACCACCCGGACCCCCGAAGGCGGGCCCTATCGGCGAAGTCGGGTGATCGTGGCTCCCAGCGCTCAGGGAACAACCTGGAAAAGTCAGTATTTTCCCAAGGCCCTGGATTCGGGAGTGGGCCGCGGTGTGCAGGTAGTGGAGATCGATAAAGATATGGATGATCCCCTGCGGCTGGTATATGACCCCACCCACCCGGATGCAATCAAGGCGGGGCCCCAGGCGGGATATGTGGAGTATCCCAATGTGAATGTGGTGGAGGAAATGACTGACCTCATTTCCGCATCCAGGAGTTATGACGCAAATATCGCAGTTGTGGACGGTGCGAAGAACATGTTCATGAAGGCATTGGAAATCGGCCGCTAATCCCCGGAAGAAAAACCTTAAGTTCCCGGCCTGAAGGTCGAGGATTAATACCGGGAGGAGAACTATGAGTATACAATTCAGCGGGAATTTTCTAAGTCCGGCTCAGGTTTCCGGCGATCAGTTTGCATTGTACAAGACCCACGGTTCCCATGTCGGTAATGAGGGCTTGAGTGCACCGGAGGGGCAGAAAAGTTTCGGTCAGATGCTCTTCGACTCCCTGGAAGGGGTGAACCAGGAACAGCAGTTCGCCCATGATATCTCGGTTCAGGCAGTAGCCGATCCCGACTCCGTGGATCCCCACGATGTGACAATAGCCATGGCCAAGGCAAACCTAAGCCTGAGTATTACCAAGAACGTAGTGGATCGGGTGGTTCAGGCGTATCAGGATATTACAACATTACGCTAACGGCACTCTCCGGGGAGGGGTGATCTTCCCCGGTAATACATCTAAAAAATCTCCTAACACAGTGTGTGTGCGCCCGGCTGAACCCCTTGTTGAGCATCCGAGGCGCTTTTTTTTGTGTTTTATCTCAATTATCACTGGAAGTTTATGTTTTTTCCATGTAGAATTCCATTTGTGTAGGTCTATGTTTGCACATTCTGTTCTTTGATAGGCACCGCCAGTGGAAATGCTCGGATTTCTGAGCCCACCGGCCTTTGTGCCACTCCGGAATTTTGCCTGACTCTTGCAGGTGGTGTGCAGCTTTTCCGTTCAGTTCTTTGGGAGGGGATATGAACGAATGGTTTAAGAAGCTGTTTGACCAGATAAAGACCATATGGTCTAAATGGTCAACTCTACAGCGGATAATCTTCATCGGCGTCGGCCTCGCGGCCATTGCCGGTGTAACGGCACTGATACTCTTCAGTGCGTCTCCAAGTATGGAACCAATTCTCACTCAACCGGTAACCGATGAAACGCTGCGCCAGCAGATCGGCGCTCGTCTGGACACCGAAGGTATTGAGTATGAGGTAACCGCCGACAATATTCTCATGGTGAAAGACCGCCCCACCGCACTGCGTGCCAGGGCAATCCTTTCCACCGAAGGGCTTTTGCCCGGGGATACCGACCCATGGGCACTTTTTGATATGGACCGTTGGACCATCACCGATTACGAACGGGATGTGAACCTTCGCCGATCCATTACCAATCAGCTCATACAGCATATTGAAGCCCTGGACGATGTGGACGATGCAAGCGTAACCATTGTCATGCCTGAAAAAACCCTGTTCTCCGAAGATCAGGATCCGGTCACCGTTTCAATCATTATTACCCCCAAACCCGGCAGCGATATCGTAGAAAACCGTAACGAACTTGAAGGGATTCAGGAACTGGTGCAGTTTGCGGTTCCCGGACTTACCGCCGATTACATCACCATTTCAGATACATCGGGACGGAAGCTCAACGATTTCGAAGGCATGGCGGATTTTGACCGTCTTTCATTAAACAAACGGGAGCTGGAGCTGAAGCGGGAGCTTGAGCAGCAGTATATACGGCAGATTAAAAATTCCCTGTCCGGCATTTTTACTAAAGACAGAATTGAGATTCTCAATATTGAAGTGGATCTGGACTACGGAAACCGGCAGACCGAGAAGGAAGAGTTTTTTCCTATTGTGATCACCCCGGACAATCCGGCCACGCCGTTCAGTGAGCGGGAAACCACCCTGAACGTTCTTCGTTCCCGGGAAAACTTCGATGAAAACTACCAGGGAAGCGGGTTCAATCCCGAAGGACCTCCTGGGGTGGAAGGTCAGACTCCGCCGAGCTACCAGGACCTTGAAGGGCTTGTGGGGGAATACAGCCGAAGCCAGGATAAGGAAAATTTCGAAATTAACCGCCAGGTGACAACTGAGACCGGTTCCCCCAGCATTGAGCGGATTTCCGTGGGGGTGGCCATCGATGGTGTGTGGCAATGGCAGTATATGGATAACGGCCAGGTGGATATAAACCCCGACGGGAGCATTAACAGAACCTACTCTCCTGTGAGTCAGGAACAGTTGGATAGAGCAACGGAGCTGATTCAGGGAGCGGTGGGGTTCAGTCAGAACCGGGGTGATGTGGTGACGGTTCGAACCATTCCTTTTGACCGAAGTGAGCAGCATCGGGCGGAGGACGACGAGTTTCGCAAACGCCAGCAGACACAGCAGATTATTCTCTTTTCTCTGCTGGGTATTGTGGTTCTCCTGATTGTCTTTATTGTATTCCGTTTGATTACCCGGGAAATCGAGCGTCGCCGTCGACTGCGGGAAGAAGAGCTTGCACGGCAGCATCAGGCAATGCGTGAAGCCGCCCTTCGAAGTGCGGAAGAAGAAAGCGCAGAAGTGGAAATGTCGGTTGAAGAGCGTGCACGGCTTGAGATGCAGGAAAATGCCATCAATATGGCCAGAGAACATCCCGAGGATGTTGCACAGCTGATCCGAACCTGGCTGATGGAGGAGTAGGATATGGCTAAGCAGTCACAGGCAGGTGGAAAACGGGGCGGCCAGAAACGTGAAATGAACGGCCGCCAGAAAGCCGCCATTTTTCTGGTCACCCTGGGAAGCGAAATATCATCCGAAATATTCAAACACCTCAGGGAAGATGAAATAGAAACCCTAACATTTGAGATCGCAAGACTGGAAAGTATCGAGTCTGAAGAGCGGGATATGGTCCTTACCGAATTTCAGGAACTGATGATGGCTCAGGACTTCATCACCACCGGGGGCATCGATTATGCCCGGGAACTCCTGGAAAAAAGCCTCGGAAGCCAAAAGGCGGTGGATATTATCAACCGCCTCACATCCAGTCTTCAGGTCCGCCCCTTTGACTTTATCCGGCGAACCGATCCCACCCATTTGCTGAACTTTATTCAGCAGGAGCATCCCCAGACCATTGCGCTGATTCTGGCGTATCTGGAACCGAATAAGGCTTCGGTAATTCTGGGAAGTCTACCCCATGATATTCAGTCGGATGTGGCCAAGCGTATTGCCACCATGGACCGGACGCTCCCTGAAGTTCTTCGGGAGGTTGAACGGGTTTTGGAGAAGAAACTTTCAACCCTCAGTTCCGAAGACTACACCTCCGCCGGAGGTGTTGAAAGCATCGTGGAGATCCTCAACCTGGTTGACCGCTCCACCGAAAAAGTAATTATAGAGAGCCTGGAAGAAGAAGACCCCGAGTTGGCAGAAGAGATCAAGAAGCGAATGTTCGTATTCGAAGATATCGTGATGCTGGACGACAGGGCCATTCAGAAGGTTATGCGGGAAGTGGATACTGCCGAGTTGGCTAAGGCGCTAAAGTCGGTGGATACTGAAGTACAGGATAAGATATTCCGGAATATGTCCAAACGTGCCAGTCAGCTGCTGAAAGAGGACATGGAGTATATGGGTCCCATCCGGATGAAGGATGTGGAAGAAGCTCAGCAGAAGATTGTTTCCATTATCCGGAAGCTTGAGGAGCAGGGCGAAATTGTTGTTGCACGGGCCGGTGAAGATGAACTTGTGGTATAATTTTACTCGGTACGTGCCTGCGTCCGGACCCGCGTGCGTGCCTGCGTCCGGACCCATAGGTCCGGCCTCTTCCCATACAGGTTCAAAGGAGTAGGGAGCCATGGCGAAAAATGTATTCCGTAACGGGGAGTTCAACCTGTCACAGGAAAAAGTACATATATCTCCTCCCGAAGCAGCCTTCCCCCAATTTTCACCCCAGCAGCACGGGGCGGGCGCCGCCGTGCAGGAACTTAGTCCGGTGGATGAAGTGGAGGAGTACAGCGGTCCCACCGCAGATGAGCTGCGCCGGGAGGCTGAAGCATTCAAGGCCCAGTGGGAAGAAGAAAAGGCCCGTATGGAAAGCGAAGCCAGAGCGAAGGCCGAGCAGATTATCCAGGAAGCCGAAACCACAGCCTTTGAAGAGGTGAGGAAAAAGACCGAAAACGCCCAGGAAGACAAAGAAAAGGCAGAGGAAGAAGCCCGGCAGATTGTGGAAGATGCCCGGGCTGAATCTGATAAAATCCTGAACGAGGCCCGGGGGAAGGCTGAAGACATAGAAAAGGAAGCTTTTCAGAAGGGCTACGATGAAGGGCGGGAAGGCGGATACGATTCCGGACGCTCGGAAGTGGAGAGGGTAATAGACCGTCTTCACATGATTATCAGCAAAACCATTGAGCGGAGAAATGAGGTAATAGAAGAAAGCGAAGCTCAGCTGGTTCAGCTGGTTCTCCAAATAGCGAAAAAAGTGATTAAGGTTATCAGCGAGAATCAGCGGAATGTGGTAATCAATAATGTTGTCCAGGCCCTGAGGAAACTAAAGACTAAGGCTGATGTAAATATCAGGGTGAATATCGACGATCTGAAAACCACCACAGAACATACGAAAGAACTGATGAGCCGCATAGAGCGGGTGAAAAATGTAACCGTCATGGAGGATTCTTCGGTGGATCCCGGCGGTGCGGTTATTGAAACCGACTTCGGTCAGATTGATGCCCGGATTTCATCCCAGTTGCGGGAAATTGAAGAGGCGATTATTGAGCTTATGCCCATAGCCTCCTCAAAACGGAGCAGAGATCCGGATAATCTCCTGTGATCTTTCGGCCGGTTTCCGGAATGTGCTGTTCCGACCGGCCGGTTTGACCGCCGGCATATTCCTTGGGAGGGGAGAATGAGGCGTTTTGCCAAATATGTGGAAACCGTACAGAGCATAGAAACCATTCTCTTTATGGGCACCGTCCAGAAAGTACGTGGACTTCTCATAGAAAGTCACGGCCCCCAGGCGGTTGTGGGCGAGCTGTGCGAAATATATCCTGCCGCAGGGCATGAACCAATTTATGCGGAAGTAGTGGGGCTTCACGGAAACATAGTACAGCTCATGCCGTTCAGCGAGCCACAGGGTATTGAGGTCGGGTCCTCTGTGGTGGCAAGCGGTCGGCGGCTGGAGGTGCAGGTTTCCGATAAACTTCTCGGAAGGGTTCTGGACTCCATGGGTAAACCCATAGATGAGAAGGGCGATATTCATTCGGGTATGCATTATCCTGCCATGGCCTCACCGCCGGATGTTCTTAACAGGAAAAGCATTAGAGAACAGGTCAGTACCGGAATCAGAGCCATCGACGGGCTTCTTCCGGTGGGCAAGGGGCAGAGGATGGGCATCTTTTCCGGATCCGGGGTGGGGAAATCCACCCTGCTGGGTATGATCGCCAGAAACACCTCGGCGGATATTAATGTCATTGCCCTCATTGGCGAGCGTGGAAGGGAAGTTCGGGAGTTTATCGAGCAGGATTTGGGCGAGGAGGGGCTGAAACGCTCGGTACTCATTGTTTCCACCAGCGATAAGCCCCCTGTAGCGCGGTTGAAAGCCGCCTATATAGCTACCGCAGTTGCCGAGTATTTTCGGGACCGGGGCAACGACGTTATGCTGATGTTCGATTCGGTTACCCGCTTCGCAAGAGCCCAGAGAGAGATCGGGCTGGCCATCGGAGAAGCTCCTGCAACCAGAGGCTTTCCTCCGTCGGTGTTTTCCACCCTTCCCCGACTCCTAGAACGCTGCGGAACAGGGGAAAAGGGTACGATTACCGGTTTTTATACCATTCTTGTAGACGGGGATGATATGGACGAACCGATAGCGGATAATGTCCGGGGAATACTGGACGGACACATGGTGCTCAGCCGCCGTCTCGCTCAGGCCTATCATTATCCATCCATAGATGTGCTTGATTCGGTGTCCCGGCTTGCTCCCAGAATATCACTGCCGGAGGCTCAAAAAGCTGCGGGAGCAGTGAGGCGGCTGATGGCTCTTTATCGGGAAAATGAAGACCTGATAAATATCGGAGCATACGCCTCCGGCAACAATCCTGAACTGGACGAGGCAATCAAACGGAACCCTTCGTTCCTGCGCTTTCTCCAGCAGAGTATTACTGAGAAATCTTCGCTCCGGGAAACCTTCCAGGGATTGTCGGATATTTCCGGACTTCAGATACCTCTGCCTGAAGCGGAGGCAGCAGAAGCAGCAGATGCGAACGCGGATGCAGAGTCCCGGGAGGGGGAAGCGGTGATCCCGGGCGGTGAAGCAGAAACCGCCGACTCGCAGGCGGTTCCGGAATGAAACGCTTCCAATTCCGACTTGAGCCCCTTCTCCGCCTCCGGGCCCATAAGGAGGAGGAGTGGAGACTCAAGCTGGGGCAGGCACAGGCCGAGTGCTCCAGAATAGAAAACCAGATACAGCTGCTGCAACGGGAACGGAGTGCGGTATTTTCTGCAGATGGGGGCGACGATATGGATTATCATCTTTCCCGTTCCCTGTACCTTGGAAGAATTGAAGAGAAAACCCGTGAACTTCGGCAGGATTTGGACAACGCGAATATCCGGAAGGAAGAGGTACTCAAGACCTATACGGAAGTTCGCAGAGAGTATGAGGCCATAAATAAAATCAAGGAAAAACGGGTAGCAGAATACCGGAAAGAATGGTTTCGGGAAGAAGCGAAGGAAATTGACGATATCGCCAATTCCCGGATAGCAGGAGGTTACCGTGGCACGTTATAACAGGGTGAATGTCGCCCCTCGGATTTTTCTTTTATTTGTCCTGGTGGCGGTATTACTGCTGGGGGGAACAATTTGGTTCGATATTCTGGGTCTCATAGATGCCCGCCCCCTCATCGGGCCTGTACTGAATCTTCTTAATCTCAGCCCAGAGGAAACTGTGGCGGTGGATTATTCAGATGTAGAGCTCCTGGATAGTATGGAGTTGGCCAAGCGGGAACTCGCCATAGATATGCATCTGGAAACACTGGAAAACAGCCGCGAACAGCTCAGCCAGGAGATGGAGTCGTATCAGGAACGTCTATCCCAACTGGAAGAACGGGAAAAGATCCAGTCAGACCGTGAAAATTCATTTAATGAAAAACTGAATCGGTACGATGATAGAAGAGCAGGCCTGGTACAGAATGCTCGTGATCTTACCAGCATGCGCCCCCAGGATGCCGTGGACATCCTCAATGAGTACGATGATCAGCTTCTCATCGATACCTTGAGAATGGTGCAGGAACTTGCCGATGAGGCAGGGACTTTTTCACTGGTATCCACCTATTTGTCGTTGCTGCCCGAAGAACGGGCTGCGGCAATCCAGCGGAAGATGACCCAAAAACCTTCACTGGATTCACCAACCGACTCATAGATTGGCGCTGCGCCGGGCTCTGCAGGAGGAAGCATGCAGAATCTGAGCGTAGCGGACATATTCCCCTCTTCCATTCCGGAACATCCCAGGGTTCAGAATCCCATGCCCCGGGATGTGCAGGGCAAACAGTTCTCAGATTATTTTACTCCGCCGGGTGAACCGGTGTACCAGCCCCTCAGTCATGAGCCGGGGCAGATTTCCCGCTTTCCCGCGGGCACAGCTGCGGGAGGCAATCCGGCAACGGATCCACTCTACGCAAAATCATCCTACAATAATGAAACCTCTGACAGCCATAGGACAGACGGAGCAGAAGCCTCCCGTGATGCCTCACGGATAGCGGCGGATAATCGTGCCGCAGAAAGAGATGAGTACACACGCAGGGCTCAAGACCGCGATACTGCAAACCGGCAAGCAGAAAAACACGCCGCTGAGGCAAGCGCGGAAAAAGCCCGAAAGGGAGACCAGGCTGGCTCATCTGAAAAACAGTCTGTGGAAGATCATGCCGATTCCGGGGAAAAACATCATCTGAAACAAGATAAAACTGCTAAACAGGCGAGCACCCGCGGGGCAGAACAGAGCGGAAGGCAGGGATCCCGGAGTGGTGAAGAGGGTCGCCAGGATGCTGCGGCCCTAGCCGCCAAGGAGTCCCCTCATACATCGGAAAGGAAAAAAGAGGCGGCCGCTAAGACCGGTGAGTCGGCACAGAAGGCAGCCAAGGCCGGAAAAGGCGTCGCAGACACAGGCCGCCCGGGTGAAGGACTGAAGGCTTCGAAAGACCGGAATACTGATCAGAATCACATGGCAGGTGGCTTGAAACAACGCCAGTCAGAAAAATCCTCCGGGAATGAGAGCACCCGTGCCGCCGGGAAGACCGCCGGGAAGGCCGCAGGGAAGGGATCAGTAAAGCTCCCGGAAAAGCTGACAGAGAAGCAAAACGAAGCTGCATCCCCCGCAGACCAAAAAGCTGCCCGGAACCCGGGTATATCCGACGCAGATGCACAGGAAAATACATCATTAAATCGTCCCCGCTCTTCCGGGAAGGCTGCAGAAGGTAATGAAGAAGTAATGACCGCAGCGAAACATGGGGGCAGAAACGGAGAGGGAAGCGCAAAGCACTCCGTTGCCTCGAGCTCCCGTACAGGGGACCCGGGAAACAACGGGACCGTACAGTCTTCCATTCTCAGTCAGAGTATGGACCGCATTTCCGGCCGGGGTAACCAGTCCGGCAGCCCAGGCTCATCTTCCCAGACGGCGGACGCCGGGGATTCCAAGGTTCTCTCTTCCATGGTGCAGCAGGCCCGCGACGGGGGCAGCGCTGCATTTCAGGGCAACGGGGGAGACGGCGGTGCGGGGGACAGTGCCAAGCAGGGTGGAACATTCAACAACAGCATGTTCGCTCAGTCCGGGGTTCAGCCCGGGGCGTCAATGAGCAGCAGTTCGGATTTCCAGGTGTTTTTGGGGCACGAGGCATTGACCAGGGGCCCGGACGGCCTTCAAAACGGGCAGAACGGCCGGAATTCGTCGGCCGGCACCGGCGGAAAGCAGACAATGAGTTCTTCGGAAATGATGAACCAGTTCAAGGAACAATTCCGAGGTCAGCTTGGCAGCGATGTGGTGCGTCAGGCCCGTTACATCTTTAAGGGACAGAACTCCGGCGAAATCAGCATGGTACTCAAACCCGAAAAGCTCGGAAGAGTACGGATTAAGGTGAATCTCCAAGATAACTCTGTAGCCGGAAAAATATTTGTCGAAAATAAGGATGTGGAAGCGGCGTTTACTGAAATGCTCGGTGAATTGAAGGAGATGTTTCAGGACCAGGGATTTGATGACCTGAGTGTTGACGTTCAGCTTGATGACGGTAACGGGGATGATACTCCCGAACCCTTTTCCATGGGGGACGACAATGGTCTTGCCGGAAACGGTGAGCAGGCCGGCCGCTTTGAAAACCAGATAGCACAGGCCCGGAATTATCTCCGGGAATTTGAATCGCTTGATATATTGGCCTGATCCTTTCTGACCGGTAACAAACCGGCGGGATACAGGATCAGAAAAAGGAACCTTTCAGGGGTTCCGGGGAGAAAATGATGGAAGGTATCAGTTCAACAGCAGTGGACACCGCAAGCCTGCGAAGCCTGAACGGGATCGATAGATCCAACGTTCAGCTTGGAAGCCAGGCTGACGGAAATCAGCTGAGCTTTGAAAACCTTTTAAGCAGTACAGAGCAGTCACGGGTTGAGGAGCAGGTTCGCAACGTGAACCGGGGCATTCAGATCGACGGGCGGCAGATCAAGCAGTCCATGGATAAAGATGATTATCTTACCCTGTTAATTGCGCAGCTCAAGAACCAGGACCCCACCAAACCCATGGAAGACCGGGAATTTATCGCCCAGATGGCTCAGTTCTCCAGTCTTGAGCAGATGACCAATATGAGTAAAGGCTTCGAAACTCTGGCTTCCCAGCTTTCAGCAGGTCAGGCGTCTTCCATGCTGGGTAAGGAAGTTGATGTGGTGCTGGACGGCAATGTTATTTCCGGAAAAGTTCAGGAGATAACCCGCGGTGAATATCCCCAGGTACTTGTAGACGGAACCTATTATGATCTTTCCGATGTCAGCCGGATACGGGAAGGAAGCGCAGCAGCTGCGGCATCCGCATACGCCGCACAGAGCAAACAGGACTAAGGAGGCAGCCCTATGATGCGATCACTATATGCAGGAGTGTCAGGACTCCAGAATCACCAGATCCGGATGGACGTCATCGGAAACAACGTATCGAATGTAAACACCACCGGCTTTAAAAAGGGAAGAGTTAACTTTCAGGACCTTCTCTCCCAAAGCCAACAGGGAGCAGCCCGTCCCAATGAGCGGGTGGGCGGTGTGAACCCCAAGCAGGTCGGTTTGGGGGTGAACGTAGCTTCCATTGATACCATCTTCACCCAGGGTTCCCTCCAGACCACCGGAGTGAAAACCGATGTGGCCGTCCAGGGTGAAGGATTCTTCATGCTCCGTGAAGGGGATCAGGATTTTTACAGCCGAGCGGGAGCGTTTTCTTTGGATGCCGAGGGGATGCTTGTGAACCCATCCAACGGGATGCGCGTTCAGGGATGGACTGCAGAGACGGTGAACGGAGTAACGTTTATTGATTCCTCCGCCTCAACCGGAGATCTGCGGATTCCCATCGGCGGCAAAGACCCTGCCCGGGCCACCACCCTTGTGGAGCTGGCATCTAATCTGAACCGGGATACACCCGAAATTCCCGCCGGAGCGGGTCCTGAAGAGATCCGTGAAGGTACATGGCGGACCAGCAAAGACGTGTACGATCCCTATGGGCGGAAACTCACTCTCGAAGTGAACTACACCAAGGTTGTAGGTGGAACCAATGAATGGAATGCTGAGGTTCAGCTTATCGATCCCCAGGGTAATGTGGTAATACCCGATATCGCGGTGAACGGCACCGCCAACCCCGACGGTGACAATACCTATCAGCTGCAGTTCGATAACTTCGGAATTCTTGAAAGCGTTACCAGTCCCGGCGGAGGCATTGACGATACCGGAGACCTGAACGTGGACATCAGTTTTCTGGTTCCCGATTCCGAATTGCCTGAAGATGTTGAAAATATTGACCCGGCTTTCGTTGGCGAAGGTGTAGCCGGAGATCCCATAACCCAAACCTTCACCGTGGATCTGGGGGAAGTTGGAAGCACCGAAAACTCTTCAACCCAGTTTGCAGCCGCAAGTTCCAATAAGATTTTCCGGCAGGACGGCTATGGAATGGGGTATCTCCAGGATTTCCGGATCGACCAGAGCGGAACCATTACCGGTATCTATGACAACGGCACCAATCGACCCATCGGTCAGATCGCCCTTGCCACCTTTGTGAACCCCGGCGGGCTTGAAAAAGCCGGAGAGAACAACTACCGGGTGAGCATCAACTCGGGAGATGCGGATGTGGGTCCGGTGGGCACTTCAGGCCGGGGAAAAATTATCGCAGGTGCTCTGGAAATGAGTAATGTTGACCTGGCGGAACAGTTCACAGATATGATTGTTACCCAGCGGGGTTTTCAGGCAAACAGCCGGACTATTACCACTTCTGACCAGATGCTCCAGGAACTTCTTTCGCTGAAACGGTAATTGATGTAGGATAGAATGATCTATTCCTCCCGGAGGGCCTGGCGGTCTTCCCTGGGGGGAATTGAACGGAAGTGGGGACCATGATTGAAGTGACCCGTCTGGATGGGAAGGTATACTATGTAAACCCCCATCATATAGAGTATATTGAGTGTAACCCCGATTCGACGCTTACCATGTTATCCGGTAAGCGTTTAGTGGTGAAGGAAAGCTATGAGCTTCTTCTGGAACGGATTATCGAGTACCGCTCCCGAATCGGTGCTTTCAAGAACGAGGAGTAGCATCCTATGGATTTAGGTACCCTGATCGGACTCGGCGTCTCCGTGGGCATGGTAATTTTCGGAATTATCGGCGGCGGCGTGGGGTTTCAATATTATGTCAATTTTCCTTCGGTTCTCATTGTTATCGGAGGTTCTCTCGGGGCGGTAATGATCGCAAGCCCTCTGAACCGGGTAATGGGTATTGGTAAGTACATTAATATACTCATCAACGTCCCCGATCTCAAAGAAGGAAAGCTGATCACCGATCTGGTGGCCTTTGCAGAACGTGCCCGTCGGGAAGGTCTTTTGGCCTTGGAAGATAATCTGGATGAAGTTGAGAATGAATTTATGCGCAAGGGAATTCAGCTTGTGGTGGACGGTACAGACCCGGAAATTATTAAGAGCATACTCTACACCGAACTCAACCAGATTCAGGGCAGACATGAAGACGGGATTAATCTATTTGGTCAGTGGGGCTCTTTGGCTCCCGCCTTCGGAATGATTGGTACCCTTATCGGACTTATTGCCATGCTTGCAAATCTGGAGGACCAGTCGGGCATTGCCTCGGGTATGGCCACGGCCTTGATTACCACCATGTACGGTTCCATGCTTGCGAATATTGTACTCATTCCCTTTAAGTCCAAGCTTGAGGACCGGGATAAATATGAAACCCGCTCAAAAGAAATCGTAATAGAAGGGATTCTCTCTATTCAGTCGGGAGATAACCCTCGAATCCTTCTGGAAAAACTCTTGAGCTTCCTGCCTCCACCGGAGCGGGAACCCATTAGAGCGGAATCGAATCAGTAGTACAAGCTGCGGGATCGGATGCATGCCGGACACCCGCCGGGATTGAAAGGTTGAACTATGGCCCAGGAAAAGAAATGCAAAAAATGTGACGAAGGGGTGCCCGAATACATGCTCACCTACGGTGACATGGTAACCCTTCTTCTTACGTTTTTCGTTCTCATGTTCACCACCGCCGAGGTGGACGGCTATGAATTCCAGCTGATTTTGGCAGCTTTTCAGGGCCTTGGAAACTTTGAAGGGGGGAACACCCTGGAAGCCGGGCGTCTTGCGGAACTGGGTAATACCATTGAATCCCTTCCGTCTCTTCAATCGGGGCGCGCCCTGGCCAAGGCCAGGCGGGCTGCGGTGAGCCTTTTTGAGCCGGAAATCCGCACCGAACAGATCCGGGTTACCGAAGATGAGCGGGGGCTGGTAATTTCACTGGCTTCGGATGCGTTTTTCGATGTGGCAAGTGCGGAAATCCGCCTTGAAGATACCAGGGATATTCTCATACGTCTAGCCAGTCTGTTGTCCGAAGATTATCTGGATGAACGCTATTTCCGGGTAGAAGGCCATACTGACAGTCAGCCCACCGATCCCGACGGTCCATGGCCTTCAAACTGGCATCTGGGAGCCGCCCGGGCGCTGAATACCATGCTTATTCTTTCTGAATTCGGTGCGGACGAAACCCAGTTTCAGGTAATGAGTCTGGGAGAACACCGACCTCTTGTGGAAAACGACACCCCCGAGGGCAGGGCGTACAACCGACGGGTGGATGTTATTATTCTCTCCGAAGGAAATCTCTAATACCCTGAAGTGGTGGAAGACTCTCCGCCGCTTCCGTCTTTCCAAACGATTTTCCTACACATTCCGCTGTCCCATTCATTCCATTTAAGGCAATTCGCACCGGTGCTTTTCCGGTCCGGGAAAAAAGGCTACACTCGAACCCGGATATTCCGATATGTTAGTATAACCCGGCCGGTTTTCCGGCTGACCAGAGACTGCACTGCAGTCTCCAATGTTTCAGGAGGATTCCATGGGTGATGATTTTCTCGATGGTGATGATGATGTAGTTGCCGCAGATGAAGGCGGTTCCGAAGGAGGGGGAGGGCAAAAAGTCGGCTTTCTCCCAGCCATAGTAATTCAAATATTGAAATGGGCGGCCATCATTGTGGGTGCCATCATCTTCATTGTCACGGTTGTGGTGGTCACCTTGAATATCATGGGCGCAAATCAGCCGGGCCAGGACAGGGTCGAGCGTTCCGAGTCATATGAGGGACCGCCCCCAGTATTTTCATGGTTTGCGGAAGTCCCCGAACTTAGGGGGGTAACCAATGATCAGGTCTCCCGCACATTTGTGGTGGAGATCCGTCTGGGCTATGAAAAAGACAATGCGTCCATATCAAACTCTATTATCAATCAACAGGTTCCCTTGACGGATATGTTGAACACCTGGTTTGCATCCCGCTCCGCTTCGTATCTGGTGGATATAGATAACCGGGATGAGATCAGAAGCCGATTGCTGGCGGAAATCCAAAAGATCGTTCCGGAAGTTGAGCGTGTGGCCTTTACAAAATATCAAATTCTGGATTTCTAATGTTATTGTCCCGGAGTTTCCTGTACAGAAGAATATGAGGTTAGGCCCGGGGTATCCAAACATCCGGTTTTCCGTTTGATGCGGAAATTTCGGCATCCATGAAATACTAGACGTTTGTTGTGCCCGGGTGATATACTTAGTTCCGGCGTCAGGTATAATGCCATATATGGTACTTGCAATATTCCGGGTGTTGTGAGAAAATTTATGAGCGGAACTGTCTGAAACGGCAGCAGGAGAGGGGAAGAAATGACTGAAGTATTATCTCAGGACGAGATTGACCAGCTATTGACGGCAATTTCTTCCGGGGATATTGATGCTGCGGAGGATACCACCAGTACTCAGCAGGACACCCGGAAGATCAAAATATATGACTTCAAACGTCCTGATAAGTTCTCCAAGGAACAGATTCGTACTGTCTCGATCATGCATGAGACCTTTGCCCGTCTCACCACCACCTCACTGTCTGCCAATCTTCGGAGTCTGGTGCAGGTTCATGTGGCAAGTGTGGATCAGCTCACCTATGAAGAATTTGTACGCTCCATTCCTAACCCCACAACCCTGGCGGTTATCAACATGGACCCCCTTAAAGGTTCTGCAATTCTGGAAATCGATCCGGCCATTACTTTCTCAATAATCGACCGTCTTTTCGGCGGTCAGGGTGAAGGAACAAAGGTAACCCGGGATCTCACCGATATTGAAACAACTGTTATGGAAGGGATTATTGTACGGATTCTGGGAAATATGCGGGAAGCCTGGAGTCAGGTAATTGATCTGCGACCCCGTCTGGGACAGATCGAAACCAACCCCCAGTTTGCTCAGATTGTTCCTCCCACCGAGATGGTTGTTCTGGTAACCCTGGAAACCAAGGTGGGTGAGGTGGAAGGGATGATGAATTTTTGTATTCCCTATTTGACCATTGAGCCCATTATTTCCAAACTGTCCGCCCAATATTGGTATTCATCGGTACGGCGGGGAACCACCACCGAGAATCTTCAGATTTTAAGAGAGCGTTTATCGGCCATCGAGGTGGATGTGGTGGCTGAAATCGGGAATATGCAACTCACTGTGAGGGATGTTCTTTCTTTACGCTCAGGTGATGTGGTGAGATTGCCGAATGTTAGAATAAGTGATCCCATGGCTTTGAAAATCGGAAACAAACCGAAATTCATGTGTAAGCCCGGGAGAAACGGCAACAAGCTTGCCGTGCAAATTACGAAAAAATTGGAAGATATTGATCAAGAGGAATTCGAGGAGCTGGCTGCTGAAGCCGAAGAAGTTGAATAGTTTGGCTGATTGGCGCCGAGCCTGGCAACGACCTTTGAAGGAGTTAGTATGAGTGATGGATCACTCTCCCAAGACGAAATTGATGCTCTGTTGCAGGGTGCCGGAGGTATGGATTTTGACGAACCCGCTCCTGCGGGTGCGGAGGGTCTGAAAGACAGCCAGGTGAGGGATTTTTCTAGCGTGGTGAACGAAGCAACCGATACCATGGGTTCCAACCTTGCCATGCTGCTGACCAAGTCCGTGAGTCTGGGGCAGCCCCAGGTTGACCAGGTGAATGGCGAAATGGTTACCACAAGCCTGAATGATGAGGTGGTAACTGTCAGCATGAACCTCACCGACGGCGTGCAGGGAGACCACGGGTTTATTATGAACGTGGATACCGCATTGCAAATTGCCGGTCCCATGCAGGGTATGGATGGGGTGGAGCTGGATGATGCCTCAATTAATGCTTTGCAGGAGGCGTTTCAGAATGTTACCGGACCGTTGCTTACCTCACTTTCAGATAAGAGCGGTCTGTCGGTGATGACCGATCCGCCGGTTGGTGGCAGCGGGTCAAAGGGCGAGGTGAGTCTCAGTGGGAAATATGTTCGCCTGAACTATCCCATGACCATAGATGGTCAGGCTGTGGGTACCATTATTGAATATTTCAGCGCAGCTGCTGTTGGGGCTATGATGCCCGATGCCTCCGCCCAGCAGAATCAGGGCGGCATGAATATGGGTGCCCAGGGTCAGCAGGGTATGGGCCAGGATATGTCCTCAATGGGCGGAATGCAGATGGGCGGAAATCAAATGGGCGGCCAGATGGGTGGAAACGCCATGATGGGCATGCAGAACCAGATGGGTATGCAGGGTCAAATGGGCGGAGGTCCGGCGGTTCAGGGTGTTCAGTTCCCCAGCTTTGGAGGACCTGGAGCAGGCTCTGGTGAGCAGGGCAACATCGGTCTTCTCATGGACGTGTACATGGAAATGACCGTCGAGCTGGGGCGAACCAGAAAGCTGATTAAGGACATTCTGGGAATGGGTGAAGGTACCATTATTGAGCTGGACAAGCTTGCGGGCGAACCGGTGGATATTTTGGTGAACCATAAGCTCATTGCCAAGGGCGAAGTGGTGGTAATTGACGAAAATTTCGGTGTTCGTGTCACAGAGATCGTTTCACCTATGGAAAGAATGAACACAATATCGTAGAATACATACAGAGACATGGCAGTCAATGAGTCTTGAATGCCCCATAAAGGGTATTCGGCTCATTGTATTTCAGTTTCTTTGGGAGGGGAAAACTGAGACGCGCAATACTAGTTGCGCTGCTGCTGATGTGTACGGCTATTGCGGGATTTGCCCAGCAGGCCACCGGCGTCGAGGGAGCCGGTGCTGCAGGAGAGGTCCCGGGCCGGGTTGACGGAGAAAATTCATCCCCGTCAGAAAACCGGGCCTCAACAGGCGAACAGGCTGGTGCCGCTGCCCAAAATCAGGCAGAGGATACCGCCGGAGCCGGTACAGAAAGCCGGAGTACACAGCAGAACAGCGCCGATCAAACCGATACAGAATCATCAAATCAAATCTCCAATGACCCGGCTGAGCGAAGCGTGGATGAGAGAAATCTCACATTCGACTTTGACGATGTAAGCCCGGAGGACGAAGCGGGAAGTGAAGATCTTGCCGTATTCGGATTCTGGGATCTGCTTCGCATGGTTCTCGTTCTTGCGCTGGTGGTTGGACTCATTTACGGCCTGTATTTCATCCTTCGAAAAAGCAAGGCTTCCCAGGCAGAGAGTAGCAGCTTTATACAGGTGCTCTCCAATCAGAATCTTCCCGGGGGAAGAACTCTTCATGTCATAGATGTGGGCGGGAAGGTGTATCTTTTGGGCGCAGGCGATGGCGGCGTTAATCTGATTACCCAGATCGACGATAAGGAGACCGTGGATGAAATGCGGCTCCATTCTTCCCGGCAGCAGCTTCATAAGGGAAATTTCTCCCAGCTTCTGGGCAGTTTCTTCAATACAGGCGAATCCCGGCCCGGGGACACGGGACGTTCCGCTGCCGGTTCCACCGGTACCCCATCTTCACCGGTTGAGGATCTTCCCCAAAGCGACGGATTCGACTTTGTCCGCAGACAGCGGGAAAGGCTGAAAAAGCTATGAGTGTGGGAAGTTTCCGCCGCCAGGCCGGGGTGATCAGGCTGATACTTGCACTGATCCTGCTCATGGGCGTCAATCTGTCCGGACTGAGCGCTCAGCAGACGGCCCCGTCGCCTGAGGCCCCTGGTGTTGGTAACAACCTGATCGGCGATTTACAGGGTGGTCAGGAGCTGCTGCCTTTTGTGAATCTGTCTGTTCAGCAGGCAGAGTCCGGGGAGGAAGTAGCTCTCTCGCTGCAGCTGCTCATGTTGCTTACCGTATTAACACTTGCCCCTTCTATAGTGGTGATGATGACCAGTTTTCTCAGACTGGCCATTGTGCTCGACTTTGTGAAGCGGGCCCTCAGCCTTCAGCAGGTTCCCCCCACCCAGATTCTCATGGGCATTGCCCTGTTTCTCACTCTCTTTATTATGTGGCCCAGCATTAATCTGATTTATGAGGATGCCTTTGTGCCTCTTTCGGAGGGAGAGATCAACCTTGAACAGGCCTACGGGGTGTTTGAAGATGAGATGCGCTATTTTATGTACCGCCAAATGCAGGGGAGTCCGGATAACATCCGGCTATTTATGCGGATGAGCGGGTTGGAACGACCGAACAATCTTGCGGATGTGCCAACCTATGTGCTCATCCCCGCATACATTTTGAATGAACTTACCGTAGCGTTTCAGATAGGAATTCTGCTGTTCATTCCGTTCATTATTATCGACATGGTTGTGGCATCTACCCTCATGTCAATGGGGATGATCATGCTTCCGCCGGTGATGATATCGCTGCCGTTCAAGCTGATACTCTTTGTTCTGGTGGACGGTTGGGGGCTGCTTACCCAGCAGCTTGTGGCAAGTTTCAATTAGCCGGATCGTGATGGATAAGGCAGAACGGCAAATAGCCGGTCGTGTAATTTGGCCGGTGAGTGAAAAAAAACGAAGGGAGGAAATATATGGACATGGGAACCGCCATGGGACTAATGCGCTCGGCAATCTTCCAGATATTGGTGCTCAGTGCGCCGCTTCTGCTGGTTGGATTGGTTGTGGGTCTAATTATATCCATCTTTCAGGCAACCACATCAATCCAGGAACAAACCCTGACGTTCGTGCCAAAAATTGCGGCAATTCTCATTACCCTTATGTTTCTCGGCCCCTGGATGATGGCCATGCTGGTGAATTTTACCACAGGAATTTTTAATCAGATTTCTGTAATCGGAGGATAGGTGAACAGTGTTCTGGAATGAACTCGGGCCCCAGGCAGCAGTATTTTTTCTCATTTTCGCAAGGGTGTTTGCACTCCTTTCTGTTGCGCCGCTGTTCTCCTCCTCAAGCCTTCCGGGAATGGCCCGGGTGGGGCTGACCCTTCTCACTTCTGTTCTTATTCTGCCATGGATTAATGTGGCTGAAATCACCAGCCTGCAGCAGGAAGTTGTGAATTTTTCCGCCATGGGACTTCCTGCGGCGGATGCCGCTGTGGCGGACTTCGGACTTAAATATGTCTTTTTACTCATCGGCGAAGCTTTTATCGGGATTATTCAGGGCTTTATTTTGAATCTTATAACCATGGCGTTTCAGAGTGCTGGGCAATTTTTCACTATGCAGATGGGGTTCGGTGCCTCGGCAGTGTTCGACCCCATGGCCCAGGAGCAGATCCCCCTGATGGGTCAGTTTTTTAATTTGGTAGCAATGTTGGTTTTCCTGATTATTAACGGGTTTCAGAAGTTGTTTTTTACCGGGATTCTGGTGAGCTTCCAGGCTGTCCGGGCGGCGGATTTGATCCGTGCCCGGGGAGTCTTTATGGAGGTGTTTATTGGGAGTATGGCGGTGCTTTTCCGTCAGGCCATGGCCATGGCCTTTCCTATTTTCGGCACATTATTTCTGGTACAGGTTACCATGGGACTGCTAGCAAAGGCTGCTCCTCAAATGAACCTTCTGATGCTGGGGTTTCCCCTGGCTATTCTGGTTACCTTTACCATTCTGCTCTTTGTCATCCCAGTGCTCATGAATACCTTCGGTGCGGTGTTCGATAACGGCTTTAGCATCATCGAGAGCCTGCTCATGCAGCTCAGGGGGAGCCAGATATGATTGAATACCTGAATTCCGATGCAGTCGCTCACATGTATGTTCCCGCAATACCCGAACCATTGAGGTATGGGGAATCTGCAGGGCAGCCTATCTTTGAAAACATGACCCTTCAGTGGTTCGCCGCAGAGGATGAGGGGCGAACAGAAGAGCCAACCGAACAGAAAATCCGGAAGGCCAGGGAAGACGGGAAGGTTGCAAAGAGTCAGGACGTGAGCTCGACCATCGTCCTTCTGGGCAGCATTGCGGTACTGGCGTTTTTCGGCAGGGGCATGTTCAACACCATGCAGGATATGGTGAAGTATTATCTCGGTTTCGTCTCGAACCCTCCTGTGGAAGGCAGCGGGGTGTTGTTTCGGGCATTCTTCTCCTTCTTTATGAGGTTGACCCTCCCTGTGGCGATTACGGCTTTTGTTATGGCGGTGCTGGGAAATCTTATTCAGGTTGGATTTCTCTTTACCACCAAGCCTCTGAAACCGGATTTCAAAAAGATTGCGCCCAATTTTCCTAAGTACATAAAAAGAACCCTGCTTTCAACCGAGGCTCTGTTTAATCTCAGCAAGAGCATTGTAAAAGTGATCATCGTGGTGAGTATCTCCTATTTTAATGTGTTTATCCGGCTCGAGGAGATTACCGGTCTGGTGAGAAGACCCTTCATGGAAGGGGTGTTTCTTATCTCCGATATTGCCTTTCTCATTATTCTTGAGGCGGCAATTGTTATGCTTATTTTCAGTCTTCTGGATTACTGGTTCCAGCGGAAGCAGCACCGGGAATCGTTGAAGATGAAAAAGCAGGAAGTGAAAGAGGAGCGGAAAAACTTCGAAGGGGATCCGCAGGTGAAGGCCAGATTAAAGGAACGAATGCGGGAGATTCTCCAGTCGAATATGATGCGGAAGGTTCCTGAAGCGGATGTGGTGGTCACCAACCCCACCCACTTCGCAGTTGCCCTGGAATACCAGAAAGAGAGCATGAACGCTCCCATGGTAACCGCCAAGGGCCAGGATCATATTGCCCAGCGGATGAAAGCTTTGGCCGCCGAGCACGACGTCCCGGTCATGGAAAATAAACCCCTTGCCAGAGCCCTGTACGCAGATGTGGAAATTGGAGATCAAATTCCCGCCCAGCATTATCAGGCCGTGGCGGAGCTGTTGAAGATGGTGTATCGAATGAATAATCAGAAGGAGGCAGGCTGATGGCCGATATTCAATCACAGCTGAGTACCGCCTTTCTTAAAGAGCGAAGCGATGCCCTGGTGGCTATCGGTGTAATTATTGTGGTGATGATGCTCATCATCCCCCTGCCGTCCATTATTCTGGACACCTTTCAGGCCTCGAATCTGGTTCTCTCGCTGCTTATACTGTTGATCGTTCTGTACACGGTGCGAGCGCTGGACTTCTCCATATTTCCCACCATTCTTTTGGTGAGTACGGTGTTTTCCCTGGCGCTGAACGTGAGCTCAACCCGGCTTATTCTCAGCAACGGAAGCGAGTTCGGAGGACAGATTGTACGGGCCTTCGGTAGTTTTGTAACCGGAGCCGAGGGAGCCGAGGGACTGGTGATCGGGGCGATAATTTACATTATCATCATCGCCGTACAGTTTCTGGTAATTACCAAGGGCGCTACCAGAGTTGCAGAGGTTGCCGCCCGGTTTACCCTGGATGCCCTTCCGGGTAAGCAGATGGCCATTGATGCGGAGTACAGCAACGGTTCCATCTCTGAACAGGAAGCACAAAAACGGAAACAGGAACTTCAAAAAGAAGTTGATTTTTACGGTGCAATGGACGGTGCCAGTAAGTTTATTCAGGGTAATGTAACTGTGGGTATTCTCATTACCGTCGTAAATATTGTGGGTGGTCTGATCGTAGGGCTTACTATTCACGGCGAGGATCTTAATACCGCGGTGAACACCTATGTGAGTCTTACCATAGGAGACGGTCTGGTGAGCCAGTTTCCCAGTCTTCTGGTTTCCACCGCCACCGGTTTGATCGTTACCAGGGCGGTGAGCGATGGAAGTTTCGGTCATGATCTTATTCAACAGTTCGGCCGCCAGGACCGGGTATACTGGATTGCCTCCATTTTCCTCTTAGTTCTGGCATTCCTCCCGGGATTTCCTTGGTATGTACTTCTGCCGCTTGCTGCGATGAGCGCAGTTATGGCCTACCGCCTTGGGCAACGCCGCGAGGAGCGAGAAACCAGGGAAAAGGACCAGGCGGCTCAGAAGTCCGCAGCTCCCGCAGAACAGCCCCAGGAGTTTCCCAAGGTAGCCCCCCTTGATCCCATAAGTCTCGAACTGGGGTACGGGCTGGTACCTTTAGTGGATAAAGAACAGGGAGCGGAGCTTCTGGAACGGATCACGAAGATTCGGCGGGAGACCGCTTTGGATCTGGGGCTGATCGTACCCAGAATTCGGATTATTGATAATATGCGGCTGGATCCCTCGGAATACTGTCTGAAAATCCGCGGAGTTGAAGTGGGCCGGGGAGTTTTGAGAATGGGAAGCTTCCTCTGCATTAACCCCGGTGGAGTAAGTGATGATATTGACGGTGAAAAGACCACTGACCCGGCATTTGGACTTCCGGCCATGTGGATCGGCGAGAATGACCGGGACAGGGCTGAACGGGCAGGGTACACGGTAGTGGATCCCCCTTCAATTATTGCCACACATCTCACGGAATTGATTAAACGAAATGCAGAAAGCATTCTGGGAAGACAGGAAGTGAAGAGCCTGCTTGACGGTTTGCGGGAAGATTATTCAGCCGTGGTGGAAGAAGTACAGAATATTCTGGGTATCGGGGAGATCCAGAAAGTGTTGCAGGGACTACTCCGGGAACAGGTGTCTATCAGGAATATGGTGAGTATTCTTGAAAGCCTGGCTGACTTTGCGAAGATTGCCAAGGACGATATTCCGTATCTTATTGAGAAGGTGCGCCAGGGGCTTGCAAGGCAGATCTGTCTCCAGTATGCGGATGATGACAAGATCATCCATGTTATTACCCTGGACCCCGAGCTTGAACAGCAGCTTATAGAGAGCCGTCAGCAGACAGCTGCGGGGGTCATGCCCGCACTTCCCCCGGACCAGCACCGCCGCTGGATTAATGCCAGCATGAATACGGTGAAACATGTACAGGAGATGGGCTATCTCCCTGTTGTGCTCACCCAGGAGGTCACCCGTCCACTTGTGAAGGCGGGAACCCGGAGGGATATTCCGGATCTGGTGGTACTTTCCGTTCCTGAGATTATTCCTGAGGTGAATATTGAATCAATTGGTGTAATTTCTACACGCGAGAACGAGAATGATCGGTGAAAATATGATACAAAAGGAAATGGGTGGGGAACATGAGTTACGAATATTTTACTGAAGTCGCTTCCTCATACAGGGAAGCGGAAGACCTTGTGACCCAGAAATACGGGGGCAAGGCTACAATCACACAGCGAAGGCAGAGGCAGATCGGCGGATTTCTCGGTCTCTTTCGTAAGGATGCGGTGGAGGTCAGCGGTTTTGTTGCCCTTGAACCTCTGGGAGCATCCCGGCGAAGCGCTCCCACACGAAATCCAGGCGCACAGGGGTATCCGTATACTCCACCGCGGAGCGCAGCAGCCTCAGCTCAGAGTAAACTCAACGAGGCGGCGTACCGCAATCAGGCAGCGTCCCGAAGCGGAGGAAACGGCAGTGCTCTGGATACAACCAAACAGCAGCTTTTAAAGGCCGCAGGAATGAATGATTCGGTAACTATGACCCGTATTCTTGCTGAGTTGAAAAATCTCAGGGACGATGTCAGTTCGGTGACCAAGCATCAGAGTGAACAACCGGTTAACGGGGCGGACACCGAGCATAGCTCTATTTCCGCCATACGGGAACTTTTGGATGAGAATGAATTCAGTGCCAAGTATATAGAGTACGTTCTGAAAAAGTGCCGGAGCCTTTCCATTGATGATCTGGATAATCCCGAGCTTGTTCAGCAACGGGTGCTTGAATGGATAGGCGAAAGTATCGGAATTCATGAAGACAGTCCCAAAACCCGGCCCAGGGTGGTAGTGCTGGTGGGGCCCACCGGTGTGGGTAAAACCACTACAATAGCCAAGCTTGCCGCCCAGTACCACTTGGGGAAAATCGGCGGCGCAAAACAGACCGTGCGAATCCTCACTATCGATAATTACCGTATCGGGGCGAAGAAACAGATTGAAACCTACGGGGAAATCATGAATATTCCTGTGGAAGCAGCCGAGTCTCCGGATGACCTGAAGAAGTGGCTGGATATTTATCATGATGTGGACATGATCTTTATAGATACCATCGGGCGCAGTCCCAACGAGTTTGAGACCCTGGGGAAAATGAATACACTTCTGCAATCCTGCGGTGCACAGGCGGAAGTGCATCTTGCTCTCAGTGCCTGCACCAGAAGTTCGGATATAAAGCGGATTATGCAGCAGTTCGAACCATTTAATTATCAATCAGTGGTGGTTACAAAAACCGATGAAACCACGAGTCTTGGAACGGTTATCAGCAGCCTTTGGGAGAAAAACAAGGAAGTGAGTTTTATAACCTACGGCCAGTCAGTCCCCCATGATCTGAAGACAGCCGATACAAAACAGTTCCTGCTGAGACTCGCCGGGTTCAGAATCGACCGGCAGCGGCTGGATGAAGAATACAGAAAGGTTAAGGTGGAGTAGAATATGGCTGATCAGGCAGAAGCATTACGGGAGATTATGCAGGGGAATTCCCAGCTGGCGAATTCCAAAACACGGATTATCACGGTGGCCAGCGGTAAAGGCGGGGTGGGGAAAACCAATATCTCCACGAATCTGGCCATCGCCTACGGAAAACTGGGCAAACGGGTGGTACTCATGGATGCCGATCTCGGGCTGGCTAACGTGAATGTAGTTATGGGAATAATTCCGAAGTACAACCTCTATCACCTGATCCGTAAGCAGAAGACCATGAAGGATATTCTCATGGATACCCAATACGGTATTCAGCTGGTAGCCGGAGCCAGCGGCTTCAGCAAATTGGCCAATCTTTCAGAAGAGGAGCGGAATAATTTTATCCGGGAGCTTACCGAGCTCAGTTCCGCCGATGTTATTATTATTGATGCCAGCGCAGGTGTGAATAACAATGTTCTCTCATTCATCGCAGCCGCAGACGACGCAATTATTGTCACTACCCCGGAACCTACGGCAATTACCGATGCGTATGGAATTATTAAAATCATTGCAACAGAGATTGATAACCTTGGTCTGAGTCTCAAGCTGATTGTTAACAGGGTTTCCAGCGTTACCGAGGGGAAAAAGGTGGCTGAAAGAGTGACCAATATCGCCTCCCAGTTTCTGAATCTCAAGGTGGATTATCTGGGCTATGTCTTTGAAGATACGGCGGTGCGGGACGCGGTGAAGAAACAGAAACCCTTCTCGGTTCTTGAGCCACGCTCTAAAGCCAGTGCCTGTGTCCAGCAGCTTGTAAGCCGGCTGGAGAAGATTGAATACCGGGAAGGCGGTGGTTTAGGCAACTTTCTGAAGAAATTGTTCACCAGATAAGTGCCATTGACCAGTTGGTAATTTGTAGCTTAAGGTATAATATTAGGGATAGATGGTGCTGTTATGGATAAAGCCCTTGGATTTGCCCTGAAAACGGCCATTGCAGGCCTCGTGTTGGGTCTTATTGGCGGTGTGATAGGCGGAATAGATCTTTCCACAATAATTTTGCGTATGCTCCTCTCCGGGATCATTGCAGCCGCACTTGGAGCAGGGGGGTATGTTGTTGTGAAAACGTATCTGCCGGAACTGCTCAATGAGCTTTCCCTGGGGAATGACGACAACCTGGATTCCGGTCTCGGTGGAGATTTGAGTGTGGAAACCGGGGGCAATGTGGATATCGTTGTTGATGATGAAGGCGGAAGCCATGAAACCGGCCGTTCAGGTCCGGTACGGGGAGATCAGGCTGATCCGCTGCGCCAGGCGGTTGACCGGGTAAACAGCGGTGCTGCAGAAACGGGACGGAACGGATCTTCCGATGACCTGGACGTGAATACCCTGGAACAGGAGTTTCAGCAGGAATCGGTACAAAACCAAAGCAGCGGAAAGTCCGGTGATGCAGGTAACATCTTTACTGATGATGAAGAATCCATGGTGGAAGAAGTGCATGAGGACGGAAGCAGTTATTCCTCATCTTCCGCGGGTATAGATGAAGAAGAATTTGCCGGTTCGGTAGACAGTTTACCGGATATCGGTCAGATGAACGATGCTTTTAATCACGGATCTTTCAGTGATGAAGAGGAATCTCCTCCGGGGGAGGAGAGCTCTGACAGCGAAATCGGAGCCCCGCTGTCAGACCATTCGGGAACAGGCGGCTCTCAGGCTGCAGGTGAAGATGGGAATGATCCGAAGTTGATTGCCCAGGCTATCAGTACAATGTTGAAGAAAGAGTAAGCCTGAGCGAGGGGAATTATGGCTGAGAAAACCTATACGGAACAGGATGAGTTGCGCCTCTGGAAGGAGTATAAGGAAACCGGAAATCCCGATATTCGGGACAGAATGGTGAAGCAGTATGCGCCCCTTGTAAAATATGTTGCCGGCAAGGTTGCCGTGGGAATGCCCCAGAATGTGGAGTTTGATGACCTTGTTGGATATGGCGTGTTCGGACTCTTCGATGCCATAGAGAAATTTGATCCCGATAAGCATGTGAAATTCAAGACCTATGCGGTTACCCGTATCCGGGGAGCGATATTCGATGAGCTTCGGGCCATCGACTGGGTGCCTCGATCTGTACGGCAGAAATCCCGGGAGGTCGAAGACACAATCCGCCGCCTGGAGGCAAGTTTGGGACGCTCCGCCAGTGATGCGGAAATCGCCAAAGAGATGGGGATGAGCGACAAGGAGTATGAGAAAACCATGCTCCGGGTAAGCGGAACCAGCATTCTGAGCCTCAACGATGTGTGGTATACCGGCGAGGACAACGACAAGGTATCCATCGCCGACAGCATTGAAAGCCCCGATAATTTTAATCCCGACAACATCGTGGAAAAGGAAGAAGTTAAACGGGTTATCATCCAGTCCATCCAGGAACTGCCGGAAAAAGAAAAAACCGTTCTGGTTCTCTACTACTACGAAGACCTCACATTGAAGGAAATCGGAAAAGTTCTTGAAGTTACAGAATCACGAATCAGCCAGCTCCATACCAAGGCAATTATGCGGCTGAGAGCAAAACTCACGAATATAAAAAAAGGGATATTTTAATTATGCCTGACCTGAAACAGATACAGGATTATATGCGGCATCAGCTCGAAGCTGGAAAACGGGCCCGCTATGTAAATGTTTCAGGAAACAGTCTGGAAGAAGCACTTCATCAGGCATCCATAGAACTGGGCATCCCGGTTAAAAAAATTGAATATGAAATCCTCGACCCCGGTTCCAAAGGAATGTTGGGAGTGGGAAAAAAGCCCTGCCTCATTCTGGCGTATCCCATAAGCGGTCCTGAAACTTCTGAGGAAGATCAAACCTTCCCAAGTAATTTCGATATCAGTTTCGAAATGAGCGCCAACAAAGATGGAAAAGTATTTGTACGTCGGAATGAAGACGGTGTGTATATGAAGGTTAGTGCCCCTGAAGGCGATGGGGTCAGAGTTACCGAAAAATCTGCAATGGAAATGCTCCTGCATAAACAGGTGGCCGGTGTAGATAAGAACATGGTCAGCAAGGTGGTTAAAAAGGCGGATAACATATTTGTAAAAATCGCCGAACTACGCCATGATCCAACTCAGGATGCCATTCTCACCTTTGAACTTCAGGATATGGAAATGCAGGCCTACATCAATATCCGTACGCCCGGAGAGCAGGGGGCCGATCCGGACAAAAACTCGATCCTGGCGTTTCTCCAATCCAACGGTGTGGTGTACGGATATCTGGACGAAAGCATTCAAGAGCTTGCGGACAATCCGGTGTACGGTCAGCCGGTCCTGGTGGCTAAAGGTGATAAACCGAAGAATGGTGAAGACGGAAAAATCGTGTATAATTTTGAAACTGATACCAACAGCATCCGTCTCAAAGAAATCGATGGAAAAGTTGATTATAAGGAATTGAATAAAATCAACAACGTTGTTGCCGGTCAGGTTCTGGCAAAACTGAAGAAACCCAGCAAAGGTGAAGCCGGTCAGACAGTCACCGGAAAGCTCCTTCCGGCAAGGTCTGGAAAGCCGGTGGAAATGGAAGTGGGTAATAATGTGCGTCTCAGCGATGACGGAACCACAGCTTTGGCCGAGAAGAATGGCCAAGTAATTCTTTTAAACGGCAAGGTCAGCGTCGAGCCCATATATGTTGTAAACAACGGCGTGGACCTGAAGACCGGCAACATTCTCTTTCTGGGCACCGTATTGGTGAATGGAAATGTGGAAGACGGTTTTTCCGTCAAGGCTGCGGGAAACATTGAAATTACCGGTTCCGTGGGAAAATGCGAGCTTGATGCAGAGGGAGATATTATTATCCGCCAGGGTATGAACGGTCGCGAGAGTGGTTCCATTCATGCAGGGGGAAACATCTACGCCAAGTTTATTCAGAATACCAATGTTGAAGCTTCCGGTATGGTTGTAGTGAGCGACGGAATTATCAACAGTCATGTTTCAAGCGATAAGAAAATACTTTGTAAAGGGAAACGGGCCAGCATTGTAGGGGGAAGCCTTACCGCTGCCGAAGAGATTAACGCCAAGAGCCTCGGATCGGTGGCAAATGTCGAAACCCAGTTGGAGGTTGGATTTGATCCCAAAAGCAAAGAAAAACTTGATGCACTGGTTACTGAGCAAAAAGAAGTTGAATCCAGACTTGAAGAGTTGTCGAAAGATTTAAACATCTTGGAAAAAAATATCAAAGTTAAGAAAAATATTCCCCAGGACAGAAAAGAAAAATATAAAGTATTTAAACAAGAACAAATGGAGCTTCAGACACGTCTATCAGAAATTGAAGATGAACGCAACGATATGAACTCCTATCTTGCCGAGCTCAAAGCCAACGGCAAAATATCCGCATCCGGTACCGTGTTCGCCGGTGTGAAGGTGAATATTAAGGATGCATACTTGGATGTTCGGAACGAATTTAAGTCCGTTACATTCGTGAATGAAAACGGCATGGTCAAAGTCACCAAGTACGAGGAAATTGAGGAGGATTTGACCATCAAAGCCAAGGGAGGCTGATCATTCAACCCGTGTAATAATGCCATGGGAACCGGCGGTCAGCGCCCTTACGGCAGTGAATTACGGCCCGGGGAATGAGCAGAGGAGCAGGATCATATGTCAATACGGCCAATGGATCTTCAAAATCTCTTTCTCAGAATGAATTTGGTCAGCAAACAGCAGGCCGCCCAGCAGGAAGCTCCCCTTCACGCCCAGCAAATAGCAGCCCAGGAAATAGAGCAAAAGACCAGGCAAATGGGTGAAAAGGTACAACCCACAGAGGAAAGTTCCGACGGCCCGGAAAAAATTCACGACGACCAGGCAAAAAACCGTGACACATCCAAGGAGCATCCGGAGGGAGAACAGGATCAACAGGAAGAAGGATCGGAACAGGATGATCCGTTCCGCGATCCGGACCTGGGCAACCGAATTGATATCAGCGGGTAAAAAACACTTCGACGGTATTCCGGTAAACATAATTTCAGCGGCTGAAGTGTCAGCCCTATTCAAACCCGGCAGGAATTTATGGACTTCGTACTATTACTATTAATCAATCTGGCCGTTTTGGCCTTGATGTATCTGGCATTACGACACCAGATCATACGGAATTATAACAGCGAAAACTTCATTGACCGACTTCAGAAAGAAGTGAATGGAGTGATCACCGATCTGAACCAGACCACAGAGATGAACGTCCAAATAATCAGTCATGAATCAGAAAAACTGAAAAAACTTGAACTGAAAGTGGAAGAGCGCATAGCAGAAATGCAGCAGATCTACACTCTTCTGGACAGTCGTGACAGTCGATATCAAGAAATTCTGGATAACGCACGACGCATACAAAAAAATCCAGTGAAAGCTGTCAATCCAACTGACGCGTACCGTAAAACCGCAGCTGTATCCCGGCATACGGCCCCTTGCGATACTTCCCGGAAGCAGCCGCCGGACAAGCAGGATCCCCAGGAAACTCAGATTAATATGAAAGAACCCCCAAATCCGCCACCTCGAAGAGATATCGTTTCCCCAATGGAAACCCCGAAAAGCGAGTCAGAGAGTGACGAACCTTCTCCCCGGGATAAAGTAATGGGTTACTATCATCAGGGGAGAGAAATCGACGATATTGTTGCAAAGACCGGGCTGCCGCTGGGTGAAGTGGAGCTGATTATCGAACTTCATAAATGAAACGAGTATCCATATGAATAATCCACGGATCGCCCATCTTAGACAGTTGCGTCAATTAATTGAGTCTTTTTTCCGCTCGTCAGCCGTATGGTGTACGGAGGAAGGGGGCAATAATCTATTGAAGCAGATACGTAATCGGCAGGGGGGCATGGGGCTTAGGGAGCTGCACTCTCTCCGTTCAATGCTGGTGTACACTTCGGAGAGTTCTCTCATTCAAGCATCCGATCGGCTGCATCAATTCCTTTATGATCAAAATGACGGGGATAGGAATACCGGGTTTTCCCAAGCGGCGGCTTTCGAAGAACCCGAAGGACTTGAAGAACCCGAAGGAATCGATGAGCCCGAAGGAAAAGCTGCCCTGCACGGAGACATGGATCGGGCTTTGGATCAACTGGAACGAATGCTGAGCGAATTTAGAAGCTGCTGGTCCCAACGGTCTGCCGAAATTTTCTCTGATGATGCCCTCCGGTTATCGGTTAACAGCTTCCCCCGAATGGCAGAGAATACTACCCCGCCTTTTGACATAAATGACGGATTGCCCGCTTTTGAACTGTTTCAGAAAGCGTTCGAAACCCGTGGTCCCGGTCAACGCTACTTCTCCCTGATGGGCATAGCTTTTCAATCCGGGGAATCGCTTCCCAGCGCCCGGATCTTTGTAGCCATGAATGCGGTGAAACATGAGGGAACGGTTGAGCAGCTCCAACCTGGAATCCAGGAAATTAAAAGATTGGAGGCCGAAAAGAAATCTCCATCTGTGGTGTATATGCTCTGCGGAAGTCCGTTCCCCCACTTTAATCCCGAGGCTGCCATAGAAGATGCCGGACTGGATGTCTTTCTAAATCTCCGGACCGGGACCTGGAATGGGTCCGGGATCGGATCCGGCCCGGAATCGGAAAATAGTTCATATTCATCAACCGTTCCTGGCAATCAAAATTCCCCGCTGCAGGAAGGCGATCTTCTCCCAATAATGAAATACGTGTATCGGCGTCACGGAGGAGATGAACTGGGAAGAGTTCTTCGCCGGTTTGATCTTAACCGGGAATCTCCCGCAGGGGTATTTCACTTTATAACCGTACACGCATTAACCCAGGCTCAACGCCTGAGCGGCACCACCCCCAAACTGGAGCTGGAAGGGGGAATCCTGGGGCTTCATCCCGATCTCCAGTTTCGTCTAAAAGAACTGTGTGCCCTGGCTCTGAACAACAGCCTGGCTCATAACGGGGATCATATGGCACTGGTCGTCTCTCTGATCCCCGATACAGATGATACATTGCTGTTTGGTTACCGGGAACGGGTTCTGAAATCGAAAAAACCGGTCCACGGTCACCCAAAGGAGGCTGCAAATTTAAAGGCTTCTGTGTTTGCATCCGGGGATTCCTCAGCCTCCTCAACGCCCTTATCCGGGGCTGGACTCGGTCTGGAAGGCATCCGCCGTTCTGCCTTACGCATTTCAGGGGATTTCAGCATGGGTAAAAGCGGGCCTTATGAAATATCCTTACGCTTTCACAGTGAAGTGAGCCCCCAGCCGCTGCTGTATGGGGAGGATATTCTTGGAAACATTATTGCAGTCCCAATGTACCGGGTCACCGCATTAGAGCCGTTTGCCTACCCCAGACTCATATTCCAGGGAGCGAAAACCGCATACTATAATTCCCGAAAGTGCGGTCCCCAGCCAATCCGGTCCGGATATGAACTCACCGAGGCATGGGGAAAGGAAGCATCGGAAGGGGGCGAAGATTCATCATTAATCGATGAAATACTCATTGCATCCTGTCCCGGCGACTGCCGGGAGGTCTATCTGCTGCGTCGCACACTTGGATCTTCAAGGGAGTTTGTGGCTCCTGACGATGTGAATGTCTGGAATGACCGGCTGGGAAGAAGAGTTCCCCTGGAAAGGGCATAAAAAATGCAAAGGGCATAAAAAAACGGTATGCCTGGACGTCGGAAAGCATACCGTTCATCGAGAGTTTTCCCCTCTGATTTTATCTTCGGTGTACTCCCGAAAATTCTTGACCCGTTTTTTGCTCTTCTGAATCAATTCAACGGTCTGCAGTGCACCAGCGCTCAATCTGGAGTAGAGCGTCCTGCTCCGCCGCAATGCTTCCTCAATATTTGATGCCTCGGGCAGTTTTGCCAGGCTTTCCATTATATCGTTGATCAAAAAGCCCGCGATCCGTCTGCTGTCATCGCCTAAAAGAGTCCGGTCCACTCCATCCAGGACCTCCAGCAGCTTTTCAAGTTCCAATTGTCCCGATTCGTATTGGTTTAAATGATTCAGAGCTCTTCGGCATAACTGGGATATGCTCTCCATAGAATCCATTAGCGGATCGAGAACCGGAGAGGTATCTGGTATTTCGGTGCCATTGCCACAGCTATGGCGGAAGGGTTTCAGGATTTTCCGTATTTCATTTCTACAGGTACCCGCTTGGGAAATTTCCCGAATATCAATCCATTGCATCCCTGGAATCTCTCTGCTGAAAGGGGTAAGCGAGTAGGTTCCCGGAGCATCTTTCTGTCTCAGCTGATATTCAAACCAGTCACAGAATATATCCATTCTTGAATCGCTGAGAATTTCATTACCCGCATAATTTTTTCGTTTCACAGGATTTCCGGATATGAGATATTCAAAGCTGTGTTGTTCACAGGGTTTCAATCGTATTCCCCTGACCGCCAGGGTTTCTTCGATATACGAGCCCCGGAAATGGGTTTGATGTCCTGGAAACCCCATGTCCAGGCCCGCTGTGTAAATTTGGCTGCAGCCGAGAAATCTCAGAAAGTCCCAGGCTGTGGTGGCTACCGATCCTCCTGAACCAAGGGCTGGCCGGGGAGGGTAGTGCCGCTCAAAATATTCACCAAGGGGAAACATGGATTGACAGAATCGGGGGGTGCCGTGAAGAAGTCTGAAACTTCTGGGGTGGGCGGAGGTTTCGCTAATAAGAATGGGGCGGGGGGAATTGCCCGGGATGGAAAACTGGGTTATCCGCTCCAAGTGTTTCGTGTTCCAGTACTGAGGATCCACAGCTAATATAAAATCCGGCACGACTCCATGCCGTAGACAGAAGGGATATGCGGTATCCACCGCGCATAGAGGCATCTTTTCTGCAAGATCTTTCAAATTACCGGACAGGGATTCAAGCCCCGGTCCTCCGGCAAGAAGGAGGGCGGGGCTGCCGGAGAATATCCCCTCGAGGGCGGAAATATCCCCTGTTTGATCTGTAAGGAAAAAGTTCTGAATGAGGTTGTCCATCCAGCGTTTACCGAAACGTTTCAGAGTATTCCGGTTAATGGTGTCCCGGTTACTGAAACGGGTGCTCAGTTCCTGAATTCGCTCGTACCAACTCCTGTAGACCCTCTTGTGAACATCCAGAGCAAATAGGCTGTATCCTCCATGAAACAGCGCACTGAGTTCCTTCTCCCAATCGGGGTCCTCACCGTCGTTTCGGGCATCCGGACAGATAATTCTGCATTCCGGAAGATCCGCATCTGTGTGGCGCAGAAGCTCAAGCCATTGGCTGTGGGGTTCAAAGCAGATTACTTCAGTTCCGGGGAGATTTTTTTGGATAGCCCGAATGTGGTAAGCTAATCCCAGGCCGAAGACCACAATTCCCGGAATTTCGGCTTCATTCCCCCCAAGGCTTTTCCCGGTGATCTTCTCAGCCTCTCTAACCGGGTTTCGTCTGCTGTGAAGGTGAACACCTGCAAGTTCTGCACAGAGAATTCCATGTTCATTCCGGTAAATTTTTCCGCCGGGAAATTCCGGAATCTTATTCATCCGCTGACTCCCCGGAAGTGGAAGCGCTGTCCTCGAGATAGAGAGTCAGTTCCATTCCTTCCTGAAAAGCTGTACCGGGAGATGGGGACTGACGCTGAACCCAGCCGCTGCCGTGAATCTGCAGCGAGATATCATCCCGGGTATAGAGAGGCAGCAGGGTGCGCAGAGGGAGTCCCCGATAGTCGGGAATTTGCTTCCCCAGGGGCGGAAGAAGGGGTTCGGCAATTTCCAGAGATGATGGCAGGCCGGAAATTTGCCTCCCGCCTTCATCAAGCTGGAGATAGGGGATAATAAATTCTCCCAAGTCCCTGATAACAGGAGCCGCGATTCTTCCCCCGAGAAAACTTTCACCCCTGGGGTGTTGAATTACCACATACATAATCAGCTGGGGATCATCGCTGGGAAGTACGGCAAGGGTGCTGGCAATAAACAGATCGTCGGAATACTGTCCCGTTTCCGGATCGATAACTTCAGCGGTTCCGGTTTTAACTGAGATTTCCATTCCGTCAATGGCGGCTCTCCTTCCTGTACCGCCGCTTCCGCTTGCAGCATTCATGTATTTAAGAATCGTATTTGCCACATCGGGATCAAGAACCTGCCGGACCGGAGTTCTTCCGTATTCCCTCAGCAGTTCGCCGGAAGGACTCACTATTCTCTTGATAATGTGAGGTTTCAAAAGGACACCCTCATTTGCCAGTGCAGTGGCCGCCTGCATCATCTGGATGGCGGTTACGCCGATCTCCTGCCCGATGGCAATGGTCGGTTTGCTTCGCCCGGACCAACGTTCCACATCGGCAAGAAGTCCCGATTCCTCACCATTTAATTCAATTCCCGTTGGCTGACCGAAGCCGAAACGGCGGAGCATATGATAGAAGTTTTCCCGGTTTACCGTATCAGATGCGTATGCCGCTCCGACGTTTGAACTGTATTGAATAATTCCCCGTGGTCCGATTACGCCGTAATCTCCTAAATCGGTAATGGGGATGGAAATGCGGGGGTTCGTATATCCTCCGGATGTATTGAATCGGGAGTCGTTCTGCACTCCTCCCAGGTGCATGAAAGAAGCCAATGAGAACACTTTAAACACCGATCCCGGTTCGTAGCTCATTTGAACAGGCCTGTTTCGACGCACATCCTCATCAAATTCATTAAAACGGTTTAGATCATAATCCGGTTTGCTTACATGGCTGAGTAAATCACCGTTCTTGGCATCCATCACCATAATCATCACTGAATCCGGTGAGTGCAGATCCATGAGCTCCGCAGCAATTTGTTCCACCGCGTTCTGGATAACAATATCGATAGTGAGAAAAATTTGACTGCCGTATACCCTCTCCCGGGGATTTTCCGCCATAGGACTCAAGAGTTCATTTTGCGTGAACTCAATCCCTTCAAGACCTGAATTGTCGGTACCGGTGAAACCGATAACATGGGATGCCGAATTATCTTCCGGGTAGACCCTGCCCACATCCCGTCTCAAGGTTACTCCCGGGAGTTCACCCTGCTGTTTAAGAAGCTCCAGCACTTCCGCTTCGCCGGGGGTTATGGTGCGTTTGATTACCACATCCCGGTTGGGTATGCTCAGCCGCTGAAGAATATCCTCCAGGGGAATATTGAGCACCCGCGAAAGCTGCTGGGCCGTGGCCTGAGGATCTTCAACATAGGGGGTCCACACGGTAACCGTGGGGAGTTCGCTTTGTATTGCCAGAAGTCTTCCATTGCGGTCAAGAATGGGGCCTCTCTCAACATCCAGAGTGCTGCCAGGCGGGTCATACTGTTCCCCGGCACTGAGCATAATTCGTCCATAATGTATGAGAAGGGTTACGGCAAAAAGCAGTAACGCTCCTGCCACAACGGCTATTCTCCGGTTCGACAACGATGTATTCACTGAATCTATATTACCGGGTATTGGGCTGGATTGGAAGATCTTCCAGAGTGTGAAGGGGGGGTGAAAACATCTTATTCTCCGGAGCACTCCGGTCGATAAGCATTATATGACCAGTATTATCAAACATCAGATTATTGAAGATCGACCTCGTGCACCCCAGGAAAAAGCTCGCCTGCAGAAAGATCCCCGACGACCTCTTGAAGTCATATCAACCGATCCCACCCGACTTCTCCATCGGGAAAAATCCGATGGTACTCCAGCCCACCCCGCAGGAAATACTCGTCGAAACAATTACGGAAAAACTTCAATGAAAGCCAAGCGGCGAGCGGTACGAACTCCTTTTGGAAGATCAGCAAAATCCCGCACCCCAGGCAGAACCGGAAAGCCCTTGGGACTGAATGCACTGCTATCAGGTGGAAAAATATTTAGCGAAACATCCAAATCTTCCGGCATTATCCAATTTCCTGAGCAACACCCCAGGCGAAGCCATTCCGGAGGGAAATATACCTCGGAAAAAGAAGCTATTCAGATATCCTGGATCGATCTGCTGTTTATGTCCAATATGTTGATGGTACTGGTATTGCTCTCGCTCTTCCTGGGGCCCGCCCGGGGGTCCTTGAGCATGTATATAGATAGCCGCAGCCTCTATCTTCCTCCGGGGCTCTATAGCGGAGCCTTTGCCGTACCCCGTGACCCGGGACTCCAGGGATCCTCCGCAACCTCAACCACCGAGGAAATTCCTGAGGTGGATCATAGTCAGTTTGATTCTCTTGAAGTAAGTGAATATCAAATTCAAAGTGGGGACACTCTGGGGCAAATTGCCCTGGATTTTGACCTCAATATGGATACCCTCATCAGTTTTAATCAGATCAGGGATGTTCGGCGCATGCAGGTGGGCCAGTCACTTCAAATACCGAATCGAGACGGTCTGTTGCATCATGTGGACGAAGGGGATTCCCTCAGCGCCCTCTCCCAGGAATATGGAAGCAGTCTCAATGCGATACTTGATGCTAACTCCCTGGACTCGGAAAATATTTCCCCTGGACAGACGATATTTATTCCCGGGGTAAGAATGAACCAGACCGATCTGAAACTGGTTCTGGGCGAACTGTTCATATATCCTACAATCGGCAGATACACCAGCGGTTTCGGTTATCGCTCGGATCCCTTCACCGGGGCACGACGCTTTCACAACGGGATCGACTGGGCCAATAGGGTAGGCACAGCTATTAAAGCGTCCATGGCGGGAACGGTTGTTCATGTTGAATCTCAAATTGGTAACTACGGCCGATTCGTCATCATACAACATCCCCGGGGATTTCAAACCCTCTATGCACATATGGACAGTATTAATGTGACCCGGGGCGAATACGTATCCCAGGGGGAAATCATCGGGAGAATGGGAAATACCGGGCGGTCTACCGGACCTCACCTTCATTTTTCATTGATTCGTAACGGTAATTTTGTAGACCCGTCGGCGTATTTGCATTAGAATGGCCGTATCCTTAAACAGCCATTCAAATAATCGCCAAAATACACAAGGGAGTTCAGCTATGCGGCGTATCGCAATATTTATTATCATACTTCTAGCAGTATTCACATTCATCAATGCGTATACTGTGGAACGAAGTAGTGGAGTAGAGCAGGCACAATTCTCCGTCATTCCCGACGGTGAATAAGCCTGCCCCTGATCATTCTGAATCATTACATCTGAACTAAAAACTAACCCCGAAAAATACACAACTCTTCGCTACATGCCGCTGATTCCGACAACGGGTAAGTTGCCGGTTCCGGCCGGGAAATGCTGCCGGTTCCGACTATAGATAAGGTGCCGGTCTCGACCAAAAAGGGCGGGATCTCCCGTCATTGAAATTCTGCCGGCTTCGGCATCTATACCACAGGAATCATGAACCGTGGCAATGCTTGTACTTCTTTCCGCTGCCGCAGGGGCAGGGATCGTTTCTTCCTACCTTCGGTTGTGAGCGAACCACCGTGGAGGCTTTCTGGCCCGGCAGCGGACCTCTGCGGGAACCGGCGCCGGATGCCCGCGCAGCGGGTTTGGTACCCTGCGCTCCTGGGGCTCCTCCTGAACGGCTGAGGAGGTTCAGTTCCTGGTGCTTCACCTCGCCCCTGGGCATCTGAACTGCGGAGGGCTGCTCAAGCCCCTGGGTACGCACCAGTATGAGCTTTCGCGCCACAGCCAGGCGGATTCTCTGAAGCATTTCATCGAAAATCTGGAAACCTTCCAGCTTATACTCAAGCAGTGGATTTTTTTGGGCGTAACTTCTCAAATACACGGCTTCCCGGAGCGCTTCCAGATTTTCAAGATGATCCTGCCACCCGTTATCGATATTCATGAGATATTCTCTGCGAAGAGCCAGGTTGAGGATTTCCTTGCCGATGGCATGTTCCTTTGCACTGAGTTCATCGCGGATTAGAGCTAGAATCTGCTCTCCTGCCTGCTCTGCAGTAAGACTGGAGAAGTCGGCGGAATCTGCCGGAAGACTGTACAACAGCTCTTCCTTCAAATGATCACCAAGCTCCGCTGCTCCTGACTCGCCAAGCACCTTACGTGCCCCGTACGCCTCGCCGAAACCTTCAAGACTGTCTTCCACGCTGGAAAGAACTCTACGGATAAGTTCGTCGTCCTGAAGAATGCTGTCTCTCTGATCGTAAATGAATTTTCTTTGTTCATTCAGAACATCATCGAATTTCAGAAGATGCTTCCGGATTTCGAAGTTTCGCTCTTCCACCTTGTTCTGCGCCCGTTCAATGGCCCGGTTGAGCAGGGGATGGTTCATGGCGACTTCGCCCTGAAGTCCTGCCCTGGCCATTAATGATTTCATGTTGGCCGCACCGCCCCCGAAAAGACGCATCAGTTCATCATCCATGGACAAAAAGAATTTACTCCGCCCGGGATCTCCCTGTCGGCCGCTCCGTCCCCGGAGCTGATTATCTATCCGGCGGCTTTCATGCCGTTCGGTACCAAGAATGTACAGTCCACCCAGTTCCTTAACGTTCCTGTTTTGCGGAATCCATTTTTCCCGTTCCTTTGCAAAAGAGGCTTCAAGAGCTGTATCGTCGGCATCGCTTCCCGCAGCCCTCCTGGCCCGGAAATCGGGGTTTCCTCCCAATTTAATGTCGGTACCCCGCCCGGCCATATTGGTTGCAATGGTAACCGAACCTTCAGCCCCTGCCTCTGCTACAATTACGGCCTCTCTGGCATGATTTTTTGCATTGAGAACTTCATGCCGTACGCCCCGTTTGGTAAGGAGCTGGGAAAGGCGCTCAGATTTGTCGATGGAAACAGTCCCCACCAGTATGGGCTGACCTTTTCCACTCACTTCCTGGATCTCATCGCAGATGGCATTGAACTTGGCCTTCTCATCCAGGAAGATTACATCATCCTCATCATTCCGAATTACCGGGCGGTTGGTTGGAATGACGGCAACATCCAGTCCGTATATCTTCTGGAATTCCTTTTCTTCCGTGGCAGCAGTACCGGTCATCCCGCTGATCTTGTTGTACATCCGGAAAAAATTCTGAAATGTAATACTGGCCAGGGTGCGGCTGCGTTGCTGAATCCGTATCCCTTCCTTGGCTTCAATTGCCTGATGCAAACCTTCGCTGTAACGTCTACCGTGAAGAATACGTCCGGTAAACTCATCCACAATTTCCACCATGCACTCTTTCACCACATAATGGGTATCTTTGTGAAACAGAAGCTTAGCCCGCAACGCCTGGGTTGCATAATGAATGTATTCAAAGTTTTCACTGTCATATAAACTGCCGCTGAAGGTCTTTTGGCCCTGGAGTGCGGTTTCCAAACTGGTAAAACCTTCGTCAGTGAAACTGATTTTCTTGTTCTTTTCCTCAACCTTGTAATCCCCCACAGGTTCCTCGGGATACTCACCGGTCGCCGGATCCTTTGCGCATTCCTCCAGAAATTGAACCGCCTTTTTGGCCTCTACATATTTTCTGGTATCCTCCTGGGTAGGCCCGGAGATGATCAGGGGAGTTCGGGCTCCGTCAATCAGGATAGAGTCGATTTCATCAATAATACAATAATGATGTCCCCGCTGCATCTTCTCCTTGCGGGAGTAGCGCATGTTATCTCTCAGATAATCAAAGGCAATCTCGTTGTTGGTTCCATAGGTAATATCTTTTTCGTATGCGTCTTTTCTCTGATCCAGAGGAAGCTGACTGATTACGTATCCCACAGTCAGTCCCAGATATTCAAAAACCGGACCCATCCATTCCGCATCCCGTTTGGCAAGATAATCATTCACTGTGACCATGTGCACACCCCTGCCTTCCAGGGCGTTCAAATAGGCGGGAGCTACACTGGAGAGGGTTTTTCCTTCACCGGTCTTCAGCTCCATGATCCTTCCCTGGTGCAGGGCAATTCCACCCAGCACCTGAACATCATAGGGGCGCTCCCCCAGAGTCCGTCTGGCTGCTTCCCGTACCAAGGCAAACGCTTTGGGGAGAATCTCGGACATCTCCCCTTCTGTTTCAAGATATTGCTTCATCTCACGGGTATGATTGAGGAAATCCTCTTTCCCCAGTTTTCGGGTCCAGCTTTCCAAGGCGTTAACATCATGAAGGATGGGCAGTAATTCCTTCAGATCCTCTTCATGTTTATTTCCAAATAACGATTCAAATAGTCCTTGTAACATGACATGAGTCTATACTCAGCTCCTTTCACGGTCAAGATTGACAGAGAGTACAAGCCTCATTAGTATCGTGGCATGTATACCGTGCGTGAGACCAGGACCGGGAAGCAGCGTGCAGCGTTCAGTTGTATAGTCCCGGGGATTCTTCTGCTGATAAGTCTATTCTCCTCCTGTGAAAGCAGGAGCGGGGGGGAGATTCTGGAAGCTGAACGTCTTTTTTCCCTGCCCGTGGGAATTCTCGAGGATGAAGTGGATATTTTTCACCGAGGCAATACCCTTCCGAACCGAAAGAACTCCCTCTACATGTACCAGGGCCTTATATTTATCGGGAACTCACTGGGCTCCAAGGTGATGGAGTTCTCCTCATACGGTGATCTTATCTCTCTTATATATAACGAAGAAGAAAATCCCCGTCCTGTACTCCTCTCTTCCCGCCAGGATGAACAAATGGTCGTGAACCGAAGTGCCACAGCCTTTCCCTTTCGGAATATTGGTGATATTGCCGTCACGGAAGATCACGTTCTTTTGGTGGAAGATCATGTTGCCCCGGAGCGGAGACTTCTTGATCAGGAGACGGGTACCGCACTCCAGCACGTAATCCATCGCTTCGGACCTTCCGGGGAATATCTGGATTATATCGGGCAGGAAGGGGTGGGCGGAACCCCGTTTCCATTTATCGTATCCATGAACCTCACTTCCCGGGATGATCTGGTTGTTACTACCCGGAGCCCCAATGCATACAAGATATTCTGGTATAATCGGGATGGCGATATTCTTTACACTCTCAGAATTGATGAAGATCATTTGCCTGCCGGCGAGCAGGGAACCTTCCCCTCTCTGGAAACCATTTATCCTGATATGGAGTCCTACCGCCTATATCTTCATGTGAATTTCGAACAGGAGGACGGGGAAAATGTTACCTCATCGGTATACACCCTGGATCTACCCGAAAGCGTGTACAGCGGTTCATTTGAACTGCCGGAAAATCTACAGCCGCTTCCCGGTCAGGAAGGGCTTGAGTATATTCAGTATCTATTCGAGTTCATTGGAACCGCTGCGGACGGGCATTTGTTCTTCATAAGCAGAAACAACAGCTTTGAACATACAATGATTATCATGGATAATGAAGGAAGACTGGTTGCGAGAAGAATTCTCCGGGTGGAGAATCCTGATATTTTTTTTAACGATTACACCGTATCCAGAGAAGGAATCATTACCGCCTTGCTGGGGGATCCCGGGGGAGTTTCCCTCTATTGGTGGAGGGCGGACGAACTTCTGCCGTAATCTCCTGTCCAGAACCGCTCTCCCGGAAACATCAGGTTGGAAGCCGCAGAGGAGAATCAGAGCAGAACTGGAAAACGGCAGGAAAAAAGGAATATTCCATGGCAGAACACCGTACTCATAAACACCCACATGCTAATTCATCCAGCGGGCAGCGAAAAATCCCCGCCCGTGCCGGAAGATTTATAGCGGATACAGAAATTATGAGGTCTTTCGACCGTGAATCAGCAGAGATCGTTCCCGAGATGATCCTAATGGAGCAAGCCGGCACAACCATGGCCAATGAGTTGCTCAGAGATGTGCAAAAAGCCGCCGGATATCAAGCCTTTTGTATTCTGGCCGGACCGGGACATAACGGCGGCGACGCGCTGGTTCTCGCCCGCCACATTATTCAGGCCGGATATCAGGCGGAAGTTTTTTACCGTCCCCCCTCAAAGGAGGACCCACTCGTCTCCCGCATGCTTCGAGCCCTGGATACCGATGAATCCCGGGTACGAATACTAAATTCAGATCCAAACGATGAATCCTGGGACCGCTTTTGTGATTTCCTTGACACCCGGAAGTCGGAGGCATTCTCATGGGTTCTGGTTGACGGGTTTTTGGGGTCGGGAATCAGCCGCCCTCTCTATCCTTTGAATCTGGGGCCTGTGAACCATGGGCCTGTAAACCATGGACCGGTAAACCATGGACCGGTGAACCAAAGCGCTGCAAACACCGAAAAACAAGCCGCAGACCACAGCTCTGTGAACCGCGGGAAAGAGAACACAGACCACAGCCGCGGATTACAACGCTTGTGTGCGTTGTGGAACTCCTGGCCCGGTAAACGGTATGCTCTGGATGTTCCAAGTGGTAGCGGTGAACAGGCTTCCTCCGACTGGCCCATTCTTAAAGCTGATGTGACCCTCGGGGTTCAGTTCCCTCGGCGCTTTCTCTTTCGACCCGCTTTCCGGGAACTTGCAGGTGAAATCCGTACCATCACCATAGGTTTCCCCCTCTCCCGCTTGGAACGGGTGTATGCCTCCTATCCGGATTCTTCCACATCGTCCGCTAAGCCGGAGTTCAGCCAAGTTGATGATCCGGGACTCAGCGAACGGATATCTCTCGAAATGCTTCAGCAGCTGGTTCCACCCCTCCCTTCCCACGCCCATAAGGGCGTACGAGGCAAGGTTGAAGTGTATGCCGGCAGCGAGGGAATGAGCGGGGCTGCACGGCTTTCGGCATCCGCGGCCCTCCACGCTTCCGCCGGACTGGTAAAGGTGTATAACAGCAATCCCAACGTTCTGGAAAGCGTATCAGCAAATGAAGCGGCCCTCATGACCGGAACGCTTCCGGATCAAAGCTTCCAACCCGGAGAGTGGGGAAGCGCTGCTCTAGCCGGACCGGGCTGGGGAAGGGGAGCTGACCAGCGAAGTATACTTACGTCTTTGGCTCAGTCCCCGATTCCCTTACTTCTGGATGCGGATGCTCTCCGTTTACTGGCATCAGATACCGCAGTACGGGAAATCCTTGCCGGCCGCTCTCCTGCCCTTGTATTAACTCCCCACCCTGGGGAAGCTGCGGCGTTGCTGAATAGAGATCTCAAGAAGATTCTCCATGATCCCCTTCAATCTGCGGCCGAAATTGCCCGCATCTATGAGGCTTCAGTTGTGATCACTTCTTCGTTAAGTTACCTCGCGGACCCTCAGGGGCGCAGTGCGGTATTAGATGCGCCGAATCCTGCGCTGGGAACCGCCGGAAGCGGAGATTGTCTGGCCGGAATCGGGGCGGCACTTTTGGGGAGAGGGCTTGAGGCCTGGGACGCGCTGAGAGCCGCTGTACTGATTCACAGTGAAGCAGGCAGAAGGAGTTATGCCAGCCTGGGTTTTTTTTCATCCACTGAAATGCTGCCACCCATTTCCCGCATACTGGGAGAACTTCAGTACCGGGGAGTTGAAGTATGAGAGAACCAAAATCACCGGAAACCCACACACCCGGGAGCGACCAGTATCATTTTCACTACAACCGTGAAGAACGCGTGAGCCTGGCCGGAGACAGTCTGGGAAGAGTGGATCACCGCTCCTGGTTCCGAAAGAACCGGGGAAATGTCCTGCTGATTATCGATATTCTTCTTATCATTATCATATTCATCATATTCAACACGTTTTTGAAACCTGATCCCAGCACCTCGGAGAATGAAACCCATCAGTTTCAACTCAGGGCAATTCAGTTCGGAAATGAGATCCTCGCTACAGTTAAAATCCGTGCCCTGGAGGATCTGGTATCCGGAAGCCCGGGAACGGTCCAGGTGAGCGTGGAAACCGCTTCCGGAAGGGAAAATTCCGACGAGTTCGCAGAGAACGAGTGGGAAATCCGGGAATTACTGCCTGATACCCGTGATCGGGAACGAATTGTCCGCTTCCGGCTCCCAGGAGAATTGCTCGATACGGGGCAGGATGTTCCCGTTATTGTTGCCCGTATTATCACCGGAATCGAAGAGATTATTCTCCGCCGGCAGGTGGAACTGGAATAGCACCGGGAGAATCAGTATAATTATACACAGGAGCTAGCGGAAATGCCCCACCTGGACTTTAATGGGGAAAAGAGGCGGCCCTCCATGGCCGCCTTGAATATAGAAAAATACTTGTCAGGAGAAAAAAATGAAAAATAAATTACCATTGTTAGGATTGATCATCCTTGCCTTGATGATTAGTGCTTGTAAGAATCCATCAGTTGATACTTCTCGTGATGTCATCGACATCGCAGCAATCCCCGGCGTAACAGCACCTGCTTACGGAGAAACTCCGGTAAGCGTAATTACTGAAACGTCCCAGTACACTGGAGAAGTAAGCTGGTCACCAACTGTCAGCAGCACATTTGCTGCTGACACGGTGTATACTGCGACTATTACTCTGACGGCGAAGAGCGGGTACACATTGACCGGAGTGGCCGCGGATTTCTTTACAGTGAGCGGTGCAGCAAGTGTGTCAAACAACGCTGATTCCGGTGTGGTAACAGCGGTATTTGCGGAAACAGTAGCACCAGATGTCATCGACATCGCAGCGATGCCCGGCGTAACAGCGCCTGCTTACGGAGAAACTCCGGTAAGCATGATTACTGAAACGTCCCAGTACACTGGAGAAGTAAACTGGTCACCTACTGTCAGCAGCACATTCGCTGCTGAAACGGCTTATACTGCAACCATTACCCTGACGGCGAAGACCGGCTACACCCTGACTGGTGTAAGTGCGGATTTCTTTACTGTGGCCGGGGCTGAGACAGTAACTAATAGTGCTGATTCAGGTGTGGTAACAGCGGTATTTGCGGAAACAGCAGCAGCAGCAGAGAGCGGTTTTACCGGTGCATCAACTGTAGGACAAAATGGCACTATTACTGTGGACTCAGAGACAGCAGACATGATCTACGCCAACAACCAGACCAGTATCATTTTTCCCTTTTCCCCATTATCAGCAACACCAGTTGACAATAACCTTGCAACCCTGACGAGAAAGTTCTTTATGAGCGAGACCGAGGTGACCAACGCCCTCATGACCGAGGTTCTGCAGTGGGCGTACAATAATGGCAAGTTCAGTACCACCGTTGGCGACCACAACGGCCTTGACAATAGTACGGCAAAACATGGCGGCCAGCAGCTTCTTGACCTCGATGACCTTTCTGCAAAGATCAACTATTCCGGCGGCAGTTTTACGGTAGACTCAGGTTTTGAAGACCACCCGGTGGTAGGTGTGACCTGGTACGGAGCTGTCATGTTCTGCAACTGGCTGACCGAGATGCGTGATGGGAACACAGCAAATGCTGTGTACACCGGTATTGATACAACCTGGGTTCATACAGAAACGGTTGAAAACGCAGATAGAAACGGTTACCGCCTGCCCTCAAGCGAAGAGTGGGAGTACGCATCTCGTTATATTGGCAGCACTGAGCCCACAGAGGGCGATCTGCCCACAGAATATGTGGCAGCCGGTGTTAACGGCGGTCATGCAACCTTGACAGCCGGGTACTACTGGACACCTGCTGATTATGCCAGCGGAGCCAACCGGGACTATACTAACGAGACAGAGACCAGAGAAGTAGCAATATATGATTATACAGATCCAAATCCATATTCTGAAGCTCAAGAGGTGGCAAGTAAAACAGCGAATCAGCTTGGGCTTTATGATATGAGCGGCAATGTGTGGGAATGGTGTTTTACAGCGACCGGGGGGTCTTACCGCGTTATACGGGGCGGCAGCTGGTTCAGTTCTGCCTCCCGCCTGCAAGTTGGCCGCTGGCTCACTAACTACGCCCCGGACTCCGAGAGCTACAACAGAGGCTTCCGCTTTGCGAGGACAGCAAACTGAAAGTTTGCATAACATTTTGGTTTTTTACTTTTTTACCTTTTGTCAACCTGCCGATAGTCAGGTTTCATAGGCTGGTCGTAAACCGGAGGTTTCCGACCAGCCTCCTGGAGTCAAAAAAGTGGAAATTCAAAAAATCTGATCTTATGTTCCTATCCTTAGTGGAGTTGTACCCAAACACTCATTATATTCTCAGTATTATACGGCTGCGGCATAACTTTCTGCGATAGTTATTTAGCTTTCATTAACCTTCGCGGCTGGAAGCAACTAAGTTCACTTCGATTGAGCGGTTTTGACGGTTTTCGCGGCAATTTTTCCTCGCGCACCTACTGCTACACTTGCGCTCCGGTATATCTTTTCCTATCATTGGGAACATTAATCTTGGAACAAGCGCAAAATTCGAATCCCCTGCAGGTTTCCGTATCCACCTTGGGAAACAATGATGCTGCCGTCTGGAAGCGGCATGATATCCATAATAAAGCGAAGATCAACATCAAATGCCCGTTCGGCCAGCAAACCTGGTTCTGTGGTCCAGTCACTCAATGGATTTGTGAAGTCGAATCTCTTATCGACTTCACCACTGATAACTGTGGCCTTCCCATTCCGATTTTCGATTCGGATAACTTCATCGATGTTTCCAAAGAGAATGTTGTGCTCATTGTCCACTGAGAGATAACCGTCACTTACTGAATACCTATATGCCGAATAATATACTTCAACATACGGCAGACTCACATCATCCAGAACTGGGATATCAGAAAATGTACTGATCATTCCGTCTGAATCTATTCTTCGAAGCCGCGGTATGTCAGGACGGGCATAATTGAAGTCACCATCCAAAAAAGTAATTGCTGAATCAAAGAATAGGAGGCCGTCTTGTTCTACGGCTATGGCGAAGGGTCCTGCCAACAAAGCCTCGGTCGCAGGAGTATTTTCTGTGCTGTCGACTGTACCCTGCGAACCCTCTGTGCCAGCAATTACACTCCAGCTGCCACCGGTATCTCCCGGAGAAGACATTGCATATTCAAGAATAACGAACTCAGTGGGTATCGATACGAAAATAGACAGACCATCCCCCGAAATAGCTGCACCAGCGTTGGGATTGATCACACGCCACGGTGTGTCGACGGGAACAGTGCTTATCAGCGAGGAGGAACCATCCGAATAGTCAAGAGAATAAATTTTTTGCAAATCATCAATAGGATCGAAACCTACAACGTATGCATTACCACCATCATCTACAATAAGATCTCGCACATAAATATCGGGTCCGGCGTAGGCATTTGTAAGGGTTTCAAACCGAGCTGAAACGGAGTTAATATTGTTCGTTGCCCAGCTATACGCGATAAAAACAGCGTCCGAATCATCTGTCGACTCTGCAGCGGGATTAGCGGCAATATGAAGCAAGGACCCAAGGGTTGGCGAAAACCCGTCATCAATAATTTCAAAACCATACTCTTGAATATCCTCAGCAGCACGGGTCCACAACACCTCAGCAGAAAAATGGTCAGCGGAATTATTTAACGGTCCGAATAAATTGCTGCACGCGCTTAGAAGCGTTAGAGATAGCATTCCAACTACTGCGTAAAGAAGCCAATTCTTATTCAAGCTTTTATTCATAAAGATCAACCATCCTTAGAAGGAAATTTCTTTCGCCCTGCAGGGTCTGTAATCGACGGAGGGAAGGTATGGTTAGCGGCAGGGAACCTAGGGAGAAAACTGTGGCGGGGACCGCCACGGATGCAATTTGACTTGCACGACGGACTGAAAGCCGGCCTACATAGGCCTCATAATAGCGATCTTCATTTTGATATTCTTCGTAACCCCGTATTCCCTGATCGATTGCATAGCCGGAAATGACGGCAGCAGCAATTCCCAAACCGATTTGGATTGGTCGCAGTATGCGATTCACCCGCTCAATGTTTTGCAGGTCAGCCACCTGCTGTTCCACTTCCTCAAGCCGAGGTCGAAGGGAACCACCGAAAGAAATCAAAACACCAATTGAATCTTCCAATTGTGCTTCAATTGCAGGATCCATAAGGCTGGCTACAACCCTTCCTCGAGCCGAATCGGCTGTTGATTCCAATAGAATGCCCAGAGAACGATGGTTATTTTTCAGTGCGAATGTATATGGGGTTTCTTTCTCCCCCCGGGTGAAGCTGTGAATAGGCAGCTGTTGGGCCGCATTGGTGAGGAATGGTTGTTCATACTCTTTAATTGCTTGGTATAAACGCTCCGAAACCCGTTGAGACGCTAAAGCAAATAGTTCTTCTACCTCCTCCCGGGCGGGAGTGAGTTCATAGGCGCGGGCTGAAAATCGGTAGGCATCTAGCAGGTTTTCAGACAGCAACCCAGCATAATAATGCCCGAGCCACTGTTGAGGATGGTCGTTTGCATAGCCCAGGGCAAACAGCAAGGCAGATTCCCGGAAGGTATGCGAATAATCGGCATACTCGAGCCCGTACGCTAATTTGCTCTGCAAGAACTCTTCCGCCCTGTCCACATCACCAGCGAAGTCAGAGGAGGGAATATCTATTGGGTAGAACGGGCGCGAATAGTCGTACAGATCATCCGGTTCGTTAACAGCGGTCTCCACATGCCGTTCATAGGCAATGGCATCATCCAACGCACTGCTGTATACAAAAAACTCTGGAGGATTTAAAGTGCTTGCAATCGTCGACAGCAGTTCGTTTTTCCTCTGTTCAATTTCAAGCTTCTCCGATTCCAAGTACCCGAGAAATGTGCTCTCCATGAGTTCGTTTATGTATTCCTCGATCTCTGTCAATTCCTCTAATATAGCCTCCCCAGCTTGTAGCAGTTCGAGAGGAGAACGAGTATTGGAAATTTCTTCCAAGGGGAACAAAGCCCGTAGTTCTTCGAAGTTGACTGAGGGAGGATTGCCTTCAGTATTCTGAGCATTCATGGATAATGGGAGGGCAAATATGAGAATTATGCACTGAAAAAGTAATTGAGAGGGTATTGCAAATTTCCGCATATCAGCTCCTAACAATACATTACAATAAAAGTAATGTAACTGAGAAGAAAGATCAAATGCAGAGCAATCACAAGAAATATGTCGTAAGAAGGACCATCCATATGCACAAAATACTGGAAAAAACCGACCTCAAACGAATTTCATTTTTCGAAAGCTGATCCAAAGATGAAATATTGTTCTCAAAATTAATTAGGGCCTCCTGAAAAACCCTACGCTGCCACGTTAGCACACCCATACAAGGGTGAGCAGCGGTAATTCCCGATTTTACACAAAATTCTCAGGCACCGGAGAAGGGCGCAAAAAAGATCCTTTCGAATCTTTTCCAGTTTCATCACCAGCATGATCATAGCCACCTGGGTTTCACTGGTTGCAGCCAACTTTGTCAGTAATCGTCCCATTGAGTAGCGTCGTTTTACTCTAGCGAATATTCCTTCAACTGCAATTCTTTCCAACTCATCCTGACGAGCCTGCTTCTTTTTCTCTCGCTTTTCATCAGGATCTTTCGGTGGTCGACCCAGCAGTGGACCGGATAATCTGATTCCCTTTTCTCTGTACCAGCTTCGGTTGTCCCTGGTGCGGTAAATCTGGTCATCATGTATTGATGCAGGGTACATGCCGTATCTGCATCGATATTCTTCAGCTTGAAAAATCACATCCTGCGATTCGTTGAATGGATCCCATGAACTGCGATCAATAAACATCAGTCCGTTAACATTCGCCGCCGAAATCTCCATGCCAAACTCTATCGGCGTACCAGCCTTTCCCCTGACAATGGGGCGAAGATGGGACTGGGAGTTACTCACGATCCTGCCTGTCACCCGGTGATCCTTAGCTTTATACATTTGTTGCTGCTGGCGAAGCACTTCAGAAACAACCTGGAGATTGCGGTACTGACGTTTAGACAGGTGCTGTAATCCCGTTTCGTCTGCTAACTTCTCTATATGTCGCAGGTTACGTTGTATGTACCCAAGCTGTTTTCGAATGGCCTTGCGGATCTTGTTTCTTCCGGCTTTCCGCTTTTTGATAACCGACAGAAAATCCTTTCTCGCCCGCTGACGGTAGGTTCTCGGCTTTATTGACCAGGAAGCTTTCGTTAGATGCAAAACATCGATGGTCTCTTCCAGCTTTTCTCGACCCTCATATAGAGGGAGAGATCTGTTGAATAACGGATATCCGCCGGAATACAGGTAGCATCAAGGAGAAGCTTACCGCTGTTTCCTACCTCAGAATCTTCTTCTTCAACTTCCGGATCATTTTCCTTTTTTTTACGCTCTTCGGCAATTATCATTTCATTTGCCAGGGAAATCATGTCCATGCTCATTTTTCTTTTATAATCAGGGCGCCTAACGCTGTACGGAATTGGATTGCCGGAGCTCCTTGCCCGCTCTCTATAGCGAATTGTGAGGCGTATTCTGCTTCTAAATCCTCCCAGGGAATTAAATCGGCAAGCTGCACCCAGCGGTTATTGGGGTTTAGGTTTCACCCAAATGGCAGGTAAAAATCCTCAAATGCAAACTGCTGTGAATCTTCACTCCGATACATATTCCCCTCCGCCACAGAAACCGGTGCAAGGGTTTTCGGCAATTTTTCTCAAAAACCTTGCACTTCAACAGTAAATTCTAGCAGTATGCAGAGTCTTACGGCTCATTTGACTCATTATAGTAATGGCCTGCTGAAAAGCAGACTATATACAGGCACGGTATCGAAAGCGGGTCTAATCGTTTGAAACGGGGCTGGTCGCAATTCTTCGAATTGCTGATCGCCCAAGCATCCGGGGGCGGTAGCTGGAACAATTCTGCCAACAACCTGCAAGTTGGCAACTGGAACAACAACAACCCGAACAATGAGAACAATAACATAGGCGTCCGCTTTGCGAGTACAGGCGCGTTTATGCGTATTCAGCTATTCACGGATAGTTCAACAGGTTAGCGCAAGTCTAGATACCGTACCGGCCCGTGCATAAAAAACCGCATGGCAAACAGTTTTAATATCTCTATTCTGGTACTGTAACGGGAAAGGGTAGTGATTTTTCTTATTTCGGGATACTGCTTTATACGTTATGCTTTAAGCAGAAAAACGATTACAGGAAAACATCCGTGTTTCCCTGTAGTGCCTGGTACCGGACTGCGGGGCACATCCGCTAACAGAGTTTACAAGATTACGCCTTCGGCTCCATCCAAATTGTCTTGCTGCGCAAGCCAACTTCTTGTAAACTCAAAATGATACGAGAACGTTTCTTTTTACCTTACTTTTCGGATTTCCAATAGGAGGAACAGAATGTTTCAGATATTCAGCTTATTTGTACTTGTATTAGGATTTTCAGGATTCATTCTTGCATTCGAGTGGTTTGATCAACGTTTAAAATGTGGCGAAGTCTTCAGCTCGGAAAAAATTCTTTCACCCAGATTTATCCTTATAACAGGTGTGGTTATGGCAATTCTCACCCTCTTGCGCCTGTTTTTTCCTCATCCTGGTAACCTGGCGGTCCTTGGAGACATCCTTCCGGTTCTCAGTGGAGCTCTGGCAACCCTCATGCTCATAAGTGAATACTTCGTACAGAAATCCGAGGAGCCGGCAGCATTTTTCCTGAGCTTTGATCGAATATTCCTAAGCCGCAGAAATCTAATCGGTGTTTTCATCCTGCTAACCGCACTGGTTCACTTCATCTTTCCGGGAATCCAGGTGCTGTGACCCAAGAGAAACACCCAACTGTAACATCGGTGGCGGGGCTTCTGCTCTCCGGCGGCCGGCTTCTCCTGGCCCTCCGAAGAAACGATGGCGGAGTAATGGACGGCCGCTGGGAACTTCCCGGCGGCAAATGTGAGCATGGGGAAGATCCCGAAACTGCGCTTGTGCGGGAGTGGGAGGAAGAACTGATGGTCACTGTCCGGGTTACCGGTTTTTTAGGCAGCGGTAAATTTTTTCATCGGGGTATTGAGCACAGTTTGCTTGGGTATCGTGTTCACTCCGATACGGTACCGAATAGTTCTCTTCTTCATGACCGGCTCGATTGGTTTTCCCGATCTTCTATAGAGGCAATGCTCGGCAAAGAGCCCGCAATGCTTGTAGATTCTGATCGGCAGCTGCTTTCTTTGCTTTTAGAAGAGAGCTTACCGGATCTGAGATAGCCGTCATGATCATGCCCCAAAGAGTGTGGAAACAGCCTCAGCTTGCTTTCCACGATGAGTTGAACTGCGAGCCGTATATGGCGTGTGTTCTTGCGAATGGAAGAACCGTGACATAGGCAAGTCAGTTCGAACTCCTTGTGATGCAGCCATTATAATTCAGCTAATTATATTTTCTATAAGGCTTCTATCCCAGCTTTAAATGCATCTTTATCTCCATTTTCTATGCCATGCAATGCCTCAGATAATGCAAATGTATCTTTATAAAATTTCATTCGAAAAAGCATGTTCTGTGTTATAGGATATGCCTCTATGATTTCAGAATTATACGGTGGTCGTAAAGTCGAGATTGAAGCAAGATCATATGCCGCATCACCAATTTTACTAAAGCTAAAATCAATTATTCCTGAAATTCTCTCTTGTTCTCTATCGTAAATGAGATTTGAACCGCCAAAGTCACCATGGGTTAAAACCGGTATATAATTAGCAAAATGATCCGTGAACAAGAATTCATTAAATCGTTTTTTTATGTATTTCTGCTTTTCAAAAGAAATAAATGGAAATAATTCCTTAATCGTCTTTTCAAGCATCAATTCGTAATAATGAAGTATTTGATCTTTAGGGGCAGGTAGCAATCCAATTTCTTCAGTTGAGATGCTGTGCAGTTCCCTTAATATTCCGGAAATTTGTTTGGCTACGCTTCTTTGTAAATCATCATTATAAATCTGCTCTTGTATTGATTTTGTGAATGGTACGCCCTGGATCATGGGATACCCCATAAATGCTTCATGCTCATCTACAAGATTCGAATACATGGGATCTGGAATACTACATGATATTTTATTTTTTATGATCTCTAATGTGCGAACTTCGTTTGATAAGTCAGCGGCCACACTTTTATATTTTGGGAAACGAAATATTAATTCTCCGTTTATACATAATATGTCATTGTATTGTCCAATTTTGGTGTTTAAGCTTGATTTGGTTATTAATAGATTTGGATAATGTTTTTTTATTGTTCCTAAATATTGATTGTGTTGGTTCATTTTTCCAGCATATCCTGGGTCTACATACCACTCTTTTTGGCATTTTTAGTCAGATAACTGTACCATCCGGGATAATCGTATTTTTTGGTACCACGATAATCTCGTCACGCACATAGTAAAACCCATTATCTCCTTCTTTGCGATCGATATTATCGATGCCGATTCGGCATCCCTGACCAATTCGGGCATTCTTATCGATAATTGCGTTTTTGATCATGGTTTTACCGCCAATACCAATGTCGGGAACTCCGCTATCCCTGTTTTCCTGCCGCTCTGCGGGGGTCTCATAATAATCGGCTCCCATGCAGATTGCTCCGTCCAGATTGGCACCGGATTCTATAAATGTGCGGATACCCACGATGGAGTTGGTAATGTTTGCGTTGGTGATAATGCAGCCGTCGGCGGTTAAGCTCTGACTGATTGAACTGAAGTTGAATTTGCTGGCGGGTAAATCCCGCTTGTGGGTGTAAATGGGCATTGCTTCATCATAAAAATTGAATGAAGGATAAATCCCTGCAAGACTCAGATTGGTTTCATAGAAATTCCGGATTGTTCCAATGTCTTCCCAAAAACCGGTGTAAATGTAGGACTGAACCTTATGCTTTTTTATCAACCCGGGAATAATTTCATGGCCAAAATCGGTGAGCGCGTTATCCAATGCCTTTTCCATCACCTCGGCCTTGAATAGATAAATGCCCATGGAACCCAGGTATTCCCGGCCTTCGTTCCGCATTTGGGTGTTTGGATGAAGTCGCTCGGGTATTCGCATTTCTTCAATATTTCGCTCAGGTTCAGGTTTTTCCAGAAAACCCTTCACTGTTCCTTTGCTGTTAAGCTCAAGAATTCCGAAACCGCTTGCGGCTTCCCGGCTTACCGGGGTGGCTGCGATGGTGGCGTCTGCTCCGCTTTCTATATGCTTAAGAAAAAAATCCGCCAAATCCATTCGGTACAGCTGGTCGCCGGAAAGAATGAGATAATGGCTGGGTCTTTGGGTCTTGAAATGGTGCATGTTTTTTCGTACAGCATCTGCGGTACCTTCATACCACCCCGCCTGGTCAAAACTTTGCTCTGCGGCCAGAATTTCTACGAAACCCTTGGTGAAGGAATCGAATATGTATGTGTTTGCCAGATGCAGATGCAGGGAAGCAGAATTGAATTGAGTCAGAACGTAAATGTTTTTGAATCCTGCATTAATAGAGTTACTGATGGGAATATCCACCAAACGGTATTTCGCGCCGAAGGGAACGGCGGGTTTTGCCCGGTTCTTGGTAAGGGGATAAAGTCTGGTCCCTTTTCCTCCGCCGAGAATAATCGTAAGAACCTGGGGCATGATATACTCCTTCTATGCTGTATCATTTCCATCTTGAGAAAAATCCTGCCAATCTGCAAGGGGGAAAAGGCCGATGTAAACCGGTTAATTCTTCTTTTTTTTCGGAAAACCGGATAAGATGATGCAATGCCCAAAAATACGAATTCAATACACGGCCGGGACCATGATATTATCCAGCAGCTTCGGGAAGATCCGGATTTCATGAGGTCAGTCACCCATTGGGAGGTTATACCTCCAGGGGATGGGATATATCGGGAATTTCCTCCGGAGCTTCATGAGCGAATTGCAGACGGTCTCAGGAAAAGAGGGATAGAGCGTCTTTACAGTCATCAGGCCGAAGCATTTACGAGGTCTATGCAGGGGCGGGATTTGGTGATAGTCACTCCCACAGCCTCCGGTAAGACGCTGAGTTATAATCTGCCGGTACTGCAAACCATACTCAGTGAACCTGACAGCAGAGCCCTTTACCTGTTTCCCACCAAGGCCCTTTCCCAGGATCAACAGTCGGCTTTGAACGAACTCACCCTGAACTCCGAATTGGGGGTGAACATTTCCACCTACGATGGAGACACCCCTGCAAGTCTCAGAAGCAGTGCTCGGGAGAAGGGGCAAATTATTATCAGCAATCCGGATATGATGCACGCGGGCATTCTTCCCAATCACCCTAAATGGATTAAGTTCCTGAAGAATCTTCGCTATATTGTCATCGACGAGCTGCATGCATACCGGGGTATTCACGGAAGTCATCTTGCCAACCTGATTCGAAGAATTCGGCGGGTATGCCGTTTCTACGGCAGTAATCCCCGGTTTATTTGCTGCTCCGCCACCATCGGGAATCCTGGGGAACTGGCAACCAGGGTGATTAATTCTGAAGTTGAACTCATAGATATAAACGGAGCTCCTTCCGGGGAGAAACATTTAGTGCTTTACAACCCGCCTCTGGTGGATCGAGTACAGGGTATTCGCAGGGGAACGGTAAAGGAGAGTCAGCGAATCGCACTCAGATTGCTCAGGGGCGGGGTAAAAACCATTGTATTTGCCCGGAGTAGAGTCAGGGTGGAACTTATCGCAGGTTATATCAGAAAGAGCCTGGAAAACATCTACAGTGATAATGAGCGGATCCGGGTTGAAGCATACCGAGGGGGCTATCTGCCCAATGAGCGTCGGGAAATTGAAAAGGGTTTGAGAGAAGGTCATATACAGGGAGTGGTTTCCACCAATGCGCTGGAGCTGGGAATCGATATCGGAGGGCTGGATGCAGCCGTAATGGCAGGCTTTCCGGGCTCCATTGCCTCTGTCTGGCAGCAGGCCGGCCGGGCGGGAAGAAGTGCCAGCCGGAGCATCGCCATCCTTGTGGCCTCCGCCTCCCCCCTGGATCAGTATATGGTCAAAAATAACGGATATTTTCTCGGCTCAAGTCCTGAGGCTGGGTTTATCAATCCGGAAAACTTTTACGTTCGGATGGACCACATTAAGTGTGCGGCATTTGAGCTGCCGTTTCCCGAGGACGGTGATCCTGAATTCCCCGATGCAGCAATGTATCTGCAGATTCTTGAAGAGGACGGGACGGTACGATTGAGTAGGGGCAGATATTACTGGTCTGACCGGGGGTATCCAGCCGAGGGGATCAGTCTCCGCTCGGCAACCACAGATAATGTGGTAATTATCGATACAAGCGGAGGAAGGAACGAGGTGATCGGAGAAATGGATCGGCCCAGTGCCAAGGAACTGATTTATCCGAAGGCCGTGTACATTCACCGGGGAGAGCAATATGTGGTCCATCAGCTCGATCTGGAGGAGCGCAGATGTTATGTGGAACAGAAGGAGCTGAATTATTACACCGATGCGGTGGTAAAGCGGGATATCAAGGTGCTTCAGGAGGATGAGAAGTATCAGGTAATGGGTGCCTCAGTGGTGTTTGGAGATATCCTTGTGCGTACCCAGGTGGCGAAATTCAAGAAGCTCCGGTTTAACACCCATGAAAACATCGGTTTCGGTGAAATCCATCTTCCTGAAGAGGAGATGCACACGAATTCAGCCGTAATTCTTCTGGAGAAGGATTCTCCCCCCGGGAAGATTTTTCTCAACAGAGAGCCTGGCGAGCAGACTGCGGTAATCAATCGGCTTGGTAGTCTCATACAGGCCACAGCTCCGGCATTTCTGCTCTGCGACCCCAGGGATTTGGGCATTGCAGAACGCATCAGGGATCCTCATTTCGCATCTCCAGCCCTCTACGTCTACGATAAATATCCAGGTGGATCGGGGCTGAGTGCAACGTTGGTCTCCAAACTTCCTGTTATTCTCCAGGCGTCCCGTGAACTGGTGGAAAACTGCCCTTGTGAAGAGGGCTGCCCTTCCTGCATAGGACCCCGACTAAAAGATGAAGAGATAGGAGAAAATCCTAAACCCATGGTAATTGAATTTATTTCCCGTTGGATGGAAGCGGCCATTTCCTGAGCCGGATGTCCAGGGTACTCCGGGTTGCTCCGGTATGTCCGGGATACTCCGGTAGACAGCTGAAGTAGGCAGAGAACATGGATCTGTATGAACGAATAAAAAAGATCAAAGAACGGCAGACTGCCCGGCCCGCTCCTTTGGAGGAAGCAGGTTCACGGCCGCCAGAAAAAATGACTGAGCAATTGCCCGGGCCGCCAGAGCAATTGCCCGGGCCACCAGAAAAAATGACTGAGCAATTGCCGAAAAACAAAACTGAGAATGCTTCTGTGGAAACAGCCGGATGGACGGCCATACATCCCCGGGTCTGGAAGCGTATTCTAACCTATGAGCTGAAGCCGGTGGAAGCATCTCCCCACCGGGCACTGGGCTTCCAGGAAAACGGCTGGGAGGATTACCGTTATTACGATACCGAAACGACCGGTCTTTCTTCCGGTGCCGGAACCTACATTTTCCTGTTCGGTTCCGGCCGCTTTACATCCGAAGGATTCCAGGTTCAGCAGTGGTTTTTAGGGGATTTTCCCTGGGAACCTGAATTTCTTATGGATATGCAGGATTTCCTGGAGGAAGAATCGGTATATGTGAGTTATAACGGGAAAAGCTTCGACTATCCTCTTCTGACAAGCCGCTATGTGATGAATGGTCTCAACTGTCCCATGTACCGCCAACTTGATCTCTTATATATTGCTCGGCGGCTGTTCGGAGAAGGTCTTGAGCGCTGCAGACTCTCTGACATAGAGCATCATATTTTGCAAATTCGGCGTGACCTGGATATTCCGGGGAGCGAAATTCCCGATCTCTATTTCCAGGTGCAGCGTGAGGCAGATTCTGTCCCTTCCAGGGAGGGCAGCGGGGAGATGTCTCCTGCATACAATAAGCTGGAGCCGGTGTTTGCCCATCATGCCCAGGATATTGTAAGCCTTGCCAGGCTGCATATCCGGATGAGCCGGGAATTTGAAGATCTGGAACGGGGGGCGCTTCTTCCCGGAATTTCACTCAGGGGAGGGGCTCGGCAGCTACTTTCCGCCGGAATGGAGGATGGGGCGCTGGCAATACTGAGGGCGCATTCTGAAAATGCCGCTGAGCTGAGGATGCTCGCCGGACTCCTGAAACGGCGCAGGGAATATGACGCGGCTTTTCAGGTCTGGGAGGAGTTATACGCAAAATACCGGGATTACCGTGCCCTTACCGAAATTCTTATTGAATATGAGCACCGGCGAAAAGATTATCCCGCTGCACTCATCCTCATAGAGAATGCACTGGATGAAGAAGGATCCCAGTATACCACCAAGGCGGGCGGAATATCACACAGCAGTGACCGGGCCTGGAGAAGCCGGCTTCAGTATCGAATGGAGCGGATTCGTAGAAAAACCGGAATGGATTAAACGGGTACGCTTGCAGTCAGCTTTGGCTGTACATGGCTACATAGGCGTCTGCGGAGTGTTTCCAGTCGAAACGCAGGTGCATGCCTCTGCGCTGCGTGGCCTCATAGCTGCTGCGCTGCTGCTGCCACAACTGTACCGAACGTTTCAAAGCTTCAAACAGGGCGTCTTCACTCATGGGGCTTCCAATGAGAATTCCTGTGCCCTCTGAAGGGTCTTCATCAATATCCACAACAGTGTCAACCAGTCCTCCGGTGCGGCTTACCACAGGAACACTGCCATATCTGAGGGCGTACATTTGAGTGAGACCGCAGGGTTCGTAATGGGAGGGCATGAGAAAAAAATCACTGGCCGCCTGGATAATGTGACTCATTTTCTCATTGTAGCGCAAATACACTCGCAGATTACTGTGGTGGTTGGCGGCCCTGCGCAGGCTCTCTTCAATCGCCGGATCGCCGGTTCCCAGAATGATCATCTGAAGGTCAAGTTCCCGGCATATCCTGTTCAGATTTACCCCTTCCGAGCCAAGGAGTGTATCGAAACCTTTCTGATCAACAAGGCGGGAAACCATTCCGATAAGAGGAGGTCTTGCGCTGATCTCCATACCCGATTCCTGCTGAACAAAGTTTTTATTCAGCGCTTTGTTAGCCAGTTCTCCCGCATCATAGGGGTATGGTAGATTTTGGTCGGAGGCTGGATTCCATGTCTCATAGTCCATACCGTTGAGAATACCCCGGAGGACTGTATTTCGTCGGTTGAGAATATCTTCCATGCCGAATCCGGTTTGTGGAGATAAAATTTCTTTGGCGTAATGGGGCGATACGGTGGAGATGCTATGAGCGTTCACCAGAGCTGAGCGGAGAAAGTTCAACTCCTCATGGAAAATCAGCCCTATCTGTTCTGCTTCTTCCATGCCGAATCCCAGTTGATGGCTGAGGTCGGCGGTGAAGCGTCCCTGATAGCCGATATTATGAATGGTAAACACCGATTTGGTATGAAGATACTCTCCGCTGTGCTCCTGGTGGGCGAGATAGGTCGATGTGAGTGCACTGGGCCAGTCGTGACTGTGAATAATATCCGGGTACCAGCCCAGAAGTCTGCACAGCTGAAAAGACGCCTTTGAAAGCAGGGCGAAGCGGGTGGCATTGTCGGGGAAATCTCCCCCTGACGGGGGGCCGTAGATCCCTTCTCTTCCGTAAAGCTGCTCATGTTCCAGGAAGTATACTTCCACATGGCTGTCTGCCATGGTCTGGTGATACACAGCTGCCCAAAATTCTTGATCTCCCAGATGAATGGAAAGGGGGGCGGGGTGGCGCTCCAGTAAAAGCCGGTCTATCTGATAATATCTGGGCATCAGGATGATTACTTCGTGTCCCTGCCGGTCCAGTTCCCTGCTGAGATTCGGAACCACATCCGCAAGCCCGCCGACTTTGGCGTAGGGGTAAACTTCGCTGCTCACCATCAGTATCTTCATGAACCTAATATTAACATAAATGAGCTCGACCTGCAGAGTATCGGAAACTTATTCAGTGAATATAGCAGCTTGAAACCGGAACCCGGCTCAGGAAAAGTAATAAATTCCGAAGTCACAACATGGTAAAAAGCCGCATTTTTCGTACAGGCGTTTTGCGGGGGCGTTCTCTGTCTTTACAAAGAGACTGACCCCTTTTCCTTCCCGGATAATTTCCCGGCTCAAACGTTCCACCAGCTGTGCCCCAATTCCCTTGCTTCGATAGCTGGGGCTTGTGTATACGCCTCCGATCTGTTCCACAGTTATCCCTCTGGCATTAGTCTGGGCCTTTCCGGCGGGGCCGGTTGCGGAGACCAGATAGATGAGCCGCTGTTCTTCAAGGGATTTCATAAGTGTGTGAAACGCCACCCTTGGGTTTACCTGCTTGCCGGGAATAACCACCTCTTCTTCCTCATAACCCAGCTGAAGTGGCATGAGAAGTTTACCGTCACGGGGATTTCCCCGTTGAATACTCCAGTCTTTTCTGTATTCCAGAGCATGGCCCCGGCGGGAAGCGTCCCGGTACATCATGGTGTAGGAAATCATGTGGACCGGATTCAGTTTTGTGAGCCGTAACAACTCCCGTACATCGGACTGCATACCCATGGCCGAAAAGATACCCGGGAGGTAGTTTCGAAAAAAATCCTTCGGCAAACCGGCAGAGTCGGGCACAGCCTGTTGAAAATATGTATCGCTGAAGATGGGGAAGCACATCCCCCCTTTTTCGATGTAAATACAGGCGCGCACAGGGCTTCCGGGATTTGCGGTTTCCAGGAACACCGCCCGGTTTCCCCTGGGGACAGAGATCCGGCTTCCGGGTTTCATACCTAAGAGTCGGCTGATGGTCTTGGGATCGTCTTTCAGTCGGCTTTTCAGGCGGCTTGTCAGGCTGGCTGCATATATTTCTCTGGGAATGAGAAACTGTTCCAGTTCGGCCTCATCTGCCTGTTCGGCCTGAAACCAGGGCATTAATCCCTCCGGCTTAGGTGAACCGGAAGATTTCCCTTAAACGGAATATCTCCAATCAATGCGGCAAACCCGGCGGAAAAGGACTCGATTCCCCATCCGTATACTGCCAGTGCCGATTTCACCCAGGGAAGCTCTTCAAGGTACACAGGTGTGAGGGTTGAGAATACGATTATCCGCTCTCCCAGTTCTTCCAGGCTTTGGAGAACCTGCAGACTGTTGGGGTTTGCCAAATTGAATATCACCACATCGTAATTTTCAGCCAAATTCCCGATCTCCCTGATCACCTCATTGTCTGCGGTATAAAACGGGGTATAGTCAAAATAATACTGATCCGCCGACGGATATCTTCTGAGCCCTTCCCGAAGAAAGTCCCAGTCTTGGCCCGCCAGAAGAACGCTCTCCCCTTCATCCGGTGTATATGGCACAATATGATCTCGTATCAGTGTCACACCCCTGGCAGCCTGCTCCTGAAAGAAATTTCTTCCGCTGTCCGAGGCAATACGTTCATACACTTCTTCCGGGTTCACCTCCAGGGGGACCCTCCACCCGGGCTTGAGGTAGCGAAGTTTAATTTCCAGAATGCGCTTCACGGCTTCCCGGATTCGGAGGCGGAACTGATCGTCTTCAAGATAGGTTTCATATACCAGATTCCAGATTGCATCGTTTATTTCCGGTGTCTTGGATAACATCACCATGTCGTTTCCGGCTTTCAAGGCTTCAAGTACAATCCTGGGCATATCCCAGCCCTGGCTTTCCCCGTACTCAATTGCCCCGCCCATGTACAGGTCATCGGTAATTACAATCCCCTGAAAATCCAGCTGTTTGCGCAGGATCTCCTCTTTAAAATAGGGGTTCAGGGAGGCCGGGCGCAGGCTGCCGGAAATATTGGGGAAACTGAGATGTCCAGATAGTACCGCAGGCAGTCCTTCGGGAATCATCATACGGTAGGGCAGAAGGTCTCGTTCCCATATGGTTTCGAAATCATCCTCTATTATCGGCATATAGCCGTGGCTGTCGCCCAGGGCGTTGCCGTGACCGGGAAAATGTTTTGCCGTGGCGATTACCCCTGTTTCCTCCATACCCCGGTAAAAGGCGATACCCAGCAGGCCGGTTTTCCGGGGGTCGGATGAAAATGCTCTGGGGCCGATTACATGGGCCTGACTGTTTACATAAACGTCCACCGTAGGAGCGAAGTTCATGTTCACTCCCAGCGCTCTCAATTCTCTACCGATGTAATACCCGCTATAATAGCTGTCTAAGGGCACGGATGAAGCTCCGATGGCCATATTGCCCGGTGTGATGCTGGTCTGATCCTTAATGTGTCTCACCCATCCGCCTTCTTGGTCGGTTGCAGTGAACAGGGGAATTCCATGGGGCCCCGAAAGGGCCAGATCCTGCATCTCATTCAAAGCTTCCGCAAGATTCTGCAGATTATTTCCGTTCCAACCGAAAATTTTCACTCCACCGATATTCCGCCGCTCGATCCATTCCATAATGGGACCTTCCGCGAACTCGCTCTGCCAGCCCAGGAGGAAAACCTGTCCCACCAGCTCTTCTGCGCTCATATCGCTGATCAGATTGTTCACCAGGGTGTCGGTGTCAAGCTCCTGCCAGAACATCCGGTCACGGGGAATTTCCTGGAGATCGCTAACCAGATCGCCCTGAGCAATGCCCCTGAGCTGCTGTTCACCCCTTTGCCCTGTTCTGTTCAAGCTCGGGGGAGCCGGCGAACCGTTCAGGGTGCCCGCATCCAAGAGGCCGGCGGGTGAAATAAAACTCAGGGAGAAAATTACTGCGGAGAGTAATACCGCCAGATGTACAGGGGTATAGTGGCGCAGGCTGCTGCGCTGTTGTTCGCTTTGTTTATACAAGTCTATTGCGGCCATCGTATCTGGGAATGTAGCCCAGGTCACGGGGGAAATTCAAGTAAACCCGGGGAAGAAGTGCTTATCTTTCTCCTGCCTACGCCGATGATGAGAAAGAAGAAGGAGCATGTCATGACTGTTCAGGAATTTCAAAGCATACTCGAAACACAAACCGTACTTTTCCAACAGTTGTCGGAGCATCAGGTGAATCTCCAGGAAGCGGTAATTGAACGGGATTATCCCGGGGCGGAAAAGAGTATTTCAGCCATGAAGGAATTATCCGAAGGAATTCGGGACTGCGAAACCCGGCGGCAGCTTGCTTTCGAAGAACTTCTTGATCAACTGAATATATCCCCGGAATTCGGTTTAACAATGCTGTTTGCCACTCTTGAGGACGCCCAGCGTGAAAAACTTGCATCGGCATTCCGGGAATTGAAGATTGCGGTTCTGCAGGTTCGCACCGTGAATGAAGGAATAATGGCGTATTCCGGGAGTCAACTGGAGACCATGGAAGGCATAGTGGATGAGTTGTATCCACAGAGAAGAGACGGTACGTATACGTCCCGGGGCATGCACAGTACCAGCGCTCAGCCGCTTGTGCTTGACCACAGCCTGTGAACCGGAGATTGGGACCGTGACCAGCAAGAACGTAATGGTGAGAATTAATGAGAGCAGATACATGGAGGTAGATAATGCAGAGTACATTTTCCGGAATTGAACTGGGTAAACGCTCGCTGTTCGCCCATTCACGGGCATTGTCCACCGTCGGACACAATATGAGCAACGCCTCCACCGAGGGATACAGCAGACAAAGAGTCCATTTCAGTGCAACCGATCCCCTCTACCGCCCCCAATTAAACCGGGCCGAAACTCCCGGGCAGATAGGCCAGGGAGTGGATATTGCCAGGATTGAACGGGTGCGGGATGAGCTCTTGGAAGGCAGAATTGTCGCAAATGCCAACGGAGAAGGCTATTGGGAAACCCGGGACAGCTACATCCTTCAGATGGAACAGATTTATAATGAACCCGGCGAGCTTTCCATCCGCGGGCAGATGGACCGCTTCTGGGACAGCTGGGAGGAACTCTCCATCTACCCGGACCAGGTGGCTTCCCGCCAGGCAGTTCTTGAGAATGGGAAAGCCCTGGCAGATGGAATACAGCTGCGTAACCAGGGTCTTGAACAGATCCGCTCCATGCTGAACGACGACATCAATGTGACAGTGAACCAGGTGAATGATCTGAGTCGGGAAATTGCCTCACTGAACCATGAGATTGTGAAAGTGAAGGCCGCAGGCGATGAACCCAACGATCTCATGGACAGACGGGATCTCCTCATTGAGGAGTTGGGACAGCTGATCGATGTGACAGTAGACTACCGGGATTCGGATGAGATCAACGTGCACACTGCGGGGTTTCAACTGGTTCAGGGCGATAAATATAAGGAATTCGAACTCCAGTCCAATCCTCAAAACGAGGGAAATCCTGACGTAATTTGGGAATACAACCAGGAGCAGGCCCATTTTCGCGGAGGAAAACTCGCAGCTCTCATAGAGCTCCGGGACGTGGATGTACGGGAAGAGATTCAGGGGCTGGATAACATGACGGTGAATTTTGTGGATCTGGTGAATGAAGTTCACCGGGATGCCTACGGCATGAACGGCCGCACCGGGCTGAACTTTTTTGATCAACATCCATTTGTAAATAATGTAAACGGAAACTTCGATGCAAACGGCGACGGGGCGTTCGACTCAACCTATCTGTTCCGGGTTACCGGCAGCAACAGCCTGGATCCCCAACAGGAGATTGGAATTGCCGGTACCATTACCCTCAACGGAGCCGAAGGGCCGGTGCAGGTAAATTATCAGTCTGAAGACACAGTACGGGATGTAATTCTTCGCATTAACAACTCAGGAGCGGAGGTGGTGGCACGGCTTGACCGCGAGGGCAGGCTCAGCATGAAAGCAACCCCTTCCGGCGATATGAGCAATCCCGATTTTGTGATACGTCAGATGGAGGATTCAGGCCAGTTTCTGGTGGGCTACTCGGGAATACTTCTCGAAAGCGGTGCGGAGGGTGGGTATACATCCGCACAGGAAGACGCGGTGGCATCTCTGAGAGGAGGGGCGCTGAGTTATGAAGTTTCTCCCCAGGGGCATCCTTCGGCATGGATTGGCGTCAGTACCGAGGTTTCCAACGATCCGGCAAGCATCGCCACCGGATTCGGCGCCCAGGGCAGACCCGGAGAAGTAGGTGACGGCAGGGCGGCCATTGAAATTGCATCCATCAGGAATCAGCCGGTAATGGTGGGTCAAATTGACAGTTTCGATGACTATTTCGCAGATACCGCTGCATATATCGGTCTCAAGGGTCAGGAGGCGGAAATTGCCTTGGAAACACAGGAGCTGATTATGAAGGATCTGCGGGATACCCGGGCATCAATATCCGGCGTGAATATTGATGAAGAGCTGGCCCAGATGATGAAGTTTCAGCATGGATACAATGCCACTTCCCGATTTATCAGCACCTTCAACAGCATGCTGGATACAATTATCAACCGGATGGGAGTATAACTCCTCCGGCAATAGCACAAGGATGTGAATATGCATAGAATCAGCACGAATTTACCCAACGATAATCTTCAGTTTCATACCCGCAACCGTCAGGTTCGCATGAATGAAGCTCAAAACCGGATGGCATCCCAGACCCGTATTCTCAACCTCCGGGATGATCCGGCGGCAGCTGCTCATGCTACCCGTCAGCAGAGCTATCTGACCCGTCTTGAACGCTTCAGCGATAATATCCAAAACAGCATGGAACATTACCGCAGCGCCGAAGGGCATATGCGCCACGGGGTGGATATCCTTCAAGAGATCCGGCAGATTGCGGTAATGGGGGGTAATGGAACCTATTCAAAGGACGATCTGTCTGCCATGGGACGACAGGTTGATGAACTTCTCCAGGAGTTTATCAGCAGTGCAAACGCCAGGGACGGTGAGGGCAACAGCATTTTCTCCGGAGACAGAACCCAGAATCTGCCCTACCGTGTTGTGGAGGGAAGAATTCCCGGAATGGGATCTACGGTTGTCACCGATGTGGAGTACATTGGAAATATCGGGCAGCGCAAAACCGAGGTTGCCGACGGAAAGTATATTGAACTGAATTTCCCGGGGAACCAGGTCTTCTGGGCGGAAAACCAGCAGCTCTATGCCGAAACAGATGCGCAGAACTATGTGGTACAGGCTGACAGCAGTATCAATGTAAACGGCACGGAAGTTTCCCTCCGGGAAGGGGATAACGTATATCAGGTGATCTCAAAAATTAATGACTCGGGCGCAGAGGTTAAAGCGCGGCTGGATCCGGTGAGCAATTCTCTGGTAATGGAAACTACAACCCCCCGCCAACTCTGGCTTGCCGATGAAAACGGGAGCGTTCTTCAGGATCTTGGTATTCTTCAGGACGGCGATTCCCGGCCTCCCCAGAATATTTCCCAGGATGCCCAGCTTTTCGGAGGAAGCGCATTCGATGCAATCATTCGCCTTCGGGATAATCTGCATCAGGGAGATACCATCGATATCGGCGGAGACGGCCTGAGAAGTATCGATTCAGCCCTCAGCAACATGCTCTCAAATCTTGGAAGTGTGGGAGCGAAAACCAACCGGATGGAGCTGGCCTTCAAACGCACAGAAAAGGAGATCGTGGATGTGGGAGACCGTGCCAGCCGTCTCACAGATATCGATCTCACCCAGGCTATCACCGAATTCGCAATGCTTGAACAGACCCATCAGGCCGCACTGTCAGTGGCGGCCGATGTAATGCAAACCACATTATTGGATTTTCTGAGGTAACATATGACCATTGATTCACGGGCATTCGGCAGCATCGATGTGGACGACAGACAGATTATCAGTTTTCCCAAAGGAATTCTCGGGTTTGAGGATCACCATGACTTTGCGCTTATCGATGCATCGCAGCCACCGTTTTACTGGCTTCAGTCACTGCGGAATGCGCAAACTGCATTTGTACTCATCTCTCCGGATATATTTCGCAAGGATTATGAACTGAGCGTGGTAAGCGCGGAACTTGAACTTCTCGAAATTGTTCAGAAGGATGATGGAGATTTGGTGTACCGGGGAAGCGATGAGTCGGCGGAACTGTTGGTGCTCTCCATTGTGACTGTTACTCCGGACAAGAACCAGATGACCGCCAACCTCCAGGGGCCGATTATCATTAACCCCCGGGACCGGCTGGGAATGCAGGGCATACAGACCGATGCCATGTGGAAAACCAAACACTTCATTCTTCAGGAGATGTCTCAAGGGGAGGGCAGCTGATGCTTGTACTCACCAGAAAAATCAATGAAGCAATTATGATCGGCGATGATATAGAAATTGCCGTTGTAGATATTAAAGGCGACCAGGTAAAGCTGGGAATCCGGGCGCCAAGATCAGTGAAAGTGTTCAGACATGAAGTGTATGAGGCCATTCAGGAAGAAAACCGCAGAGCTGCCGAATCCTCCGGGGATCTGCCCTCTCTGGGGGATTTTCCACCGAAAAAAGAATGAATCCGAGCCTTCCCTCAGGCTGCGTGGAAGCTGCGGATTCCCCGTCACAGCCTGGTGGTACCCGCCGAACCCTGGGATTAGCTGTGGATTTCCGCTTCGCTTGAGCGGAGGTACTCGGGACCGAAGGTTTCAGGATCACTGATTCCCAATGCAAGGGCACTGCGTCCCAGCTCATCCATGCTGCTCACCCATTCATTGAAGGGCAGCACCTGCAGTGATCCATGAAGAAACCGGGGAATGCTCTTCTCTTTCTGTGCCTGCTTCAGGTCCCCGGCTAAAGGGCCACTGTGTGGTCCTGCAAGCAGAACGGGGGTGCCGCCCCCTTGTTCATATTCAGCGTTTCCTGTATCTCCACCAATCCTCACAGCATTCTGCAGCTCATGGAGCTGCATTCCCAGCTCCCCGGGCAGCAGGTCTGAGGGTTTCACTATCCGGTGAGCCTCAAGAAAATCCTGCATTTCCCGGTAATTTCTTTCTCCGTCCCCGGAAATTTCCTGAGCACCGGCGAAATTCCAGACCCCGCAATAGTAACGGGATTTCCGGGCGTCAATGGAAGCCGCAACGATTGCTTCGCTGCGGTGGTACTTCCAGGCAATTGCCTCCAGGGCGGATATGCTCACCAGTGGAATTTCCAGGGCCGAGGAAAGCCCCTTCATTGCCGCCATTGCGATCCGTAGACCGGTAAAACTGCCGGGACCCCGCCCGGTAATCAGACCATGAAGATCCGCAGGCGCCAGGCCTCCGTGGGCGATGAGATTTTCTATTTCGGGCAAAAGGCCTTCCACATGCCTCAACCCCGCATCCAGCACCCGAATATGACGGATACGTTCCCGGCGTTTGCCCGGCATACTGAGACATAGCTGAAGGTATTCACTCCCGGCGTCAAGGCTGAGGAAGTTGCCTTCTCTGTCCGGCATAGATGGATTTGATTGTTCTTTCGACTCTAACATGGAACCGTCCTCGCTGCTCTTCTTATGGGATCTTCCGGCCGGGGGCTTTTCAGGCCCGGGGTATAGTGGCGTTCAAGGCGTTGGCCAGCTGCTCAATGCGTTGGGCGGTGGCGGAAATTCGAATTCTTCGGCTTTCCGCACCTTCCACTGCAATATCAATCCGGATAATTTCTGAAGGGAGAATATCCGCTGCCCGGTCGGGCCATTCAATCAGAGTTATTCCCGGGCCCAACCATAACTCCTGGGCGCCGGTTTCTATTACATCCCCGCTGTCCATAAGCCGGTACAAATCCATGTGATACAACGGCGGGGTATGATCATATTCCTGAATAATGGGGAAGGTTGGGCTGGTGACCGGCTCCTGAATTCCCATTCCCTCGGCAAACCCCCGGCTGAAAAGGGTCTTTCCCGCGCCAAGCCCCCCTTCCAGCGTAAGAATATCGCCGGTGAGAGCCTGAGCCCCCATTACCCGTGCGAGATTTAAACTCTCCTCCACAGAGGCGCTGTGGTACTCCAATTGGGTTTCAGAAATACCTGTGAAGTTATCTGCGGGGGAAGGGGAGAGGGGTTGATTAGACTGTGATCCTGATGATTTTTTCATGTTTTGCTGCACGGCCGTATTGTATCCCAGGGATGAAATCAGGGCAATCTGCCGCTTTTATCCAACTGGGTAATATGGTTTTTTAATTCCCGGATTACCGGTATGAGGGGATATTCAATATTGTCCAGAAACTGAACCCGTATATTCTTGGATCCAAGAGGCGTGAGTTCAAGGGAAAATTCGATTTTACAGTTCAAGGTACTGCCGTTCTTCCGCAGATCCAGCACCGCATCCCCATGATATTCCTGTCGATAGGATATCAGCATATGTTTCCTGGTAATATTTTGAATTGCATTCACCATATAAATACCCGCTTCATAGTCGTTATCAATACTAAAACATTCAGGTGCCGGGGTAAAGCTACTCTTCGAAAAAACCGTAAACATAGCTTTGAATCTCGTTAAGGTGCTGCATACTTACCCGGGTGAAGGCCACATGCATGAGACCTCCGAAGGGTTTTGTGGGTTCAACGCTTCGCACCTTGCCGAAAACAGAGATATCCTCGCCGCTGGCGAAGTCAAAGCGGATCTTCAGAAGCGCCCCCTTCCGCATGGGATTCCGGCTGTAGAGGGCGCATCCGCCCCGGCTGATATCTTCAATCTGCCCTAATAAGCGGCGGTTTTTATTCACCACCGCCCGTCGGCGGGCTTTTTTCCCTCTTCCCTCGGTAATAATTTCCACGGGCTGAAAATACGCCGGCCGGTTGAATTCACGTCTTGGAGATTTTCTCAGCTGGTTCTGTTCCACCTTATCGCTGTGGTCCACAAGCATATTATCGATGCCGTCAACCTTCCGGTACTCTCTGAGCTTGGTAATAAAGACATATACTTTGCCGCTGTCTCTAATAAAACGTACTTTCAGAGTTGCACCCGGACGGTACTTCATTGGGGAACCGTCTGCGCTTACCGGCGTTTCTATGGCCAGATGGTTTTCCAGGTTACCGGTAACCTGGGATTGGGCAGGAGGCAGAGTTTTGGAGTAGACGGACACCTCCTGACCCAGCTTGAGATTTTTGGTGTGACCATATCGCTTAACCTGATCGCTGCCGCGGGAAATTGCCCTCTTGATTTCAAAAATCTCATTGATGACCCGGTTACGTTCTCCCCGGGACATATTGGCATCTTCCACATCTGAAATAACATTCTGAAGTATCTTATTAAGATAGCCGGGGCTCTGATATAAACGCTGGGGGTTGGAAATATTATTGTCCTTAATTGCCTTCTGCAGAATCTGAATATGATGATTCTCCAACCCCATGTTTTTCCCGGTTTTTTTGAAGTTCCCCTTATTATAATTGCTGCGTTTTGCGCCCCCTGAACCGCCTCCGCTCCGCCGTGCGCTTAAAACCATGAGCAAAATCAGAGCGCCGAACACAATTGCCGAGATAATTGCCGATGTATTATCGGCTTTTGCAATAAACTGCAGCAGTATCGGATTCATCAGGCCTCCACGTGCACGCCCTGTGCAGCGTCAATTAAAGACTCCAGCAGCTCCTGGAGGTCGTATTCAAGCAGATCTGCAAGCATCACTGTGTCCTCCGAAGAAATGGCTTGATTCATCTCTCCGATAATCTCACTGAGCTTCTGCAGATTCCGGTGAACTTCATCGTGACGGATTTCCTGATCATCAATGCCGAGGATATTCATGATCCGAATAAATTTTGCAGCGGTTTCGGATATTCTGAATATCAGACCGTACGCTTCCCGTTCCTTCCCTGTCTGCAAAGCTACACCCGCCTCTTCAAGGCCGGGTACGATATTTTTCAATAAGGTAATGGCGGTGTTCAGCTCTTTTCCCGGCTTGTTCACTTCCTGCAACCGGTCAAGGAGAATAATCCGGAGATCTTTCAGGCGGTCGTTGAACTCCTTTAATGCCGCCCCATCCCCGGGGGAAGATTCCACGGCAGCTTTTGCGTCCTCCAGCCGCTTGAAGTCGTTAATAAAACTTTCCTCCTCAAGCCTGAGGACCGAAGGAAGGGCGTTGCGTACGTGGGAATATTCGGAAAAAGCCTTCTTGAACATCTGATCGTCTCCGCTATTCTGGAGACTGCCGAGAGTCTGGATAAGCAGGTTTAGATAGTCCAGAATGACCATCAGCTGTTGCTGTCTAAGTTGGTTCAGGTTTCCTGCCCGAAGATGAAACGCTTCACAGGAGTCAAGCGGGAGTCCGGCCCAATCAGATTGATCCACGATATCCGCAGATTCATTATCCAGCTCCAGTGAAAGGGGGTACAGGCCTCCCTGAGATAGCCATTCCCGAAGGGAAGTGAAGATTTCGCCCAGCGTAGATTCCTTTTCCAGAGTAATATCCATTTCTTCATTGTTGATAATAATCTTCACGATTCCTCCAGTTTACTCTGATTATCGGAGTATTATGACATGTATTGAGGTAAAATGGAACGCTGAACTATCGCTGCCCGAAAGCAGGGCTTCGGAGAAAAAGAAGGTCTTCAGGGAAAAAGCAAAGCTTCAGAGAAAAAGAAGAACCTAAGGGAAAAAGCGGGGCTTAGGGGAAACAGAATACATATAGCCGCTCAGATATTCCCATGCGGGTCTGTTGTTCCCGCTGTGGTTACTCTGAGTTATTGTTCAGGTTTTCCAGGCCCTGTCTCTGACTTTCAAGGCTGTTAATTGCAGATTCCATGGTTCCGAACTGACGGCGCATCTCAGCCTCATAATCTTCCAGATATTCCTCGTAGTCGCGGATTTCGTCGTTGGTGGAGCTGATCATGGTGTCGTAGCGGGATGTTCGGTTGGCAATAATACCCCCGATTTCCACAAAAGGCCTTACCAGGGTATCCATTTCATAGGCTGCACCCTGGTCGGTAAGCAGATCCCCGTCGCCGTCCCTTCCAAAAAGTTCCTTCGCGGCCTGAAAATTGCTTGCAAGAGCCTGATCCAGGACTTCTTCGTTAATCTCCAGATACCCGCGCAAACGGCTTGCGTTTACGCCTCCTCCGCCCCCCCGGGAGGCATTGGTGCTGATTCCCATTTGGGCCAGCAATGCCAGATCACGTCCTGCACGGGTGTCGTAGCTGCTCATGGTTATGGTTTGAAGCCGGCTTTTTAGCGTGTTCAGTGTGCTGTCGCCCTGAAACATGCCCAGGCGTTCAGTGTATTTTTCCCGTTCTTCCTCGGTGAAATACTCGATTTCATCGATGATCTCCGGAGAGTTCCGTGTGAGGATATTCACATCCCGAATAATTTGGTTATAACTGGCCACCCATTCTATGAGTCCTTCCTTCACCAGTTCGCGGTCAGGCTCCACCCGCAGTTCGATCTCTTCGGGGGAATCCCGTCTCAGTTCCATGGTCACACCCGGAATTACATCGTCTATGGTGTTGCTTTGACGCTCGATGGTTATGCCGTCAACTTCCAGGATGGCATCCCGTGCATTGGCGACCGAGTTTTTCGGCCGAAGGTCTCCCCGGGCCGAGGGATCAATTACCTGGATGTTCCGGATGGAGAGATCTTTGAGTGTATTTGGATTACTGATGTTCAACGCATCCAGACGGGAGGTATAATCGGAAATCGGCACTTCAACGGTAATAAAATCGCCGCTCTCACGCACCTCCGGAAGGGGGATGGTCTGATTTCTGTTCCGTGCAAAAATGAGTTGATTAGCTTCGATTATCTCCTGGGGTTTGGGATCCGTCGGCTCGGGCAGATCTATGCTGCTGGGCAGGTCCGGAAGGCTTGCCTCCCGCAGGCTCACCGACCCTGTTTCCGGGGTCCCGGGTCCGGAGGGTGGAACCGGCTCGGATTGGCGGTACGATTCATTGCTTGCCAGCTTCACCTGGTACTGAAGAATCATCCCCGATTTAATGTTCACCGGTTCCCGAAAGGGTAGGGATAGATCCGCTCCCGGACCCAGCTGGAGAACTTCGCCGTCCCTGCTCAGGGGGAGGTTGTCCAGGTTTTTGGTCCATTGTTCCACCCGCGTTTCGCTCATATCTATAGATGCGCTGCTATCCCGGGCCCGTTCCACCCAGCCCAGTTCCAATGCAAGTTCCCGGGCATCATCTTCGAATCCCAGAGGATTTTCGCTGCCTTCTTTCAGGGCTTCAATGAGAATTACCTGGCTTCCGGGGCGGTTGTTTACCACCGAACTCCGCAGTAATTCCGGATCCCGACGGTTGAGGGCGTCGGAAAACTCCCTCAGACTACCTCCCCGGAAACGGAGCCGAACTGAATCATCCCCTACGGTAAAATTATAGATTCCCTGATCCACTTCCATTTCCCGGCTCAAATCGTCAGAGATGAAGCGGTCGGATCGTGCGACCTGAATAACCTTCACATCGGTGGTTCCTTCCACAGCTTCCCGTGTTGCCTGGGCTGTAAGCACAGAATCATTGCTGGAAACGGCATTCCGTTCGTTAAAAGGATTTTCAAAGCTGAAGAGACTCCGGGCGCTTTCACGGAGATTATTCAGACCGAGGTTCATTTCCTGCCAAACCTTCTTTTCGGTCTGATACGTTTGAAGCTCGGATTCCATCCGGTCAAGGCGGGTGCTTTCCGCTTCAACCAGTTCCTTCACCATGCTTTCAGTATTGAACCGGCTGGAAACACCGGGAATTGAAATATCAGACATTTTCTCATTTCCTGTATGCAGCCTGAATTATGTACTGCAGATTCTTTTTAAATTTCGTCATAATTTGTCACAAGGTAAAGAAGCTTTTCGCTGCCTTTTTACCCCCGGACCTTGATCGAAACCGGCTTGAATTATTGGTCGGTTCCTATACCTGTTCCTCCATTCTCAATGAGGAGTATATCCTGTTTCAGGGAAAAAATCGGGAGAGTGATGGGTATTTGACGTATTTACGGGAGATGAACAATCGGGAGAGAAATAACGTATAAAGGTGCATGTGCCGCTGGGCGGCTATGAATCACACTTCTTCGTCCACCAGCAATCCGATAAACTCCTGTATGCGATCGTGAAGTTTCTGCAGGGCGACAGGAGGAAGTTCTTTGATCACCTCATCGGTTACAGGGTCGATCACTTTCACAAGAATTTCATGATCATCATGATCAATGCTGTATTTCAGCTTGTGGGCAAAGGAGAGGTTTACTCGTTCAAGCTCCTTGAGCGCTTGCTGAACTTCCCGTTCCACTTCTTCCTGGCTGGCCTGCTGAACAGCCTGAGCTTCTTCAGAACGCCGCTGAGCGTCGATCTGCTGTTGCTGACGGGCTTCCGCCTGGAGTTGCCGGGTTTTCTGCTGCTGAGAGTTTCTCCTGCTGCCGGGTATGGAATAATCCCTCTGTTCGTTGTTTCCTGTGGGACTATTAACCGGTGAAGACGGATTCCCTCGGGAATCCTGGTTTGTCGCGGGACGGGGGCTTCCCTGGCCGGCCGCGCTGTGTATTTCAAATGACATATCTAACCTCCCTGTTAGAAAGTCTCCGCCCCCCCGAAAGAGGGCGGAGATGGCAATACGGAAAAGAAGAGACGTCCAGATCCTTCTTTCCCTAAGGTTTGAACGGAGTGTTCTGCCTGAAATTAGCCAAGAAGCTGAAGTACTGACTGGCTCTGTACATTGGCCTGTGCCAGCATGGCGGTGTTTGCCTGAGTGAGAATCTGATTTTTGGTGAATTCCACCATTTCAGATGCCATGTCGGCATCACGGATTCTCGATTCAGCTGCCTGCAGATTCTCTGCAGCAATGTCCACACCCTTTTGTGCCATTTCGAAACGATTCTGATAGGCACCCAGGTCGGCTCGCTGCTTGTTAATCACACTGAGAGCGGTATCTACCTGACCGATGGCCTGGTTTGCAGATTCAGGGGAAGAAATGTTAATAATTTCTCCATTGCCCTGTGCATTTGTCAGACCAAGAGATTCGGCAGTCATGGTACCGATGAACACCTGTTCATTCTGGTCCATGTTTGCACCCACGTGGAACTGCATGATCTGTCCGGTTGCACTGTCAGATGCAAATGCACCGGTGAGCATGTTCATTCCATTGAACTGTGCATGGCTTGCGATTCGGTTGACTTCGTCTACAAGCTGGGAAACTTCTACCTGAATCTGCATACGGTCTTCAGCTGTGTAAATACCGTTGGCAGATTGAACGGAGAGTTCCCGAATACGACCGAGAATATCGCCGGTGTTCTGCAGATAGCCTTCAGTAGTCTGAATAAAGGATACTGCATTACCGATATTCCTGCTTGCCTGGTTCAATCCTCGAACCTGAGAGCGAAGCTTCTCGGAAACCGCGAGACCAGATGCGTCGTCCGCTGCGCGGGTGATGCGTTCTCCAGAGCTCAGTTTTTCAATGGAACTCTGAGTTTCCTGTGTCCGCTCACCTAATGTACGGTTTGCGTACATTGCGCTCATGTTGTGGTTAATAATCATATAACCCCTCCTTGATATCTTCTCGAAGGCAATCCTTGCCTTCGGACCCGCTGTCTCGGCACATCAAAGCGCAATCCTTTGCACTTTGCTCCGTTCAGGCCGTTGTCCAGCGGAGTGATCTTACCTGACTTCTAAGTCAACTGGTGTGTTACGTGACAAAGAGCAAGACTGTGTACTTGGGAGCCAGAAGGTCGCTCCGCTCACAGCGGGAGGTTTTTCATCAGGCAGATCAAAGAGGGGACGTTGTCAAAGATCATTGCGCATGAAACAGAAGCAAAAGACCAAAAAAAACTTAAGGTTTCCCCAGTGTTTTGCCGATAATTCTGCTCCATCAGCATTAATAAGATTATATCATCTTGCTCCACATATCAAGTAAAGCCTTTGAAAAGCAGACGATATTCCAACAAAAACGGGCCTGAGGCCCCCTTTGGGGGACCTGCAGGCCGTCGGATACTGCAATTGTAAGGCTATAGATGTTGCACAGTTCAGCAGTTTCCGTATCAGGTCAAACCGGAATTATCCCAGGAGCTGAAGGACCGACTGGTTCTTCATGTTGGCCTGAGCGAGCATGGCGTTGGAGGCCTGAACCAGGATCTGGTTTTTGGTGAAATCAACCATTTCCTTGGCCATGTCAACGTCTCTGATCCGGCTTTCCGCTGCCTGCAGGTTTTCAGCACCGATGTCGATACCCTGAATTGCCATTTCCAGACGATTCTGGTAGGCGCCCAGGTCCGCACGCTGTTTGTTTACAGTTTTCAGTGCGGTATCAACAACACCGATGTTGGCGTTGGCCTGCTCGGGAGTGGAGATTGAGATAATCTCGTTGGTTCCCAGGTTTTTCACACCCAGGGCCGCCGCAGTCATGGTACCGATGAACGCCCGTTCTTTCTGGTCCATGTTGGCACCGATGTGGAATGCCATTTCCTGTACAGGAGTACCCGCGGCATCGGGTCGTGCGAAACGTCCGGTGAGCAGGTTCATACCGTTAAACTGGGCATGACTTGCAACACGGTCGATTTCGTCAACCAGCTGGCTTACCTCAACCTGAATCTGCATACGGTCTTCTGCGGAATAAATACCGTTGGAAGACTGTACGGACAGTTCACGGACCCGCTGAAGAATATCCTGAGTTTCCTGCAGGTAGCCTTCGGTGGTCTGGATCAGACTGATACCGTTGGATGCATTCCGGCTGGCCTGCTGGAGACCTCGAATCTGGCTTCGCAGTTTCTCAGAAACGGCAAGACCAGATGCATCATCACCGGCCCGGTTAATTCGTAAACCGGAACTCAGTTTTTCCATGTTCTTGGTAACGGCTTCATTGTTCACGCCGTTCTGACGCTGTGCAAACATTGCACTAAGATTGTGATTAATAATCATCATATCCTCCTTGAAGATGATTAGCGGATTCACGGGCATCCGTGCCCGTGATTTTTTCGCAAGATCCAGGATCCGATTTCAGGCAGCGGGCGAGTACATCCTTTTTACAGATATCCGCATCCTGAAATCATCACCCGGACCTTGGGAAAAAAATTGTGGATTCCACAATTTTTTTACGAATTTTCACTAAAGGGTATTATCCAAAACCCGATAGTATGAATAGGGAGAGATATGCTTCCGAAGAATCTGTGATCCCCGAACCTCTCCCGTATTAGAGCATCGGTAGAGATGGGGCGAAACTTTAAAAAAAAGATAAAAAAAGTGTTAAGCTTTTTTGAAAAATGCCGAAAGGCGGATGAGCCCGGCGAAAAGGTGATGAATTTCGGAAATTTGGGGTCTGCGGTCGGATAGGGCCGGGGGTTTTAGAGCTGCTCTTCAATATACGACAGGTACTGCCGAGCGATTTGATCCTCCGGATCTCCATGCAGAACCCGCAGAAACTGTTCCTGCGCATCCTCAAACTCTCCCATTTTGATCAGACAGATACCCAGATTGGAAAGGATTTTTACATCATCGGGACTCAGCTGCAGAGCCTCCTCCAACAGCGAACGGCTCTCATCCAGTCTGTTAATCTCCATGGCACAAATCGCCATCTCATTCAGCAGATCTGAACTGTTCCCTCCTCTGCTTCTGGCTATGGTGAAGGCGTTGTAACCCTCCTGGTAGCGTTTAAGACGTCGAAGTGCCCAACCTTTCAGGAACCAGGCGTTCCAAATCTCAGGCTGCATTTTGAGGAACTCTTCAATTTTCGCGAGCCCTTCGGTTTCCTTTCCTAAGCGGATAAAATCAAATGCTTCGTTAAACAATGCGTCCCGGTTGGAGCTGCCTTTCAGCTGGGAGAGGATCTGCTCAACCTCGGCTTTCTTGTCCGGATCGGAACTGATTTCCATGAAACGGGAAAATTCCTTTTTTGCCCTGCCGAATGACTGTTGCCGGAGAAAAAAATAGCCGGCATATAAATGGGCTTCAGGTAATTCGGGTTTTTGTTGAAGAGCGCTGATATATGCACTGAATGCGTACTCTTCAAAACGTTTCTGCTCCGGTTCATTGCCCAGTTTTTCATATCCCTCAGCTCGCTGATCGTACATCAGGGCAAGATTCAGGGTGGACCGGGGATTGTCAGGCTGCAGTCCCTGAAGGGCCAGAAAAAGTTCTTCGGCTAAATCCCAATCGTTGTTCTGGGCTTTAAGGATGGCTGTCTGGGTGAGCTCCTCCAGAATGCCGGGCTTTACCGCCAGAACAAACTGGCGGAAATATCCCCCATTCTCATTGTCCTGGTCGTAGGCAAGAACTTTCAACATTCCGGTAACAATCATCTCCCAGCTCAGATTGGCAATATCCCAATCTTCTTCATCGCTTCCGGTTTCCACAGGCAGCATAATGTCCGGCCGAAGCTGGAATCCGCCGATCTCTTTCTGCATGGCTTCGGGCAGGGAGATGTATATCAGATGTTCAAGTTTTTCGTGGGAATGTTTCATATAAAATCCTTTACGGGCTTCGATAGATAACGCCTTGGGTATACATACGCCTATCGATTAAAATCCAACGGCGCCATCTGCACTCAGTCGGCTATTTACGTTTTTTCAGTTTCAGATACTGATTCAGGCGCAGTTTATATTCTGTGGGGATAGCTTTTTCATCAAACTGTATGGCAAAAGCCGCCAGGTCTTTCCTTCCCTGAACTTCCTCAAAGCGAAGAACTTTCCCGGCGATCTGAAGCTGCAGATCCGGATCTTCAAATTTCAGCGTCAGCAGCGAGGGTTTGTTCACCAGAAATGCAGGTACGCCGAAGATAATAACCTTAGCGCCGCCGAAGGAAATATCCCTGAGGATGCATTTTCTGGGGATATTATCGATGCTTATTGCTACACTGTCCTTTGCGCTCAGTCCCAACTCCTGCTGAACTTGCGGATTCATGACAATTCTTTCATCCTTTCGTTCGTTTGAACTGGTCTGGGCCTCAAGAAGTTCTCCGAGACGGAAAATGAGTTCATCGGGGGGGCGATGTGCGAACTCCAGGTTCAGGAAATTCAGGTCGGGTTTTTCCGGATGATACGGTGCGTAGCTCACTACCCGGCCTTTCATGAAAAAGCTCACAGGATTGCCCTTGTCTTTTTGAAGAAAGCTGTAGTTCAGACTGACCATTCGGTTTGCCTGTTCGATCACTTTTTTGATAGGTGTTTTGACGTTTACAACCAGCTTGGCGGAGGTCATGGAACTGGAGTAGAGAATACACGGCCACTGATATCCCAGGCAGCGAAGATGAATACCTTTGGTATTCAGCATCAATGCACGGTTAATATCTTTGTTGAACAGTACATCCTGTTCGCTGAAGCGGTCGTATAATTTTGAGATTTGCTGGCTCGTAACAACAGACATTTGGGCTGATAATAGCGAAAGCGTGAATGACAGTCAATTCAATCCGGTGAAAAAATGAGGGAGGGGAAGAATTGCTCGAACAGGCGGCACAAACATTCAATACACATGCAATCGACATGCACCGGCTCTGAGTCGAGTCAGATACCCTGCTCGTCAGATGCGAGGAGTGGCAGCGGTTCATCGATGGCTGCTTCCTCAAGAGTGCTGCTGATGCGGTGTATCAGATTCATGGTGATTCTTTCCGCCTCTTCCAGTTCGCTGCTGTCAATTGTCGATTCCCCGGGGTTTACAGCATCCTGCAGTGATGCATCTTCGTTTGTCTGCGGGGCAGGGGAGGGCTGAAGCCGGCTTTGACCCGCTGCCCCCGTCTTAAAAAGATCATCCACCACCAAAATACCTGCCAAAATGGCCAGCTTTACAGGATCCCGGGTTTCCACGCTGCTCCTAATCTCCTCGATCTTGGATTCATAGAACCTGGTAACCTGCTCCAGATATACAGGATCCTCATCCGATTGGAGAGTAAAGCTTGTTCCCAGCATTTCCACCTTCATGCGTTTCCTCGCTGACCTGAGTTTGTGGGGCGTAGCATCATCATCCGGATTTAGAAAATATCCAGTTGACCTTCCCGTGATTCCTCTTCAGATTCTTCATCGAATTCTTCAGATGAATCGTCGCTGATGCCTTCATTGTCATTCAGGGCATCATCGATATTGGATTCTTCCAATCTGTCTTCTTCATCCAGGTCGGATTCATCATCTTCACTGTCCTGCTCTTCTTCAGAAAAGCTGCTGTCAGGGTTGCCCAGATCAACTTCTTCTTCATCGGTCTGCAGCGTTTCTTCTTCGGAATGAACGCGGGATGTTTCTGCGCCGCTTTTTTCCGCTGAATCGCCATCTCCCACAATATCCGGGGTGGTAACACCGGCTTCCCGGGCTTCAATTTCTCTCTGTACCGCATCGGCTTCCTGTTCCGCAAGCACGCTGGCTTCAGGATCCTCTTTCATCGTACCCACAACCTGTTCCAGACTGTCAAGATGTTCCAGAGCATTGATGATTCCCTGTTCGATCTCTCCCTGTTCATCCCGGTACTGATCTATCAGGTTTTCAAGTTCGGCGATCCGTCCTTCATAATTGCCCAGCCGGTTTTTCAGTAAACGGTTCTCTTCCTTGTACTGACTGATAAGTTCCACTGCTTCCTGAATTTTGCTTTCAAGTTTCTTAATCTGGTCTATGCTGATCATGGTTAACCCCTCTGCTGTGATCAATAATACAGTATACGAAGCACATCCTTATCTGTCCATGTTGAATCCGAAAAAAACGGGGGCGGCGAAAAAACACCGGGTAGCATCAGGCCGTGGTCAGGCACGATACTGATCCGTGTTTCTTTGCCGCCCCCGCCGGGGATGCACTTCACATAACCCTATAGGTGTTTTTTGGCGGTTTCTACAACTGCCTTGAACGCCTTGGGGTCTTCAATTGCAAGATTGGATAATACTTTTCTATTAATTTCTACATTTGCCTTATTCAGACCGTTGATAAAACGGGAATATGACAGGCCTTCTTCCCGGACTGCTGCGGAAATACGGGCAATCCATAAGCGGCGGAATTCCCGCTTCTTGTTCTTTCTATCCCGATATGCGTACTGAAGACTCTTCTTCAATGCATCTTTTGCGGTGGTGTGAAGAGTGCTTCGCCGTCCGTAGAAACCTTTCGTTTCTTTCAGAATTTTTTTCCGGCGGCTTTTGCGCCGGGTACCGTCTACTGCTCTTGGCATTTTTTTCTCCTTGATGAGTTCCGTATACTATTACGGGCTCGATTTTTCATTGCTTGCCGGTTCTTCGGTAGCCAACCACCTGGAACCAGGCCTGTTCCTCCCCGGTACTAGCCGTAGGGGAGGATTTTCCGGATACGGTCATTCTCAGCAGGGCTGAGAATTCCGGCTTTCCGGAGTTTTCGTTTCCGCTTGGTGCTTTTCTTGGTGAGGATGTGGCGAAGCCCCTGCTTCTTATACCGCACCTTGCCGCTGCCGGTCACCTTATAGCGTTTTGCCGCAGATCTGCGGGTTTTCATTTTCGGCATGATACCCTCTCTATTTTTTCTTGGCTTTTGGACTGAGAATCATACTCATGAACCGGCCTTCCATTTGGGGGGCACGGTCAAGGTTGTAATTCTCTTCGCCCAATAGCTCTAGTACTTTATGAAGTACATCCTTTCCTAAATGTGTGTGGGCAAGTTCTCGTCCGCGGAATCGTATCGTAACCTTACACTTGTTGCCATCCTGCAAAAATTCAAGCACATGTTTGGTCTTGAATTGCAGATCGTGACCTTCAATTTTCGGTTGCATACGGATTTCTTTCAGTTTTACCTGAGTCTGGTTCTTCTTGGACTCGCGGTTCTTCTTGTCCATCTCGTATTTATACTTTCCGTAGTCAATGAGCTTACATACCGGGGGTTTGGCATTGGGGGAGACTTCGACCAGGTCGAGGTCCCGCTCCCGGGCCATCTCCAGGGCCTTATCGGTGGATACTACACCTAGCTGTTCCCCGTCGTCTGCGATGAGACGAACCTCTTTGACCCGGATTTGCTCGTTAATTCGATGGTTCTTTGCGGACAATATGCCTCCCTTAGTTTTGACCATGATATTGGAATTTCACGGATTGACAATGTAGCATTGTCTTATAAAAAGGTCAAACCACCGGGCATGAATTCATCATATTCTCAGAGAGTGTAAGTAGTTATTTCTCTTCCAGGAGCATACACACCTGTGTTGCCAGGAGATCCCGCCCAATTGTCAGGGGTTTTCCCCGCTCGTTCAGGCAAATTTCATCGGTAATTCTCAGCCCCAGCTCTCCGCACAGCTGACGGAAGTCTTTTCTGGTGCAAAAATGGATGTTCGGCGTATTGTGCCAGCTGTACGGCAGATTTTTATTCCTGGGCATAACTCCCCGGAACATCAGCTGGCGTCGATTTCTCAGATGTCCGAAATTGGGAAAGTTCACAATAAGGTTCCTTCCAACTCTGAGCATTTCCTTGAGAAGAAATACCGGGTCCTGGAGCATCTGCAGAGTCTGGTTGAGAATAACATAGTCATAGCTCTTGCTGGGGAAGTCCTTCAAGCCCTCATCCAAGTCTCCCTGAAACACAGATAAACCTTTCCGGATGCAGCTGAGCACCATATCCTCTTCAATATCCACTCCTCTGCCTTTACATCTGCGTTCTTCCTGAAGCCTGAGCAGGAGATCACCGCTTCCGCAGCCCAGATCTAGTACCCGGCTCCCGGGACGAACCAGTTTGGCAATTTCCTCGTAGCTGAACCGTGTAGGATCATAATTGTGCATCAGCGGCGCCCCTCCATTGCTGAGTTCAGAAAAGACGAGACGATAATTTCCTGCCGTCCGGTTTCCAGAAGGAAGGCATCGTGTCCGTAGGGGCTGTCAAGTTCGGTGTATGACACATCCTTTCCCCTGCGCATCATGGCGTAGACCAACTCCTTGGACTGGTAGCTGGGAAACAGCCAGTCGCTGGAATACGAGATTACCAGAAAGGAAGCTGTGGAGCGGTCGATGGTGCTATCCATTGTACCGTAGCGGGATGAAAAATCATAATAATCCATGGCCTTGCTCAGGTAGATATAGGAATTGGCATCAAAACGCTCAACAAACTGATCCCCCTGATATTCAAGATAGCTTTCCACCTGAAACTGATCGGAGAAATCAAAATTGAAGTCATCCCGGGTTTGAAGTCTTCGTCCAAATTTCATCCGCATGGATTCCTCGGAAAGATAGGTGATATGTCCCACCATCCGGGCGATTGACAAGCCCTGGCGGGGTAAGTGATCCCGGCCGTAATAATGACCTCCATTCCAATGGGGGTCGGACATGATTGCGTTCCGTCCCACGGCATTGAATGCTATACCCTGGGCACTGAGACGCCCGGTGGATGCGATGACGATTGCAGTTCTTAATCGCTCGGGATAGCGAATGCTCCATTCCAGTACCTGCATTCCTCCCATGGAACCCCCGGCGATTGCCAGCAGCTGATCAATCCCCAAATGATCAATCAGTATTCTTTCGGTTTCCACCATGTCCTGGATGGTGATTACCGGAAAATCCAGGGCATAGGGGTCCCCACTGGCAGGATTAATGGATCCGGGCCCGCTGGTGCCGGTGCATCCTCCCAGGGTATTGGAGCAAATAATGAAATAGCGGTCGGTATCAAATGCTTTGCCGGGTCCGATCATCGAATCCCACCACCCCGGTTTCCGGTCATCCGGGCTATGGTATCCTGCGGCATGAGCGTCTCCGGAAAATGCATGTACAATAAGTACAGCGTTGGACTTATCGGCATTGAGTGTTCCATAACATTCGTATCTGATATTCAATGGACCGAACTCCACGCCGCTTTCAAGAGTCAGTGCGTGTGTATCATCAATATAGAGATCATGCTGCCGTACCAGGCCGAGCCCTGGCAGTTGTGCTCCTTCTGTCATTAGCTCTCCTTGGGATTTCACATACTTGCACCCTCAAAGTACTGCTGTCAATACTTGCTCTGAAACATGCTGTTGTGGTAGGTTCTTTTCACTATGCAGCTGTTTATATTGTTTTCCATGCCCCTATATATGGGCCAGCTTATCCATTGGCACAGAGATGATATTCAGGATCTCTCTCAACTCCGCGCATCGGCAATAGGAGGGGTCGTCTTTGGTGCTCTCAGTGCAGCTGTGTTTTTTACACTCTATATGCTGGTTTCCGTCTCAATTCAGATCCTTCCCCTTTATCTGTATCATGCGGTGCTGTACTTCCTGGTTCCGGTGTTTTTTCTGGTCCTGATGGGCCGGGGGAAGTTGAAGAAAAATGGAGTTGACGGCGCTGCCGCTTCCCTGTTGATCCGGGTGCAGTTCACCGGGTTTTTCCTTTTTTTTAATGCCGGATTGTATTTCATTCATTCCGGAAACTACAATCAATTTATACTTCTTGTTTTGCCGCTGCTCTATTTGATACTTATTCCGATTCTTGCTCGGATCATGATCAGATCACGCCGTTTTGAAAAGCACTGGACGTTCATTATGTACATGAGTTTTTTCCTTGTCCTCATCGCTGCTCCGGTAACTTCAGTACTCTTTGCGCTGTTAAAGTATTTCTGGGGTTGGACCGCAGTGTTAATTACCCTTTTAATCCTCATTCTGACCGACAGATTTTTCAACCGTCTGGAGCAAGATATTCAATACCGTCTGGAGCTGGAGAGAAAAATTAAGCCTCTTGTCCGGGCGTTTTCCGGACGTTGATGCCATGCTTGGCAAGGAAAGGAAGAGTTCACAGAAAAACATTCATATACTCATCTTCCTCATCTTTCTTACCGCCCTTCCGCTTCTGTCCTGCGGATCTGAACCTGACATTCTTCTTATACTCGATCCGCCTCTGAAACGTCAGCTTATCTACGAGCTTCAGCAACAGGGTGGACAGAACTTGTCCCCCCTTAGCGGTACCCCTGCGGATTCGGCTTCCCTGCAAAAAGCGCTCAGGCGATACTTCCGCCAGCGGGGATATACCCTGGAAATTGTTACCGTTTCCCCCGACGATGTTCTGGAAAACGAAATTACCATGAGTGCACAACTATTGGCTGATTTACCTTCCCGGTCCATGGACCGTTATTCGGCTCTGATCCTTGCGCCTTGGCAGAGGAAACTTGGGGAGGAAATTTCTGGTATGGAGGCAGCCCCGGAACATATCTATGTATTGGGTCAGGTATCCCCGGAGTATCCGCTTCTTATGGGTATATATCTTATTCCCGATTTTGGCGATCCCGCACTATTCGATCATATTCAGCAGCGTAGGGGGGAGGGGACTCTGATTTATGATCCGGAATATATAGAAGCATCCGTTGAGGCCATACTCGGCAACGCTACATCAACGGACGAAACATCCGGAAGAAATCCGGACAGCATATCTATTCTCAAGCGCTTATCCTCAGAATTTCCTCCCTCGGCGATCCACAGTACTGGAAACATGACCCCGGGTGACCTGGAGGATCGGCTTGCACAAATGGCTGAAGGGGAAAAAGCGCCCCTGACTCTGTATCTGCTGCTATCTCCGGAAGAGTTGGGATCGCTTACCCTTCCCCCGAAAAGCTTCAGTGAGGTGATCGCCACGTTGTATCAACCTGATATTGTAATCCGGGGAGGCTTCCCCTTCAGCTTTTTACGAATGTTGAGCCGGATTCCCGAACATTTTGAGGCGGGGGATCGGGAAAATATCTTTATTTCTGTGCCCTTTTTCATCTATAATAAGTAATAAAGAAATTCAGTCGATACTTTCTATTGCATTTGTCGCCAAAAAGTTTAATATAGAAAAGGGTGACTGTAATCCTGTTTGACAGGGGACTTCTGACCACCTATAATTTCGACGTAGACTAAGAGGGTTTACGATTAGCATTCAAAGGAGTGGAGAATGAGACGAGGCAGCGTGCTTACATTATGCCTGATGGCTCTGATATTTCTACTTGCTTCAAACCTTTTCGCACAAAACGATACAGAGAATCTCCAGTCTCGTATAATTGAGCGATTTGATGATCCCGCAGGTACGGATCTTTACGGTACCCGCCAGAACTTCCGTTGGATTGTCAGGGGAAGCAAGTTTATCACTGAAGGATTTCCCCAGTTTGCATGGGTGGAAACCTATCCTGAGGCTTTATACAACCGAAACAATCCCATCCCTCCGGGAGTGACTCCCCGAGCCCTGGGTGCTCAGGCTGCATTTGACAGACAGGGGTATAATTACCTTGAGTTTATTCCGGTTGAAGATCAAGACGGTGAAGATGGACCTGTTCCAACAGGTATTGAGATTCCCGGAATTGTAAAAAACCTGGATTTTTGGGTTTGGGGTTCCAATTACAATTTCTACATGGAAATTCATCTTCAGGATTATCGGGGAATCAGTCATGTGCTCCGGGTTGATGATATCAACTACCGGGGTTGGCAGAATCTCAGGGTTAACATTCCCACATCCATACCTCAGAATGTTACCTATGTACCCCAGCGCAAGGGTCTTGAACTCGTGAAGATCGTGCTCTGGACAACACCAGATGAGAATGTCAGCGGCTTCTATGTGTATCTTGACCAGATTAAAGTGTTCACCGATGTATTCCAGCAGCCCTTCGACGGCGAAATCCTCTCGGATCCCGATGAAGTTGACCAGTTGTGGAATCAGGGAACTCAGGGAGGAGCTAACTAATGAAGAAACTCATACTGATTTCCATAATGTTTTTACTGGCCGCCGCTGCGGTTTCTGCTCAGGCTACAGAGCCCGATCCTACACAGATCGGCGTGGATACGGCACAGCAGGCGCTGCAGGAAGTATCCATTTCCAAGTTCGAAGATCCGGGATTCTGGTCCGTCCACATCCCACTGGATGACGGAGTGGTCGCTCACAGGCGTTTTGAAGGCGGTCCTCTGGAAAAAGAGCCCATCGAAGCTGAAGAAAGTGCAAATATCGATGAGCCCGATGAATATGTTCTGGGTGTGCGGGTGGATTACTTCCGACGGGGAAACACCACTATTTCAATATCACCTGTTCGACCGATTCAGGTACCCGGCATTACCAAAACCATATCTATGTGGGTGGTAGGCCGGAATTTCAATCATGTCCTGAATGTTGTGGTTGAAGATTTTTTCGGCCGCAGATCAACCCTGCCCATGGGAACCCTGAACTTTTCCGGATGGAAACGCCTCACTGTTGCGATTCCTCCCTCTGTGGCACAAAAGAACGCCCACTATAACAATCAGCAAGGATTGAAGATTATCGGGTTTACCATCGAGCCGGCCATGCTTGAAGCATACGGTACATATTATGTGTACTTTGACGATCTCCGGGTATGGACAGACCTCTTCAGCGAAGATAACCGGGATCCCGACGATATGGTGGACGGTTGGTAAACCATCCGATCAGAAATTAATATTTTGCAGTAACGAACACCGTCCGTTGGATACCACGGACGGTGTTTTTTTATCTCCATCTTTTTCCGGTGTATATTGCTGACTGAGCACAAGATTTCCTGGTGCCGTAAAAGGAGGCGTGGGGAAATAAATTGACGCTCTGCGTTGCGCACATTGAAAGTCGATAGTACAATCATACCCACCATGAAAGCGACTGAAAATCTGCTCAGACGATCCGATTTCTTCTCAATACTCAGCGATGAAGATCTTCAGAAAATCGCCCCTCATTTTGAAAGCGTTGAGTATTCCGGCGGCACAGTGATCTTGAAAGAGAACACCGTAGCTGACTGCTTATATGTCATTCAAAATGGTTCCGTTGAGATTTGGAAAAATTTTGGAACAGAAAAGGCTGCACGACTGGCAGTACAGACCACCGGACACATTTTCGGTGAAATGGCACTGATTGATGATGAGCCGAGAAGCGCTACTGTACTTTCCGCTGAGGACAGCAGCTTTTTGTACATGCATAAACAGACTTTCATGGATCTCAGTGAGAAGTATCCTTCAATCATGCTGGCAGTTCTCAGGGCGCTGAGCCGGATGATTCGAACCAGCAATGACAGCTTTATAAAAAGCCTCAGTAAGCAGAATACCGAACTCCAGCAAGCTTTGGATGATCTGCGCACCACTCAGAAAGAGCTTATCCGTTCAGAGCGTTTCTCCAACCTTGGCAAACTGTCCAGCCTTATAATTCATGACCTGCGAAACCCCCTCTCGGTAATCAAAGGATACGGTGAAATGCTCCAGGTTCTTAATGATCAACCGGAGCAGGTACAGGAGTATTCTCGGAAAATTGTCCAGGAGGCCGAGCGGCTGAATCAGTTTGCTGAGGAACTGCTGGATTACAGTCGAGGCGAACTCAGACTTCGATGGGTGTTTACCTCTCTGCCAATGATTTTTCAAAAAGTTCAGCAGTATTTGGAAAAGAGTCTCCAGAAGACAAACATAGAATTTTCTATCAGTCATGATGGAAACGATCCGTTTTATGTGGATGAGGGGCGATTAATTCGTGCCATTGTTAACCTGTGCGATAATGCCCGTAAGGCGATGCCACGAGGGGGATCACTTTCAATTTACGGACGAGTCGGGGAAAAGGATATCGCAATCAGCATTCAGGATAATGGCCTTGGTATGGACAAGGATGTCCTGGCCCATATTTTTGAACCTTTCTACTCTTCCTCACAGGGCGGAGGTACAGGTTTGGGAATGGTCAGCGTGAAAACTATTATCGAAGCTCATAAAGGAGTAGTGCAGATAAACAGCCGGGTCAACCATGGCACAACCGTCAGTCTTGTTATTCCCCGTGCCCAGGTATTGCCTGAATAAAATTCTCCCGCACAATTTCGCTTAAATCCTTCATTGGAATCTTTCGCAGCTGTGAAAAGAACTCATAAACATACCGGACATTCTCAGGCTGATTCGGTTTTCCCCGGTGGGGAACCGGGGTCAAATAGGGAGCATCAGTCTCAAATAACACCCGATCCAGTGGGACAGCCCGGGCAGCTTCCTGAATGTTCACCGCATTTTTAAATGTCAGGTTTCCAGCAAAACTAATGTATATCCCCAGATCCAAAAATTTCTTCATGACATCCTGATCCGAAGAAAAACAATGCATAATTCCTTCCACTGGACGGGACTTCAGAACACTGAGAATGGCTTCGTCTGCCTCCCTGTTGTGAATTACCACCGGTAGCCCGGCCTTCGAGGCGAGCTCAAGCTGGGCATAGAACAGTTCAGCCTGCAGCTCCTCCGTTCCGTAATCCCAGTGGAAATCCATGCCGATTTCTCCCAGTGCCCAAAGAAGACGGTCGGCTTTTCTGCGGTTCAGCTCTTCCTCCAGCCGGTGGAGTAAATGAGTACGATCTTGATCTGTTGAAAAACTGGGATACAATCCGATGCTGTAACCGAAACCCGGATGCTCAGCGCAGTATTCCCGTCTTCGGTCGATCTGTTCAAGATCCACTGCAATATCCATTCCGCCTTGCAGGCCCGAGTCAGAAGCACTGGAAACCACATTTGCGGGATCAAACCCGCGGTTCGCAGATTGAAGGATATGAAAATGGGAATCAATAAAATATAAATCAGTATTTTCGTTTGTGCCGTTTTTTACCATAAGCGACAGTATAGCAAATGCTTGACCACTTATGAAATGCTATAGTAATATCAGCCAGATCTCGCCGGAGTGGTGGAATTGGTAGACACAGGGGACTTAAAATCCCCCGGCTAGAACATAGCTGTACGGGTTCAAGTCCCGTCTCCGGTAAAAAATAGACCCCAGGATGGGGTCTTTTTTTTTACCGAAAATAAAGACGGACTTGAACCATAGGCCAAAAAAAGTACAGGAAGTGCTTTTTCAAGGTGCGTAGCAATTCAAGTCCCGTCTCCGGTAAAAAATAGACCCCAGGATGGGGTCTCTTTTTACCGAAAATAAAGACGGACTTGAACCATAGGCCAAAAAAAGTACAGGAAGTGCTTTTTCAAGTTGCGAAGCAATTCAAGTCCCGTCTCCGGTAAAAAATAGACCCCAGGATGGGGTCTTTTTTTACCGAAAATAAAGACGGACTTGAACCATCGGCCAAAAAAAGTACAGGAAGTGCTTTTTCAAGTTGTGTAACAATTCAAGTCCCGTCTCCGGTATGCATAAAAAAAGATCCCGAAGGGGTCTTTTTTTATGCAATTCTGGAGAAACGACGGGACTTGAACCGAAGGCCGAGCGAAATTGAACGGAGAGAGATTTTGCGGAGTCCTGCGAAGCAATTCAAGTCCCGTCTCCGGCGGCTATTTCTGCAAGTTCGCGGCATTCGTGGTGCCGGAAACAGCCGATTATATGGTCGTTCACCATTCCCACAGCTTGCATAAATGCATAGACGATTGTCGGACCCACAAAATTGAATCCCCGTTTTTTCAATTCCCGGGATATTTCCCTGCTCAGGTCGGTTTCGGTTGGGATCTCCTTTAATTCAGTAAAATGATTCTGTATAGGGTGAAAATCGATTCGGCTCCATAAGAACTCGCTCAAACGTTCCCCGTTTTCTTTCATTCTGCAGAAAGCTTCGGCATTGGCAATGATAGATCTGATTTTCAGTTTGTTGCGAATTATACCCGGGTCATTCAACAACCGTTCTATTTCGGCATTGCCGTATGTTCTGATAATATCAGGATTGAAATCAGCATATGCGCGGAAATAATTGTTCTGCTTTTTAAGAATGGTAAGCCAGCTTAAACCTGCTTGCTGTCCGTCGAGACAGAGCTTGGCGAATAATTCATTATCATTGAAATTCGGGACTCCCCAAACTGTATCATGATAATTTTCATAGATTTGAGAGCCTATACACCAGGGACATCGTTCGGGATTGGTTTGCTTTTCGGATTCAACGGGGGTCATGTGGACTCTTTCCTGTGTTTCTTAATATTATTCACCGTTCCTGATAAAGGGTACAAAGCGAAACCCTTCAAATCGTTCTGTATGAGTCCTCCCCGAAGGGGAATGCTCAATTTTCATTATAGCATTGCCTACAGGAATTATCATAATGCCCGGTGAAGACAGTTGTTCCAGCAGTTCATCGGGGATTTCGGTTGCAGAGGCTGAAACCAGAATTCGATCAAACTTTATTCCGGGAATTCCTGCACTGCCGCCCGCAACTTTGAAGTGTATTTCTGAAGATTGTTTCAAAGCTGGCGATCTCTGTTTTCCCAGTTCCGTTTTCCACCGGCGAATATTCTTTCGGGAGATATTGAGAAGCTCTGGTATGCGTTCTACCGGATGTACGCTGCCTCCAGGAGCGCACAGAAGGCTCAAAAGAGCGGTAGTCCATCCCGAGCCCGAACCGATATCCATTACCCGGTTGCCCGCCTCAGGGGCCAGGAGCTGAAGCATAAAGGCTACGGTGAAGGGCTGGCTGTTGGTCTGACCGAATCCTATGGGGATTGGATAATCACCGTACATATCTTCCGGATCGGGTTGCCTGGGAACAAAAAATTTCCGATCTGTCAGCTGAAAGGCCCGGATGAGCCGGGGAGACAAATGGATCTTTTCCGATGCAAGTCTGCCGGTAATCTGCCTGATCAGTTCACTGTGTGTTTGGGCCACGATTTCCTCCTGGATTACCGGATCTCCTCGCCCGAGCAGGAAAATTCTGAAACCCGAAGTTCGGCCCGGGATTAGCCCCAAGTCAGCCTGGGAATTGAAATCGGCATTGGACCAGAAATTAGACCAGAAGTCAGAGAGCCGGGGGTACAGGGTATTCGTGTTTCCCAGCCGGGGAAGGTTATTCTTCCACTGCGGCAAATTTTTTCTTCATCAGCTCGAAGTAGTTGTGAGCTTCCTCCTCACTAATTTCTGTATCCGGTTCCTTAATATCAATGAGTTTTTCGGGTATTTCTTCAATAAATGGGCTCACTGTCATACTCATCAGATCTCGCAGCACCTTTCTTTGCTGGCACGAGGTAAGATACAGTTTCATTTTCGCCCTGGTAAGGGCTACGTAAAAGAGTCTGCGTTCCTCTTCCATGTTGTCTTCATAGCTTCCCGCATCATTCTCTTCAAGACTGCGTTGGTGGGGGATGATATTTTCTTCCACTCCGGCTATAAACACCACATCAAATTCCAACCCTTTGGCGGAGTGAATGGTCATGAGGTTCACTTTGCCTTCCTCTCCATCGTCGTCATCCTTGCCGGCAAGGGTAATTCGGTTCAGGTAATTGAAAACACTGGGGCTCAGGTTGTCGGGGTCTTTTTCCCATTGCTCCAGGCTTGAAGTGAAAAGCTCAACATTCCTGAGCTTGAATTTGGCAACCCGCTCGTTATTGGGGTGTTCGCCTACTAAATGTCCCCAGTAGTCGATTTTGGCTATCAGAGCTCTCAGTGATTGTGCAAGGTCTTTTCCGCTCAGGAGTTTGGGCCGAAATTCGGTGATCAGTTCCAGGAAATCTTCAATATCTGCCCGGGCCCGCTTACCGATGGGGCTGTCATTGGCAAGAACCAGAGCCTGCATAGCGCCGTAGAGGCTCATTCCCTGGCCCTGGGCAAGTTCTGTCATGTGCTCCAGAGTTCTCTTTCCAATACCCCGTCTGGGGGTGTTCATAATCCGAAGCAGACTAATGTCGTCATCCGGGTTTGCAAGACAGCGCAGATAGCTGATCATATCTTTCACCTCAGGACGCTCGAAAAAACTGGTTCCGCCTGTGATTCGGTACGGAAGGTTTCGGGCCATCAGTTCTTCTTCAATCCCCCTGGCCAGCGCGTTGGTACGAATGAGAATGGAGATTTCATGGTAGTGGATCTGTTCTTTGAGGTTAAGAGTCTGAATCATGTCGCAGATAAACCGGGCTTCAGCCCGTTCATCCTGGGGCTGGTAGAGTTCAATGGGTTTTCCCCCGTCTCCTCCGGTCCAAAGAGCTTTGATTTTTCGGTTCTTATTGTTCTTGATCAGGTGGTTCGCCGCGTCCAGAATGGTACCTGTGGAACGGTAGTTCTGTTCCAGCTTAATTTCCCGCAGCTCGGGGAAATCCCGTTCAAAGTTTCTGATGTTATCGAAATTGGCCCCTCGCCAGGAATATATTGACTGATCGTCATCACCCACAACACAAATATTTCTGCTTCCGTCGGCGAGGAATTTCATCAGTTCATACTGCTGGATTGATGTGTCTTGAAACTCATCCACCATGATGTACTTATAACGCTTGCGGTATTCTTCCAGGACCTCTGGATGTTGCTGAAACAGGTCGATAGGCAGACGGATGAGATCATCAAAGTCCAGGGCGTTATACAGTTTTCTGTGGCTCTGGTATTCATCGTACAGGGGCTGGAGACTGTCGTCTATTTCGGGATCACTCCAACTGGAGCGTCGGGTTTTGATTCGCGAGAATGTGTTCATACAGTGATTTAAGTCCAGGTACTCCAGGCTCCATTTCAGTTCCCTGGCACATTCCTTGATTAAACTGCGCTGGTCGTTGGTATCGTAAATACTGAAATTTTCCCTCCATCCCAGGAGTGTGATGTGCTTTTTCAGGATTTGTACGCCGAAGCTGTGAAAGGTTGATACGGTGAGCTGGGGAAGTTTCCGGCCAACCAGTTCTTTGACCCTGCCGGCCATCTCCCGGGCTGCTTTGTTGGTGAAGGTGAGGGCGAGTATTGAGCTTTGATTAATGCCCTGATCGAGCATTTCTGTTATCCGGTAGGTGATAACCCTGGTCTTGCCCGATCCTGCACCTGCAATGATGAGCAGAGGGCCTTCCAGATTTGTTGCTGCCTCATACTGCTCTGGGTTGAGCAGAGATTTTAACTGTGTTGACATATGGCCTTTTCTATCACACAGAAGCAGGACTTGGAAGCACTTATCAACTCAGTCGTCGGATTCTGCTGAAATAGATTGGGCCACGTCCTTCTGCCCGATCGGGAAGAATTATGTGACCGAAGGATGTATCTTCTACCCAATCAGGCAGCCGATCCGCTTCGGCCCCGGTAGATCTACGGTATGTTCTGTCATTCCGGGTGATCAGGGTCATTTCCTGTTTCTTGAGCATTCGCATGAATACCCGGTCAAGTACCTGGTCGTTCTCCAGGGGGGAGAGGGCACAGGTAGAGTACACAAGGGTTCCCCCGGGTTTTAAAGCTCTCAGTGCGGAGAGAACAAAGCTATACGACTGCTGGGCCAGCCGGGCACTCCTGGAGGGGCTCCACTGATCCAGATGCTTGGGATCGTTCAGTAGATGCCGCTCGCTGGAGCAGGGCACATCCAGAAGAATTTTTTCATATGCATTTTGCTCATGGAGTCCCCATTTCCCCGCATCGTGGCCGGTAATTCTGAGATAGCTCTGAAAATGTTCCGGGACAAACTGACTCACCACCTGCTTCAGTCTGCCTCTACGGGTTGCCGAACGTTCATTCAGCACAAAGCGGAACGATTCCCCGGGCGTTAATCCGCCGGAGATTAGGTCCGAGAGAATTACCAGACTTTTCCCCCCGGGGGCGGCACAGAGATCAAGGATGCTGTTGTGAGTTTGAGCTTCAAGGTATCTGGCGGGATACAGGGACGCTTCATCCAGAAAATAGGAATCAAGAAGCCCCGACTTAAGCTCATGGTGGCTTGGACTTTTCAGGAGAGATCTCCTTAGCTTTGGCCACCGTTCGCCGAACATATCCCCATAGAAATGAGAGAACTTCTCCTTTTGTGCTTCTCTGTCGATCTTTTTCCGCTTTTTTGCCATCTTCACAGGAGGGTATCATATAATTGAATGAGAAGAATAGTTGACAGAGCGCTTGACGACTTCGTAGTATTTGCAGCAGTACAGGAGGAATAATGGATAGCAAAGCCATACGCGCGCGGGCTCAGGAATATGTTGACCAGGAACAGAATGAGTCATTTCGCAGTGAAGTTGAAGCTCTTCTGAAACAAAACAATGATGATGAACTTTTTGAACGATTTTATACTGATCTGAGCTTCGGTACCGGAGGAATTCGGGGAGTAATGGGTGGAGGATTCAACCGCATGAATCCGCTGGTCATTCAGCGCACAACCCAGGGATTGGCCAATTACCTCCTTGAGCATGGCATTAAGGATCAGCAGGGCCGTCTCTCGGTGGCTATCGCCTACGACAGCAGGAATAATTCGCCCCTGTTCTCATCCACTGCTGCTCAGGTCCTGGCGGCCAATGGAATACATGTATATTTGTTCAGCTCGCTGCGCCCCACACCGGAGCTGAGCTTCACCGTCCGTGAATTGGGCTGTACCAGTGGAATCGTGTGTACCGCCAGCCACAACCCCAAGAAATACAACGGCTACAAGGTATACTGGCAGGACGGAGCCCAGATTACCCCCCCCCATGACTCCGGTATCATCTCTCAGGTGAAGGCGGTTAACGGCCCTGTTAAGTCTATGGACTTCCAGGATGCCTTGGATCAGGGGCTGGTGGAGTACATCGACGCGGACTTGGACAATAAATTTGTGGAGATGGTGAAGCGCCAGGTGGTACGCCCGGATATGCTCATGAAGGGTCCCCACGATTTGAAGGTTGTGTATACGCCTTTGCACGGGACCGGAACCATGATGATCGAACGGGTCATGAACGAGCTTGGTATATCTGTTAGCATTGTACCCGAGCAGCGGGATCCCGATGGGGATTTCCCCACTGTTGAATTTCCCAATCCCGAAGAGGCCAGCGCCATGAAGCTGGCTCTGGAACTCGCCCGGAAGGAAGACGCCGATCTGGTTATCGGAACCGATCCGGACGCGGACAGGGTTGGAATCGCCGTTAAGTCGGGAGACGATTACGTACTTCTCAATGGAAACCAGCATGGGGTTCTGCTCACAGATTACATGTATGGTTCCATGAAAGAACTGGGAACTCTTCCCAAGCGGCCGGCGTTCATCAACACCATCGTGAGTACCGATCTGCAGAGGAAAATCGCTTCTAAATACGGAGCCGAAGTATTCGAAACCCTTACCGGATTTAAGTGGATCGCCTCGAAAATCCGAGAGCTGGAGGAAAACAACGGTCCTACGTATGTAATGGGTGGAGAAGAAAGCTATGGTTTTATGATCGGAAATGAGGTCCGCGATAAGGATTCAATTTCCGCCACTGTGGTAACCATAGAGATGGCTCTGTATTACCAGCAACAGGGAAAGAGCCTTCTGGACCGGCTGGACGAGATCCATAGGGAATTCGGGCTGTACCAGGAAACACTAATCAGCAAGTATTTCGAAGGTGCCAATGGGGTGGGAATCATGAACGGTATGATGGCCGGGCTCCGTGAGCATCCTCCTGCTGAAATTGCGGGCATTGCGGTTTCGTCCGTACGGGATATTCAGGATGGTACAACTCTGGATATCCAGACCGGTTCAAAGACCAAAAATATTGATTTACCCTCGTCCAATGTACTTCAGTTTATCCTTTCAGATGGAAGCATTATTTCCGCCAGACCTTCCGGTACTGAGCCGAAAATTAAGTTTTATGCTTCAGTGAAGGATGAACCGGGTAAAGAACTGGATGCATCAAGAAAACGTGTCCGGGAGAAAATTGAAGGAATTGAATCGTTTATTGAGTCGGTGATTGCAGCGGCGAAACAATAATCCACACAGATTTGGAAGGGAATAACCATGGGGGAGGAGACTGTCGTTGACTGCTCCTCCCTCAGCGTCCCTTTCTCCTGCGTTTGGCGCCCTTCATCTCTGTGAATATTTGGCGGATTTTCACTTCATCGGCGCTGCCCTGTTTAAGGGATTCATCGAGGCGTTCCATGTAGCGCTCTTCCATATTGTACAATTCTTCCTCGAGGCTTTTATCCCAAATTCTGTGAATGAGCTTCTTCGGTTCCTCGTACAGGGCCAGCAGATCTTCGGCCAGCTGTACCGAAAGGTACCAGCGAACATCATCAATTTCCAAATCGTATTCTTTCATGAGCTTTTCACTGTTCAACATGCAAGCCTCCGAAGGCCAAGTATGGTTCAGTGTGCAGGATTTTACAAGCCGGCACTTTACCTTCCAATCGGGATATGATAGGTACTAATGCATGGATATGAACGCATCTGTATACGATCTGACTTTTGTAGCATTCGATTTTGAAACCACCGGCCTCTATTCCGGAAGCGACAGAATTGTTGAGTTCGGCGCAGTGAAATTCAAAGGGAATTCCATTCTTGGCGAGTTTGGCGAACTTGTGAACCCAGGTATTTCCATTCCGGAGGATGCGGCGCAAATCTCAGGCATCAGCGACGAGATGGTAGCTGGCAAACCTGGAGTCGAGCAGATGCTTGATCCATTTATCGAATTCATCGGCGAAAGCATTCTGGTCGCCCATAACGCCAGTTTCGACATGGGGTTTCTCCGGGCTGCATTGGCGGGAAGCGGCAGAAGCGATATCAAGAACTTGCTCATAGATACCCAGCAGCTGGCGAAACGGGCATATCCCGGTCAAAAGAGCTACTCCCTGCAGAATCTTGCCGGGTTTTTGAATTTTCCCCTGAATACCGCCCACCGGGCTGTTGATGATTCCATCCAGTGCATGAAACTGTTTAACGCCTGCGCCCAGGAGCTGAGTTTTATGGGCGAAATTACCCTGAAAGAGGTGCTGGCCTGACCAACGCTAGTGCTGGCCTGACCGACGCTAGTGCTGCCCTGACAGGTGGTGCCGGCTTGACCGAGCCGGGTACTCGCCGGACCGACGCAGATGCAGGTCAGATAACTCTTAACGGCCCAGGATTTTTAGAAAATACAGTTGAATGTACTGCTCAAGGTAATTTCTGTCTCTGATCCGGTCGAAGGTTGCATTCCCTGCAAGACGATGAGCCATCTCTCTAATAGTGTCCGAATCGGGAGGAGTTGATCGGTAGGTGATACGCAGACCGCGAATAAAATCCCGGCACATTGCGTTCACATCTTCCACCAGATCCTTTCGCTTCGCCTGATCCAGAATGGGATTCCACTTATCCACCAATTCTCTCAGACTCATCTCCAAACTTTTTCCCCGGTCCAGAAATTCGGGTTCAAGCCGCTGAATTTGCTGCTTGAAGGCGGCCTTTTGGGCTTTGGCCGTCTGGGGCGTGGAGTTGCTGCCCGTAGCTGCAGGCGGGGTACTGCCGGGGGCGTCATCCCTTCCGCCGGATCCCTTTTCATTCTGGTTCGCAGATGGACGTGAGGTTCCAAATTGTTTGGTGATAGTTTCCACCTTCTGGCTGCTCTTTTTCTTTTTCATGCTTCTTTGCTGTTCATGATCGAAACGCTCGGAATGGTATCGGTCCACAAAATCACGACCCAGAAAAACTCTACGGAACAGATGCACAATTCCTCTGAGTATGGGAATTGACATCCAAAAGGGCAGAAGTATGCGGGCGTCGGAAAGTATTTTGCGTCGGTCCAGATCGAGGATTTCGTCAATATCTTTGATGGTTTCATGGTGAAGGTCAAGAAAGCCAAGACATTGGTTCTTCACAGCCTCCGGCGTGCTTCGCTCCTGGCTGAGCAAATAGAGAAGTTCAAAACGCAGAAGGGTAAATAACAGGGGATACCGTTCCCGGAGCCTGTTGGTTACATGGATTCGGAACTTTTCATCGTCATCCATGGTGTCCAGACGGTCATTTTCCATCATGGCGGAATACCAGCTGTTCTTATAAAAATCCCTGAATTGCTTGCCTGCCCGGATTCTCTGGTTTTCAAGTACTTTCCCTACTGAACCGGCAAAAATATATACCTGACTTTCATCGGGCAGCTGAAGTCGCAGCAGTTCGGGAAGGGCTGCTTTTTCCGCTGTTGTGGTCTTCGCTTCGATGAATTCATTCAGGCTCTCCCTGCTGTATTTTTTCAGCAGAGGAATTCCCTTATCGTCCTTCATTCCCTTTATTTCAGTGATGGTGAAGGCATACGGCGGTTTTTTCATATTTTGTTCAAGGTACTTCAGGGCGCCGGCTTCATCCTTTTTTTTCTGCTCCTTCCCTTTGTGGAAGACGCAGTAATAGCCGATCATATAGGCTGCCTGACAGAAGTTATGCTCTTCTTCCATCTTATCAGATTTGCCTTCATATTCCTTGATTATGAAGGTTGATAACTGGGTCCAGACCTGAAAAGAAAATTCCGAAGCTTCCACCACAGTGCGGGCCGCCGCCTCCGGCGATTGGGTAATGATCCGCATCAGATCCTTTACCGCCACCTCCCTGCCTTTGAAGATCGGCACCAGTTTCTGTGAGATATAGGAGTGGTTACGCTGCTGCTGGAGGTATTGCCGGATCTTCTGGATGGATGCGCTGATCATTTCCTTCTGGAGAAGGGGAGTGGTGGTTACCAAATTTTTCAGTCCCGATGGAAATAGAATCCGGATTATTCTGGGCTTATCCAGCTCTTTGTTCAGCCATTCAACAAAATCTTTCTTGATATCTATGGCCAGGATACGTTCTTCAGGTATTTCCAGGGAAAGGTTTTCCTCTGTGGCCAGGGGCAGGCCGAAATCTTCCATAATTTTCTTGTAATAGTTGCGGATTTTCTCATGGAAGTACTGCTCATAAAATATTGAAACAGGCTGCCCTTGGCTTTTCTGTATCTCAATTTTATCGTTCTGTTCCAGGCTCCGTAAATGATGAGAGAGGGTACGATGAGCATCCTGGCGTAGATCCTGCATATGGGGGTTGTCAAGTTCATTCTGTTGGAGATACCGCTCCGTAAATGTCAGCAGCTGACTGTAGCTGATTGAGGGGTTTTTGTACTGTTTAAGATATTGTGATATAAGACGTTGAACATCAATAGGCGATGACATGGCTTTGTACACTCCTCATATATCAGTTATAACACACTATGTGTACAGGTAACAGTCTATTTATCTCCACAAATATCTCCTTTCGATTTGACAAAACAGAAATAAAGTCGCTATCATCATAATGATATGAAAAACGCATACATCGTACCACGAAGTATTATTCTTCTGCTTATTGCACTGCTGGTTTTTTCCGCTTGTACCAGTATTGAGCCCGCGGATCCGGCGGCTGATGAACCTCAGCCGGAGGTGCAGGAGCAGCCGACGGAAAAGGAAAGCGAACCTGCTGAAGAAGCCGAGGTCGAACAGGATATTTCTGAAGAAGACTTTGAAGTGAGCGAAGAGGTTTTTGACCAGACCTTCATGGAGGTTGAGGCGGTAATTGCTGAGCTGAACAGCCTGATCCGACAGGAGCAGTATCAGGAATGGCTCACGTATCTCACCGAAGATTACCGCAGTTATTATTCTTCACCTCAGCAGCTGGAACGGTATTCAGAAAGCGAACGCCTTCAGTCTGCCGGCATTCAACTGAAAAATCTGGAAGATTTTTTCCGCCATGTGGTGGTTCCCAGCAGGGCTAACCTCCGTCTGGACGATTTGGTATTCCTGAACGAAAAAAGCGTTGAAGCCATCATGATCGTGAGGGATCAGCGGATAAGCGTCTATCGTCTGCGTTTAGTAGACAATGAGTGGAAAATTGAGCGATAATAATATACAATAGAGGTGATTTGAATAATCCTGTACGCAGGGATTTTTACCACACAAGGAGCGTGCTATGAAGGTATTGAAGGGATTGCTTCCTCTCGTCCTGATCTTCCTTTTTGTTATTTCCGGGCTGAGTGCCCAGGAAGAGGACAGCGGTTCTCTTACCATTGAGGAATTGTATTTAAGTTCAGATATTGAAATTCAGCTGATTCGCAGCCAGGCCGTCTCCGATAACAGGGATAATAAGATTCTGGCTATTCAGACCATTCGTCAGATGCTGGATGCCGGCAGAGTTACCCAGAGCGACCAGGCGGTAGTGGTGGTTCTTGAGTCTCTCGCAGGTGAAGGGGTTACGAAAACCGTCCGTTCGGGTGGCAGGGTAATTAATAACTTCCCCGAAGTACGCCGGCAGGCTGTTCAACTGCTGGGGCAGATTGGTGGAGAACGGGCTCAAGAGATTTTGTTTGATGTGGTGGATGAAGATCCGGAACCTATGGTTCTATCTGAAGCAGTATATGCGTTGGGAGTGATCGGAAGCAATGAAGATATGCGCACGACGCTGTACCTTGCAGATGTACTGGATAGAAACACTGCCCGGGTAAACCCTGACAATAATCTGGCATTCGCCTGCCTTCTCTCTCTGGAAAAACTGATGAATTCAGACGAAGGTATCGCTGACCCTGATGTGTTGGCATCACTTTTGGATGTGGTAGGCGGGAATTACATTCAGACTGTCCGGCTCAAAGCCCTGGATGTTATTGAGCAGCTGCGCCAAATGGGCCGCTGATCAGACATTGGCGCGGCTCACGGGCCCCACAGCAATTCACATACGACCCAAAGGAAAAAACACCCGGTGTTCAGACCGGGTGTTTTTTTCATTCCGGCTGGGGTAAATTCCATAAAAGGTTTTGAAATTACCTACAGTTGTGTATAATCCCCGCTGATAGATCATGAATAAACTGCGAATAGTTGCACGCGTAACAGCTTTCTCGATTCCCATTTTTCTCCTTTTTCTCACCCTTTCGTATAGTGTGATTACTCAGCGGGCCGGTGATGATCTCTATGACAGCCTGGAAGACCTGCCTGTCCGTGAAGTGGGGCTGCTTCTGGGAACAAGCCCGCGGACACGTAAGGGTACTGCCAGTGAGTTTTTCCAAAACCGTATTGATGCGGCGGTTCTGCTGTACCAAAGCGGACGGATTGGCTACATTCTGGCAAGCGGTGATAACAGTTCAATGCAATATAATGAGCCTATTTATATGCAGAAGGAACTGATGGCCAGGGGAATTCCGGCAGACAGAATCGTACTGGATTACGCCGGATTTTCCACCTTGGATTCGGTAATCCGGGCCCGGAAAGTGTTCGGTCAGAATGCTCCCATAATCATTAGCCAGCGTTTTCATAACGAACGGGCGCTATACATTGCCGCCTCCCAGAATATGGATGCTGTAGCGTATAATGCACGGGATGTGGGCGGGGTAGCCGGACTGAGCGTGCTTGTGCGGGAAGTCTTGGCCAGGGTAAAAGCTCTGCTGGATGTTCATGTGCTGAATCGGGCTCCCAAATTCCTCGGGGATCCGGAAGCAATTCCCCCTGTGGTGCTCCCGGATGCTGAAATATAGTTCAGCCATTCAGGTGCTCCGGTTTCCCCGCCTGCGGCTCATCGTCGTAAGCTGACCATGCATTCCACTTGATTATGCAGCCAAAGCAAAACAACTTCATCCCATATATATCTATGAAGCAATCCATATTGCAGAGTAGGGAAGGGTGAAAACCGGATATTTGCCTTTCAAAATCGGGTGAAAAGAAACATAATATGAAGTATGTACCGTTTTCGGGGAACCCTCCTTCTTATCTGTATTTGTCTCAATCTGTCGCCGGTAATGTCACAGACCATAGATCCGGGGGAGTTGAACCGAATTACCGTTTCCAACAGCACGGGATTCGAACTCCGTTATCTTTTTTATTCACCTGTTGACAGCAAGAATTGGGGACCCGACCTGCTGAGTCAGGACGGGGGATTGGTGGATGGAGGACGTTTACGATTTTATATCCATTATCCGGGTCTTGAAAGCAGCTTCAGTTTTTTGGCCGTGGATGAAGATTTGGATGTGTACAGGATTGATCGCTTTCCCGTATCCAATGGGCGGGAGGCGTATCTGGATATTCGGCTGGAGCATCATCTCGGGCCCGATGAAGATTTGGAATTCCGTGAACTTGTCCTCACAAATAGCTCCCGCAGCGATATTTGGTATATGTTTTTCAGCCCTTCGGATTCAATTACCTGGGGGGTGGATATTCTTGACGATGAAAGCGTATTTATTGCAGGAGACAGCAGGAGGCTCATCCTTCCCGCTGTGGGGGATTTCACCCCCTATGATCTCCTGGCAATAGATCAGGACAATGGGTCTCTCTACACCCGGCTTCGACTGAACGAGGACTCGGATACCTGGAATGTGGAAATTAGTGAAGCCGACCGCCAATGAAACGGATCATTTCTCGCTCCACCTCCTGTGGGATTCCGTGGGGGCCGTCAAATTGCTGAAATTGTACATTCCATCCTTCTGTTTCCAGCAGTTCTTTTAGCTGAACGGCCCCCTCATAGGGCAAGACCGGGTCTGAGAGCCCGTGACTCTGAAATACCGGCACCTGATAGTCGGGGCTCATGAGCTCTTTCAATCGCTTTACATCCACCGCTGCCGAAGAGAGGAGAATAAGTCCCCGCAGAGGCAGGCGATGCTCAACGGCAGCCCGTAGTGCAAGCATGGAACCCTGGCTGAATCCCCCCAAGATGCAGTGCTCCCAGGGGATTCCCAGCTCTTCAATATCCTGTATCAGCTGATCGGCCCTTTCTCCCAGCTCGGGTACGCTCATCTGCTCCAAGTGATTGAAATACTCGCCATCGAATATTCGCTGCAATTCCCGGGCGGCGGAGGGAAACCATGCATAGCTGCCGGGCTGAAGGGTAACCGGCGCTTGGGGAAAGAGCCATTTGGTTGTATCCGGTGCCTGTTGAGCCAGCGGCGCCAAGTCCCCGGCATGGGCACCGAACCCGTGGGCCAGAATGATATACGTTTCGCTTTTCTTCGTATGTGAGCCCTGTTCCTGGCTATTTGATTCTGACTCCAATTGTTTCCATGTAAAATTCATAAACAGGTCCTGTGAACTGACGTATTTCCCGATTCCCTGCGGAAATTTGGGTTGTGGATTGTTCTATCCATGTAGATGTATTATCTTATCACAATGTGGTATTTCCAAAATACCGTTTTTCAAAAATCCATACAATTGCAGATGATGATGGGAATTTACCAGCGGTATTGGAGCATAGATTATAACGGGGGAGAACTATTAAGAAAGCTACACACATGAATTTGTTCCGGCAAGGATTGATCATACTCCGCCGGATTATGATTTTGCCCATTATAATTTATCAGAAATTCATATCACCCATGACCCCCGGATCCTGCCGATATCATCCCAGCTGTTCAGAGTACGGCAAGCGTTCAATTCTGCGGTTCGGAATCTTTGCCGGAGGTATTCTGGCCCTGGCGCGAATGCTCAGATGCTGGGGGTGGTTCTCCGGAGGCAATGATCCGGTGCCTGAACATTGGAGTTGGAGTGAAATTCCCTACGGATACCGGAGCTTTTACTCGGGACCCGGAACAGGGAAAAATAGTACGCCGGATTAAACGGAAAGATTTGGGTTTTGCCTGGCATGGAATAATGAAATCCGCTGCCTGCAAACATGAAAGCAAAATGTGAGAGGTGAAGTATGAACATGGAAACAGGCCGGCGGAAGAAAGGACTGAATATGAAAAGCGGACTGTATATATTGACTGCCGTGCTGCTTATGCTGTTCAGTTCCTGTTCCATTCAGCAATATGCAGTAAACCGGATATCCGATGCACTCACCGCTGAGGGAAGCAGCCAGGTGTTTATGGGAGATAACGATCCGGCTTTGGTGGGAGAAGCACTCCCCTTTGCTATTAAAATGTATGAAACCCTGCTTCAGCAAAATCCCGATCACCTGGAACTTATTGAGACTACAGGAAGTCTGTATGTTATGTATGCCAATGGTTTTATCCAGACTCCCGCGGAGCTGTCCGAGCCGGAGGACTTCGAATCCAAATTACGGGCATACCGTCGTGCGAAAAATCTGTATCTCAGAGGAAGGGACATGCTGGGGAGGGCGCTTGAACTCCGTCATCCGGGGATTCTTCAGGCGGTAAAAGGCGGTGAAGCCGTTGAAAGCTACGGTGAGAAACTGGAAATGCAGGATGTTGGCCTTGTGTACTGGTATGCCGCTGGATGGTTCGCAGCGGCTTCAATCGATTCTTTCGATATGGAGATTGGGTTTCGGCTGCCTGCGGTGCTCACCCTGCTGGAGGCTGCATACGATTTGGATCCCGATTACAATAACGGCAGCATCGAAGAGTTGTTTATCTCCGTATATGCAGCACTACCGGCAGGTCTGGGCGGAGATGTGGCGAAAGCTGAGAATGCGTTCGCCCGGGCAATTGAGATTCAACAGGGAAGCTCTGCGGGGCCATATGTGAGCCTTGCACTCTCTGTTGCCAAGCCGGCCCAGGATGTGGACCGATTTGTAGAACTAATGGAAAAGGCGCTGGAAATTCCGGTGGAGGAATATCCAGAGAATATTTTGCTGAATACAATCCAACAGCGGAAAGCCCGCTGGTATCTGGATCATCTTGAAGACTTTTTCCTCCTCTGAGTTTAGTTGGGGGCCTTGGTGTGAGTGAGCAGATAAGATTTAAAACACCGGGGAGCGGTCGCAGATAATAGCGCCACCCAGTGGCGGAGAAAATTTGACAAAAAGTAGATGGTATAGGAAATAGGGACTGGGAGGAGTACATTATGAAGACAATACTACGACACATGCATGGCGACCGGGTTAAAGCTCCGGGCTCAGGATTTTACTCAGGATTTTGCTTCAAGGCAGGCAAAACCGCCGTGGTAATGCTGATTCTGCTGGTACTGGTTCTGGGTTCGTTAAGTTCGCAGACTATTAAAATTGGTTCAATTGCCCCGGAATCAACACCCTGGGGCGAAGGTTTGAACCGTATGGCCGCAGAATGGTCCCAGATTACCAACGGCAGGGTGCGCGTCAGGGTTTTTCACGGCGGAGTTGCCGGTGACGAAAAGGATTTTATCCGTAAAATCCGTCTCGGTCAGCTCCAGGGCGCAGCGGTTACCACCGTGGGGCTTACAGCGGTTCTTCCCGAATTGTGGGGAATGGTGATGCCGGGCGTTATTGAGAGCGATGCCGAGTTAGACTATGTTCTGGACAGCCTGGAGGAGGATCTTAACCAGTCCTTCCGGGATGAAGGATATGAGATTCTTACCTGGTCAAATGCCGGCTGGCTGAAGTTTTTCTCAACCCGCGAGATTCGTTCCCCGGAAAATCTCGAAGGTTTGAAGGTGGCCACAGGAGATTTTATTGAAGATATCAATGAGGTGATGAGGGGGATGGGGATGCAGCCCGTACCCCTTTCTTCACCGGAAATTCTCAGCGGTTTGAACTCGGGACTCATAGATTCGGTATTATATGCCCCCCTGGGGGTTGCGGGTTTCCAATGGTTCGGCGTTACCGATCATATGTTGGATGTGCCGGTGGCTCCGTTTTTCGGGGCAATATACATTGATGAGCGAACCTGGAGAAGAATTCCCCGGGAATATCACGATGAGCTCATGGCCAGCGCGGAACGGATCGGAGTTGAAATTGAATCCCAGCTGGCAGGGCTGGAATCCGATGCCCTGAACCTGATGAAGGAATACGGTCTTACAGTAATTGATGTATCCTCGGAACAGGAGGATGACTGGTATGAGGTGTTCGAGGAAAAGAGAAATGAACTGAACTCCAGCTATTTTGATAACCCTCTGATCTCCAAAATGACCCAATTACTGGATGAATTCAGGGAGAATAATCGATAGTGAACGTTTCCAATAATGACTCCCGGAATGCAAACCGGCTTGAACATGATGAGGAACGGGTAGCTGCTCTGAAGGGATTCCAGTGGGTTGAAGTTATGGGCGGCTATACTTGGTATCTGCTCCTGGCGTTGCTTCCGGTTATCTCTGCATTTCTCCGCTTAATCGGCGCCGGGGATGTTCCGTATCTTGGACCATTGGTTTTCCATTTTGTGGTTATGCTCACAGCTATGGCCGGCAGTTATACGGCCAGTACGTCGGATCATCTGAAGCTGGATCTGGGCTTGGATTCCCGGAGTGAAAAATGGGCTGAACTGCTGAGAATGAGCCGGGATCTTCTGGGAAGCTTTATTATTGTTCAGTTTTTTCTCGGCAGTCTGGAAATGCTATTCGTGGCCTTTTTGGATGAGCGGATTCTGGGAATACCCATACAGCTTTTTGTGGCATTCATTCCTCTGGGATTCTTCGGCATCCTGTTTCACTGGCTGAGAATACGGGCACGGGGAAAGACTATTATTGCCCACGCCGCCGTACTCGTACTGGGAATCCTAACCAGTTTTCCGTCTCTCATGAATATACTTTTCGCCCTGTTTCCCCAGCTGCCGGAGTTTTTCTTCACCATCGATCAGCTGTGGTACCAGGTGCTTCCTCCGCTGATTCCAATCCTGATTATCCTTATCATTCTTCACGTCCCCTTGGGACTTCCTCTGTTCACCGTGCTCGGGGGCGTTGGAATGCTGCTTTTCCTCAGAACCGGATCCGGGCCGGGGATTATCCTCTATGAAGGGTATGCGGTGCTGGATAACTCCGCAATTTCCTCCATTGCCCTGTTCACGCTAACCGGATACCTACTTTCTGAAAGCAAGGCGAGTGAGCGTTTTATTGAGGTTTTTACATCCATGTTCGGCTGGCTTCCCGGAGGAATGGTGATCGCCGCCGTACTTGTGAGTGCAGTATTCACCACATTCACCGGAGCCAGCGGCGTGACTATTCTGGCTCTGGGAGGTTTGCTGTATTCGGTACTCCACGGGAGCGGACAGTACGGGGAAAAATTCACCATCGGATTGCTTACCAGTTCAGGCAGTATCGGTCTGCTGTTTCCCCCGAGCCTGGCCATTATTCTCTACGGGTCTGTGGCGGGGGTGAACATCAGGGATCTCTTTTTGGCCGGAGTGGTGCCCGGATTGATCCTCGTTTTGGGGATCAGTCTTTTTGGGGTATACCGTTCCATCAGGTCTCATAACCAGGTGATTCCCCTGAAAGCCTCCAGAGTTTTTGCCGCCTTGAAAGATGCGTTTTGGGAACTGCTCATTCCGGTAATAACCATGGTGCTGTATTTTTCGGGAATATCCTCCCTTCTTGAAACAAGTGCGATAGCCCTCCTGTACACCCTAATAGTAGAGCTATTCATTAAAAAGGATTTCACCATTCGGGGTCTTGGACAGGTATCCCTGAAGAGCATGCGTATTGTGGGCGGTGTTCTGATGATACTGATGCTTGCCAAAGGTCTTTCCGCGTTTATTGTTGATGCAGGTATTCCCCAGCGTCTGGCGGAGTTCGTTCAAACAGGAATTTCTTCTAAAATCGCATTTCTGCTGTTGCTGAACCTGGCTCTTCTCATTACCGGCACCCTCATGGATATCTATTCGGCCATTTTCGTGGTGGTGCCTCTGGTACTGCCTCTGGGTGAGGCATTCGGCATTAACCCTCTGCATTTGGGCATCATTTTCCTGGCGAATCTTGAACTGGGTTTCCGCACTCCACCGGTGGGTCTGAACCTCTTTCTCAGCTCATACCGTTTCCGTAAGCCTCTCACCCAAGTGTATGCCAGTATTGTCCCGTTTCTGATCCTTCAGGTTCTGCTGGTTCTGATTATCACCTTTGTTCCCCAGTTCAGCCTCTGGCTGGTGGGGGTCGTCTGAGCTCAGTAATCCATCATCAGCTGCTGTTCCAGGTCATCTCCGTCATCTTGGAGCAGCAGCCCGTCGTTGGGCGGCGGAAGTTCGTAGCTTTTCCCGAAAAACGGAAGCAGAACCCGCAGCAGCTGTTTGATGGCGGGTTCATGGACGGTAAAATCGTCATGACCGATTTGGAGGCTGAAGGGGAAGGTATAAAACTGTCCGCCCAAAGCCTCAGTAAATAATTGGGTTTCCCGGCTGGAGACAATTTTATCAGCTTCGCTTGCCAGACCCAGCACAGGAAATCCAAATGGATGGTTTATTTCTTCGCTGTGAAACCAGGTCGGCTCGGTCACCGCCTCCTGAATGGAGAGGTTCTCGGGTACCGCATTGTTAAACAATTCCTTCTGCAAATGTACCGGCGTGTTACTCCCGAAAAATTGTGATCTCACAGCCCATCCCGGAATGAGTTTGTGTTTGAGTAAAAACTTGATCAGCGGATTCATCCCATTTTTCCGGCGGCCGAAGGGAGAAGCCATAACTATCAGGCTGTGAAGATCATTTTTTTCCAGTTCTTTGGCTGCCATGGCGCAAAGAATTCCTCCAAGGCTGTGACCGCAGAGAATGACCGGCTGCCCAGATTCCCTGGAGTGAATCTTCGCAAGTTCCCGAACCTCGGTAATTGCGCTGGGGATATCCTCCATTTTGAGATCAGGGGTGAGCACTTCCGAAAAGTATTCCTCAAGATGAAGTTTCAAAGGGGTCCAGAAAAACCCCCGTACTCCGTATCCGTGTATACAAATAATTCTTCGTGGATCTTTCACAGCATAGTCTCCTCAGTATACGTTCCGCAGGGGGCAGATGTTCATTGCATATGATTCACCGGGCAGATATTCCGGGCTCACAATATTCAGATTAGCCGAGCTTACAATAACGTATCAGGAATGGCAGCAATTTGGAACAGCCGGCTGAACCTCTCACGCCACGGTAGCGGGGAACCCCGCAGGAATTCGGATTTTCCCGTTTCGGGAATACTCTGAACAGACCCAATAGATTGAACAGTCGGAATATGAGAGAGTTTATCAGCTATTGAATATAACGATAAATCGCGATACATTGATGAGCAGCTTTTAAAATTGCATCTTGAAAGCTGCTGGATAGCGGGTCGAAATCAGATGCCTTTTACAAGAAAGGACGTATGATTCTAAAGGTCTTGGCAATGAGCAAAATCACTGATTTTGCTCATTGCCTCTGATGTTACGAAAAACCGGGAGGAACCATGAGCAGAAAGACTTCAAATAAAATTACGTTTACAGATCGAATAGAGCAGGGTGTTGCTCTTTTTGACGGTGCCATGGGAACCCAGATCCACGCTTTGGAACCCAGTGATGAAGAGTATCAGGGACTACTGGGATGCAGCGAAATTCTCAATGTCACAATTCCCGACAAGATCCGGACCATTCATGAAACATACCTGGAAGCAGGCAGCGATATTATAGAAACCAACAGCTTCGGGTCCAATGCCATAGTGCTGGCGGAATATGGCATTCAGGAAAGAGCACGGGAAATCAGCAGAATATCCGCCTCCCTGGCACGGGAGGCCGCCGATGCCTGGCAGAACGCGGTCCCCGGCAAACCTCGCTTCGTTGCCGGAGCCATGGGCCCGGGGACCAAACTGATCAGTCTCCGTCAAACAGACTGGGAAAGCATGTACCGTTCATACCGGGATCATGCCGGCGGTCTCCTGGAGGGCGGCGCCGACGCCATACTTATCGAGACCTGTCAGGATCCACTACAAATTAAATGTGCGGTGGTTGCCGCCCAGGATGAAATGGAGGCTCTGGGGCGAATCGTACCCATTATGGTGTCCTTTACGGTGGAGACCACCGGTACGCTCCTAGTGGGAACGGAAGTACCCGCAGTGGTTGCCGCCATTACTCCATTGGGAGTGGACACCCTGGGTATGAACTGCGCAACCGGCCCTGAGGATATGGTCAGCTATGTGAAGCAGCTGAGCGGCCTCAGCAGTCTCCCCATATCCGTTCAGCCCAATGCGGGTCTGCCTCAAAACGTAAACGGTGAACTGGTCTACACTCTTGCCATTGATGATTATGTGCAAAACATGCTTTCGTTCATTCAGCGGGATGGGGTGAGCATAGTAGGCGGGTGTTGCGGAACCACCCCCGCCTTTATCTCCTTCCTGAGCGAAGCTCTTCAGGAGGCCGGAGTACAGCTTCCCGCAGAGCGGACCCCTTCCTTTCCGGACTCTGTGAGCGGAATTTTCGGCGCCCAGAGTCTGACCCAGGATAACTCGGCGTTCTTCATTGGGGAACGGACCAACACCAACGGGAGTAAAAAATTCCGCGAGCTGCTTCTGGATGAAAACTGGGACGGTCTGGTGGATGTGGCCAGGCAGCAGGTGCAGACAGGGGTGCACGCCCTGGATGTATGCGTTGCCTACACCGGCAGGGATGAAGTCCGGGATATGGGACAGGTTCTCTCCCGGATGGTGACCCAGGTACCCCTGCCTTTGGTGATCGACAGTACTGAGCTTCCGGTTATGGAGTCTGCGCTGCAGATGTACGGAGGACGGGCGGTGATTAATTCCATTAATCTGGAAGACGGGGAAGGGAGGGCCGATGCAATCTGCCGACTGGCCAAGCGCTACGGTGCCGCCCTCATAGCCCTGACAATCGACGAAGAGGGCATGGCAAAAGACGTGGAGAGAAAAGTATCCATTGCAAAGCGGATATATGATATCGCCGTCAACCGACATGGTCTCAAGGCAGGGGATCTCATATTTGATCCTCTCACCTTTACCCTTGGAGCAGGGGATGAAAGTATGGTGAACTCAGCCATTGAAACCCTTGAGGGAATTCGGAGAATCAAGGGGGAAATTCCCGGCGTACGCACTGTTCTGGGCCTCAGCAATGTGAGCTTCGGCTTGAATGCCTCAAGCAGAAAGGTGCTCAATTCGGTATTTCTGAACGATGCAATAGATGCGGGCCTCGACTCGGCGATTGTGAATCTGAAACATATTGTTCCCCTTGCCAACCTGAGTGATCAGGATATTTTAGTATCCAGAAACCTGATTTACAATAAACTCGATGAATCCCCTGAAGCACCCGAAGGCAGTACACCCCTCTTCCAGTTTATCTCCCACTTCGATTCCAAGAGTCCGGAAGAAAAGGGAGGTCCGGATGTGCAGTTGGTGGACCTGCCGCTGGAAGAGCAGCTGCAGCAGAAAATTATTCAGGGCTCCAAAGGCAACATGGACGGTCTCCTCCTTCAGGCTATGGAGACTATTGGTCCCCTTGAAATAATCAACGATATTCTGATTCCAGGTATGAAGGTTGTCGGGGATCTTTTCGGGGCGGGCAAGATGCAGCTTCCATTTGTGCTCCAGTCCGCAGAAGTGATGAAATTCTCCGTGGATATCCTGGAACCTTACATGGAACGTCAGGAATCCAGCGAGCAGAAATCCATTGTACTTGCCACAGTCCGGGGAGATGTCCACGATATCGGAAAAAATCTGGTGGATATTATTCTGAGCAACAACGGCTACAAGGTATATAACCTTGGAATCAAGTGTGAAATAGATACCATTATCAGAAAAGCCCAGGAAGTGAACGCCGATGCAATCGGTATGAGCGGTCTGTTGGTGAAATCTACCATTGTCATGAAAGACAATCTGGAGGAACTCCAGCGCAGAAAGGTTCATGTACCGGTGCTTCTTGGAGGAGCCGCGCTCACTCCGTCATATGTGTGGGATACCTGTGCAAAAGAGGTAGACAGCCCGGTACTGTACTGCGCAGATGCCTTCGCCGGTCTCAATGTTATGAATCTCATCAAGGAAGACGGTCTGGACAGCTTTGTGGCTGCAGAGCAGGAAAAACGGAGCAAGCGTCCCGCCCCCCGGCCCAGAATTAAGAAGGATGTACCCGAACACATAGAAGTGGACCGTTCGGTGAATATACCCCGGGCCCCTTTTTTGGGAACCCGAATAGCGGAAGGAATAGATCTGGACGAGGTGTATACATATCTTACCGAGGAAGTGCTGTTCCGGGGACGATGGGGATATCGCCGGGGTAAACTCAGTAAGAAAGAGTATGAAGAACTCATAGAATCCCACGTGCGCCCGGAATTTGAACAGCTCAAGTCCATGGCCCGTGAAGAGAAGCTTCTTCACCCCAAAGTGATATACGGATACTTCCAGTGCAACAGCCAGGGAGAAGATGTGATCATGTATCAGCCCGAAAGCGATGAGGAGATGGCCCGATTCACCTTTCCCCGCCAATCCGAAGCGCCCCGGCAATGCATTGCCGATTATTTCCTGCCCCGGGAAAGCGGGCAGAAAGATGTGATTGCACTCCAGATTGCAACCGTGGGAATGGCCGCACATGAGCATAATCAGAGTCTTTATGATCAGGGGGCGTATAAGGATTATCTGCTGTTCCATGGTCTGAGCGTGGAAACCGCCGAGGCCCTTGCGGAATACTGGCATTTAAAGGTGCGCCAGGAGCTGGGTATTACCGAAGAGGATGGTGATGGCATTTCCGATTTTGTGATCCAGAAATACCGTGGAAGCCGATACAGTTTCGGGTATCCCGCATGTCCAGATCTGAACCAGAACCGAATTCTATGCAATATTCTGGACAGTGAGCGGATCGGCGTGGCGGTGAGCGAAGAAGATCAGATGGTTCCTGAGCAAACCACCAGCGCATTCATTGTTCATCACCCCCAGGCTAAGTATTTCAATGTGGATTAAACAAATATCGAACCCGAATTAAAAATTCAATTTACTCCGGGAATCAAAAATCAGTACTTTGTTCTTTTAGATAGGCAGGTTGAGATTCGATTCGCTCCCGCCTTATACAGTGGTTCCTGATTCACTGATCAAAACTAAACAGGGCATGGGAGGAATAATGCGCTATATATGTTCCAATTGCGGTTACATCTATGATCCTCAGCAGGGGGATCTGGAGGGAGGCATAGAAGAGGGCACGGAGTTTGAGGATCTTCCGGAGGACTGGACCTGTCCCATCTGTTATCAGGATGCTTCGTTCTTCGATCCTTTGGACTGAGGAGGATTCATATATGTATATACAACACTATCTGCGGCGGGTTTTCTGCAAGGGGCAAATGGCAGTAATCCATCTTTTGATATTTGCCATAATGGCCATGGGCAGCGTTTCCGGGCTCTACGCCCAGCCGGAAGCCGACGGGGGAATCCTTCCCGGACGTTACAGGTCATCATCCGGTGTAGAGTTCCGGGTTCAGGAGCTGTTGAGCGGATTGCAGCGACCATGGGCTCTGGCTATTCTTCCTTCGGAGAATGGATCTGCCGATGATTCGGGAAGCCGGGGCTTTATTTCATTGCGCCCCGGGGAGCTATATTATTTCACCGGTCTCCCTGGAGCCTCTTCTACTGCTGATATTGAAGGAACAGGAATGTATCCCGTGGGCGGTCTGCCCGAGATACATTCCCGGCGTCAGGGGGGGTTGCTGGATCTGTTCCCCGATCCCGATTTTCACCGGAATCGGCGCATATATTTTTCTCTGGCCAAGCCCAGGGGAATCAGCGGATCGGCCACCGCCCTGTACCGGGCGGAATTCAACTCCGAAGAATACCGTTTGGAAAACCTTACCCTGTTGTATGAAATGCAGCAAGCAAGCCGAAGCAATATACATTACGGCAGTAGAATTGCCATGGATAATCGGGGCATGCTCTACGTGAGTACCGGTGACCGGGGCAGTTCAGCCCGTGCACAGGATTCCGGAGACAGTGCCGGAGGAATTGTTCAACTGGACCCTCGGAATAATAACGGCAGCGGAAGAGACTGGACGCTCTACAGCACGGGTAACCGGAATGTTCAAGGGCTGGCATGGGATCCCGCCAGGGGGCTGCTCATAGCCAATGAACACGGTCCTAAGGGGGGCGACGAAATTAATATCATCCGGGAAGGAAGGAATTACGGCTGGCCGGATGTGAGCTACGGAGTGAACTACGACGGCAGTCCGGTAAGCAGTCGTAGCAGCATGCCCGGCGTGGAAGAACCCCTGCTTCATTGGACCCCCTCCATCGCCCCCAGCGGATTGGCAGTGTACCCCTCACAGGGTGTTTTCGCAATGTCAGGCGATAGGGGATTCGACGGTGGGCTGTTTACCGGGGCTTTGGCCGGGGAGCATCTGCGATTCGTAAAGCTTCCCTGGGGATGGGAAGATCAAAGAGAGCTATGGCCGCTGAATGAACACCCTAATGCTTTCCCGGGTTATGAAGAAGAGCTGCTACTTGAAGGAGAACTGGGCCGCATACGGGATGTGCGTATTGATCAGGCCGGGTATATATATTTGCTGAGCGATTCGGATAACGGAAAGCTTTACCGCCTCATACCTGCCGAATAACGAATTCCTGGACAGGGACTACCGCCATCGCCGCCGAATACGAGATTGACAGACTGACAGATCGAATATCCGGCGGCATTTTTCCTCTCCGTTCCACCCGTCCTCTCCGTTATCTCCGTTATATCCGTTCCACCCGTTCTACATGTTCTCCTTGGCAAAGCCTGCTGATAAGTTCTCAACAAGCAGCTTTCCTTGTTCAATGGTTCCCGAAAGAATACTTCCTTGCCAAAGGGGTGCTTTTCCACCCCCCCGGGCATTCAGCGGGTCCAGAATACTCTTTTTAATACCGCCGAATTCCAGGGGGGTATCCCGTCTGTCTAGAATGCACCAGAAAATTTTGGAGTCTTCGCCGTTTGCACCATCTTGATGGTAAGCCGCAAGCACGGCGGTCTCAACGTTCACCTTCTGCAGATATTTCACCCCTTCTTTCAAATCATTCATGTCCCCTTCTTCCAGAAAGAGTGAAATTTCGGGTGGGGAGGGAGAATTCCCCCGGCCATCTTCCGTTGAAGGAGAACGGGAAAGAACTTGATTGATCCTGTTCTCTAATTGCTGTCGTCTCAGCAGAGCCAGCTCCTTTTTTACATTGCTGATTTCGTGCTGAAGTTCCATAACCCTCCGGGGAATTTCTTCGGGCGGGCGGCTGAGCATAGTGCCGGTTTCACCGCATACCTTTTCTTTCATGCGATAATCTTCAAAAGCCCTGTCACCGATTTTCCAGTAGAGACGCACCCTCCCGCGAATCCGTTCTGTTTTTAGATGATGTATGAGCCGGACCTGTGAGCTGTTTTGAAGGTGCACCCCTCCGCATCCCACCACATCCAACAGTAGAGGTGCATGGTTGCCGGCTTCCAGGCGGGGATCATCCGGACCTTTAACAAGGGGTGGTATTTCGGCTTCTTCTGCCTTGGGGAAACGGCCGATTTCCAGGACTCGGATGCGGGAATCCACCTTCAGACTTCTGCGCAGCGGCAGCTTCTCAAGCTGTGCTTCGTCAATTTGCCGGCTGCGGATATCCAGTCCTGCCATAATACAACTGTTTGCCAATTCGCCTGCTTTGAGAATATCATTATCGGGGATATCTCCAGCTTCAAACTCAACCGTGGTGTACTCACTTCCCTGATGTACCGAAATCGTAGGGTACCCGCCGATGAGCCAGAACGCGGCGGATATGAGGTGTTGTCCGCTGTGCTGCTGCATGTAATCCCAGCGGTGTTCCCAGTCAAGGGTCAGCTCGCCTTCATCGCCGGGACGTAATTTTCCGTTGAGTTCCATTATATGAACGGTAGAGGCGGGGGCGCCAGAAAAACCCGGAATGTCAGAACCTTTCAGGGTTTCAAGAACTGCGTGCCCGGCAAACGACCCCCGGTCTCCAGGCTGTCCACCCCCTTGAGGATAAAAATGGCTTCTCTTGAATTCCACTGCTGTACGGGATTGCCCCTCCAGTTCCAGACTGTGGATTGCTTCGATTCGGGTGTGGATGCTTCGTATATATGGCTGCTGATGGTACAGGCTGCCGTTGGGCTGGCTCATGGTATTACCTCCGATCCACCCTTCATACCATATTTTTATCAGCTTTGAAAATCTTCACCGGGTAGTCTTCGTACTGCCCCCTGGTCTGCACTTGTTGCATGCAGGGCGTACATTCTCAGGGCTCGGCTCACCGTACGATTCCGGTTCAGGGGAGTGAATGCGGCATCACCTCTGCTTTTCTGAAGCTTCCGCCGGGATTCCAACACTTCCGGTGATACTAATACCCGTATGGTTCTGCCGGGAATATCTATTTCTACCCCGTCACCATCTTCTATGAGGGCAATTTCCCCCCCGGAAGCCGCTTCCGGGCTCACATGTCCAATGGAAAGTCCGCTGGTGCCGCCGGAAAATCGTCCATCGGTAATGAGGGCGCAGGATTTTCCCAGTTTCATGCTTTTCAGATAACTGGTGGGATACAGCATCTCCTGCATTCCCGGGCCGCCCTTCGGGCCTTCATAGCGGATAATCACCACATCTCCGGATTTCACCCTGCCATTGAGGATCCCCTGGATGGCATCATCCTGGCTTTCAAACACCACAGCAGGACCTTGAAACTGAAAAATGCTTTCATCCACCCCCGCCGTTTTAATAATACAGCCGCGGCGTGCAATATTTCCGGTGAGCACTGCCAATCCACCGTCCGCATAGTAGGCATGTTCCACATTCCGGATACAGCCATTAATTCTATCGGTATCCAGCGTCTTGTATCGGGAATTCTGGCTGCCCAGTTTGAGGTTCTTCACGCCTCCGGGTGCGGCGGAGAAGAACTCAAAAGCAGGTTCCGATACACCGCCTCTGGATTTTAGAATATTGTGTTCTTTAAGAATCTGTTTCAGGGAAGGGGAGTCCACCCGCTTAACCGAGCTGTCGATCAAATCTGCATCTGCCAGTTCGCTGAGGATGCCCATAATTCCCCCCGCCCGGTGAACGTCTTCAATATGATAGCTGCTGTTCGGGCTTACCTTACATATGCAGGGAATGCTTCGGCTCAAGCGGTCTATGTCTTCCATGGTGAAATCCACTTCTGCTTCCCTGGCAATGGCCAGAAGATGCAGAACCGTGTTGGTACTTCCCCCCATGGCGATATCCAGACTCATGGCATTCAGAAACGCCTGACGGCCGGCAATTGACCGTGGGAGAACATCCGCATTGTCGTTTTCATAATATTCCCGGGCCAGGTCAACAATGCGTTCTGCAGCATTCCGGAACAGCTCCCGGCGGCCGGCATGGGTGGCCACCAGGGTTCCGTTTCCCGGGAGGGCCAGACCCAGGGCTTCGTTTAGACAATTCATACTGTTGGCGGTGAACATCCCGGAGCAACTTCCACAGGTGGGGCAGGCATTCTCTTCAACAACCGAGAGCTGTTGATCGCTTACCGATTCGTCGGGGCCCATAACCATTACATCCACCAAGTCGTATCGCTCATCTCCCACTCTCCCCGCTTCCATGGGGCCGCCGCTGACGAAAATCGTGGGAATATTGAGCCTCATGGCTGCCATAAGCATCCCCGGAGTAATCTTGTCACAATTAGATATGCAGATTAGAGCATCTGCACAATGGGCGTTCACCATGTATTCCACACTGTCGGCAATAACTTCCCGGCTGGGCAGGGAATAGAGCATCCCTTCATGACCCATGGCGATACCGTCATCCACCGCTATAGTGTTGAATTCGGCGGCAAAGCAGCCCCTATCTTCAATTATCGATTTCACTTCCTGTCCGATATTGTGGAGATGGGCGTGTCCCGGTACAAACTGAGTAAAGGAATTTGCAATGGCGATAATAGGTTTTCCGAACTGACCGGACTGCATACCGTTGGCCCGCCAGAGCGATCTGGCTCCGGCCATATTCCGCCCGGATGTGTTGGTGGTACTGCGTAATTGTGGCATTCTGTGCTCCTGTATAATTATGCAGGATTACTGTATTATTTCTACAGAGCTTTCGCAAGTGGGCGGAAGCTTTCCCACAGAGCGCTACTTGCATGGACGAACATACAGGAGCTGAAGGGCCGGAAGATCAGCCGAACAAACTTTCTGTCAGTTGCTCAACTTCATCGTATTTCAGGGGTTGGATATTCAATTCCCTGGATAAAACAAGCAAATGGCGTTTCAGTACATCGGCGTCCCTGGGAAGGTTGTTTTGCATGTATCCGTAGGCAATCTCTACAATTTCCTCAGGGCTTCGGGTCGTGTCTCCTTTAGGAGCTGCGGAAGTGATCTCTTCCCAGAACTGTTGGCATAAATCGTGTAGTTTTGGCATACGCCCAGTATAGCACAACTGTGAAACGGGAAAAGGATTTTCTGGACTCTTTTTCCCTCCGTTCTTATACTCATCACATGAAGATCTGCATTTTGGACGGACACACAATGAACCCCGGTGATTTGAGCTGGGATCCTGTTGCCAAGCTTGGCGACCTTGATATTTTCCCCCGGATGAAAGCTGTGGATGTGGTCACCCACGCCGCAGATGCTGAAGTGATTCTCACAAACAAAGTCCCCATCGGGCGGGATATGATGGATCTTCTTACCCGTCTGAAATATATTGGAGTGCTGGCTACCGGCTATAACACGGTGGACAGCGCGTATGCCCAGCAGCTGGGGCTGCCGGTGACGAATATCCCGGGATATTCCCGGGATTCGGTGGCTCAAATGGTGTTTGCCTATATTCTCCATGTGAGTAACATGGTTTCCGACTATAACCGCTCAGTCAAGAATGGTGACTGGGAGACTTCCGCCGATTTTTCCTATATTCGTACAGCTCCCGTGGAGCTTAGCGGGAAAACTCTGGGAATTGTGGGCTACGGAGATATCGGCAGGAAGCTGAGCGAAATCGGCCGATCTTTCGGAATGGATGTACTCATCGCCAGAAAACAGGACGCAAGCCTGCCCGGAGGATCTCAGGATGATATTAATCTGGGTCGGGTGCATGCAGTGACCATAGAAGAGCTTTTCGAACGGAGCAATTTTATCAGTCTTCATACCCCCCTCAATACCCATACCAAGGAAATGATTGATACATCACTGCTCAGTCGAATAAAACCTGGAACGGTTCTTCTCAATACCTCCAGGGGAGGTGTAATTCATGAAGAAGCGGTTCTCGATGCCCTTGATGACGGGAAACTCATCTGTTACGCCGCGGACGTGTATGAACAGGAACCGCCAAAACCGGCTTCGGCGCTGATCCACCATCCAAAATCCTTGTTCACCCCCCATATTGCCTGGGCCAGCAAGGAAGCCCGAGAACGGGCAATACAGATTGCCACCCGAAATATACAGGCGTGGATGGAAGGTAGACCGGTGAATGTGGTGAATAACGTACAGCGGGGCAGGGTTTAAGACGATTTTTTCAATCGGTTAGCAGCGGATGCATCAATCTGCACTGCCTGATACATTATTCTGCACTGCCGGGTGAATAGCACAAGTAATCACAGAACTCCTGTGGAATAATTAATTCCTCATCGCCCAATGTGTTGCTTTGCCGCTGAAAATCCACAAGCAATCCGTCATCCTGATGTCTTTTTACCGTGAAACTGTCGCCTAACTGAATCTGATGCTCGTGAACATATTTCAGCAACCCTTCCTTTTCCTCACCTTCTTCGGTGATACGGGTGAATATACCTGATTCCCCTTCTTCCGCCCGGGAAAATTGAGGATAGGCGAGGATTTCCTGTTCATCATCGGTTCCTGGAATGGGGTTTCCATGGGGACAGGTTTGAGGTTTGCCCAGAGCCTTAAACATCCGATCTTCGAAAAGATCCGAAATATTGTTCTGCAGTCGTTTTGCTTCAATATCTATTTCATCCCAGGTGAACCCAAGATGATCCATGAGAAAATGCTCCAGCAGATAATGACGACGGAGCATTTTTACGGCGAATCTGGAGCCTCTCTCAGTCATTTGTATATGAGAATATCTCTCCTGGGTAATAAGATCCAGTTTTTTTAATCTGCTGACTGCCTGGCTGACCGCCGGCCTGCTTACATCCAGCCAATCTGCCAATTTCGAATTCGATACCTGGCCGTGATCCCGGTTGATCAGATACATCGCCGAAAGGTAATCGCTTGCTGCGGGAAACGTTTGTAAAATATCTTCGAATTCCATATCCATCCTCCAAATATATATGGAAAATCTCTTCTTGGACAGCTCTTTCGCCACAATCCCGAAAATTCGCCCCTTCTCATCTGCTTCCCCGCCGGCGGTCCTCTGTCTCCAGATATTGCCGTGGTTCCATACATCGCTTCTGTTCCTGTCAGTGATCATGTTGGCGCGAATGGGTTGCTGGGCTATAATGAAGGTAGCAGGACGCGTTTCGGCGAGCTGCGATACAATTTATCGGAGGTTTTCATGGACTGGGCACAATATAAACGGCTGAGTATTCTCCCCCTCCTCTTGCTATGGTTAATGGTGTTTCTTTTCTCCCCCATATTTATGTACGCATCAGGCCAAGGCGAACAAACAGATGAAGATCTCAGAATTTCTATACCCCCTGGACCTGAAATTCCCAAGCTGCCCGGGGTGCTGCGAAATATGGAACATTTTCAGACCGTGCTGGACGCTTTCGATAAACTATTAACGGAAACAGATCCGATTATTGAATCGGTGGTTTTCAACGGGGTGGATGCAAACAGCGTACCGTTGGAAAGATTGAGAGAGGCGACTCAATGGTGGAGAGAGTATATCGCGGGTCTCTCGATTCAAGCGGAAAACCCCCGAATCAGCGGCGGAGATATCGATACCTTTCTCTCAGATCTTATCAGCAAGGATCGGCAGCTGCAGGAACAGTTGGACAGGCTCAATCAGGTAATTGAATTGGAAAATCAGGGAGCAGAAGAATCCCGTTAATTCAGCGGTAAATAACCATCAGGTAGTCTTCTTCATCCCGCTGTTCATGTTTTACACCATCCCCAAAATTGAACCTCATTATGGGCGTGACATAACACTCAAACTGTTCCGCATTCTCGGAATAGAGTGTAAATGTACCTTTGCTCAGCCGTCCATGATCCCGGGCCTCTTCAAAAATGCGGTTTAACTGTGAACTTCTCACATAACTGAGCATGCTTGAACCGGTTAGTCTCCGTGTACTCTGATCCAGAAGCATTTCGCTGCTGAAATCCGTATCGTGAATCTCAGATTCACGTTGTAGGAGGAAGCGGGCTGCGGGAATATTGTGCTGAATAATAATCTGATGGCGGTTCAGCACCATTACTACATCCTTCTGAAGATTGAACACTCTCTGAAGCTCTTCACGCTGGCGGTTCAAATCATGAATCTGGTTTTTGAGAGCTTTTGCCATTTTTTTCATTGCCCTGGCAATGCTTGCAAACTCGTAAGGCCTGAGAATATAGAGATCCAGGTCCCAGTCCCCACGCTCAATAGCCTCCGCAGAGGCCAGAATTTTACTGAGAGGTTTTTGCATGGCCCGCAGCTGGGTAACAATTACCAAAATAGATAGGCTGATAATAATACTGCTGATAATTATTATTACCCGATAACTGTTAGCCAGCAATTCTTCGGTCTGAGTAAGCCTGGATGCAGTTCTGATAATCAATGATTCACCGGGAAATTCCCCTTCGGAAGCCAGTGTGCGGGCATAATACATTAGCTCTGCATCCAGGGTGGAACTGTATCTGCTGGTATGTTCATCCCGGCCCAGCAACGCTGAGCGTATTTCGGGACGGAATGCATGATTATCCATGAGAGCTGGCTCCGCCCAGTTATCGGCAATAACCGTTCCATCCTCCCGGATAACGGTGATTCGTATTTCAGCCTGGTGGGCAAGTTCCCGGGTGTAGTCCTGGGCCCAATTCATCAGAGTAGTGTTTCTGTCCCGGTATTCACTGAGAAACGCAGCCGAGAAGAATTCTGCCGATGCTTCGAGAATTCTCCTCGTTTCTCTGAGAGTATTCGATCGGATAACCCCTGTGAGAAAAATACTGATCAGTACCATGCTCAGAAGGGTAATAAGGGGCAATAAAATAAAACTTCTGCGAAGCCCCTGACTTCGGTCAAATCCATATATCATTGTGAATGAACTTTACCAGTGCCTCATTTCTCTGTCTATACGCATGCCGGATTATGCCAGAGTGAGAGCAAGCTCAGCCATGGCGCCCATCCCTTTCTCCCTGTCCTGGAGGATATCGTGACTGTTGTCCAGAAGGCTGTCACTTACCGTGAGGATGCTCAATGCCTTTTTCCCGTAGTATGCCCCCAGGGTGTACAATTCTGCGCTTTCCATTTCAATTCCCAGGACTGAATATTCAGCCCAGAGCTTCCAGGCCTCAGGCTGGGGATCGTAAAAGCTGTCGGTGGAGAGAATGTTCCCAACATGAACATTTAGCCCCCGCTCCTGTGCAGTAGTATAGGCCGTTTGAAGGAGATGAAAATCGGAAATGGCTGCAAAATCCAGGCCGTTAAAGCGTCGTCGGTTCATATTCCCATTGGTGCATGCTCCCTGGGCAAGAATCAAATCGTTCACTTTTACCTGTTCCTGAATGGATCCGCAGCTCCCTATTCTGATGATCTGTTCAACGCCGTAATCCCGATATAGTTCATTTGCGTATATGGAGAGGGAGGGCTGCCCCATCCCCGAACCCATTATACTCACCGGTTTGCCCTGGTACTCGCCACTGAGACAGTACATTCCCCGCAAATCGCTGACCGTCTCCGTGTTCTGGAGATACGTTTCCGCAAAGTACTTAGCCCGGAGAGGATCTCCGGGAAATAGTACGGTAGGGGCAATGCTCCCTTCTTTTGCATTAATATGAATACTCATGTAAATCCTCCGTTAAGCGGGGTTACCCAGTCTGACTGGGGGCTGCTGCCCTTTTGCCGGCTGAATGTAATTCCCCGTTTGGTTTATAAAATTCGGTGAGGCAATTTCAAAAATCAGTGATTTTTGAAATTACCAAGACCTGTAAAAATCATAATTCCATTCTTGTATGTGAATTATGATGTTGATACGTTACCTGAGCATTGTTCAAAATTGCTTTTTGAACAATGCTCAGGTAATTTCCGCTTCTTTGGCAGGTCCATTGGAAGAATCCACGTTTCCCCCGCCATCGGAAGAGTGGCGCGAACCTTTCCGTTCGTCGATCATCCGAATCAATGGCAGCAGCAAATCTGTGAGAGCCGGAGAGAAATGGATGGCCACATTCAACAGTTTCACACTGTGTTGATGTGTTTCTTCAATTGAACCTGATATTGTTGCCGGAACGATAAAAGACCCCTGGGACCATACAATTTCCAGGGAAAGTCTTTCAATACCATTTTCCAGTGCAGGAACCAGCCCCTGGGAAATATAGATGCTGCAGGCAGTAAGGCTGATATCCTTTATGAGGCATCTGTAGCGGCCCTTTCCGGGAATAATCAGGTGCAGAGTGGAAGCGATATCAACCTGCTGGATCAACTTGGTGGGTACCCTGGTTTCGCTCTCTTTCCAGGCTTCCCAAGCCTGTTGGAGTTCGTCATGAAGCTGAAAGACGTCAATGAGGATGCTTTTGAAATCGTCCGAGGGGGAGAGCAGCTTAAGATCCACCAGTACTGCGTTTCCAGCTCCATTTCCAACGTGAATCTTTTGGATGAGAATTTTCAAAAAAAGTCCGATTTCCTGCGAAAATCTGGGTGATACAAAACGCATTCGCAGCTGTTGGGGACTTTCCTTCACAGAATCCAGGAGAGAAATTTCCCGTTCACTCATGCTTAAAAGGATTTGACCCTGTGAGAATCCGAGTTTTACTGGAACGGCATACAGAAAAAAATCCTTGACCTTGATGAATGTATGCCGCTTTTGCAGACCCATTCTGTGTATCAGGAAACTGTCGAGTTTAAGTTCATCATCCCCATAAGCTGTTTCGTATTTTCGGATAAATGCCTGATCCATATTTACAGTATATCAGATGGGGATCGTGATGCCAGAAATAATCCGGAGCAGTTTGCTTTTTTCTATGTTCCCTTCGTATATTAAACCTGAGGTAAACACTATGAAAAACCTTCATCGTAAGAGAACACCCCTGCATCTGTTCCTCGGGATAATGCTTGCAGGATTCTGGCTTTTGACTCCCCCTCCCATCTTTGCATTCGGAGGGTCCGAAAATAGTGGAGCACAGGAGCAAAACAGGGTAAATAATTCAGGTCCGGAGGTGAATTATATGAAAGATGTACCGGAAAATCATGAAGTTGCAACCCTTGGGGGCGGATGCTTCTGGTGTGTTGAGGCAGTGTACGAACCGATTGAAGGCGTGTACGGTGCGGTATCAGGATATGCAGGAGGCGAGCTGGAGAATCCCAGCTATCAGCAGATAAGTACCGGAAGAACCGGCCACGCGGAGGTTGTCCAGCTATACTTCAATCCGGAAAAAATCAGTTACGAGCAAGTGCTGAAATTATTTTTCAAGGCTCATAATCCAACAACGCCAAACAGGCAGGGGTTGGATGTGGGTCCCCAGTACCGGTCAATTATTCTCACCCATGATGACTCCCAAGCCAAAATCGCCCGAAGGGTGATGGGGGAAGCTCAGAATGACTGGCCCGACCCCATTGTTACAGAAATCGAATCACTGAGTAATTTTTATCCCGCTGAGGAGTATCATCAGGATTTTTACGAAAAGAATCCCAACAATGGATACTGCGCTGCGGTAATCCGGCCAAAAATGGAAAAGCTGGGTCTGGAAGGTGGAGAAAAAATAAATGTTCTTGAGCTGGATCTGTAATTGGAACTGCACAAACAGACCCCCGGGATTGTTCCCGGGGGTTTTTTTTGGTATAAGCAGATATGCAAAGTGGTAATCAGGGAGACAGCTCCCGAAAAGTACTGGAAAAGTATTACGGAAGGGATCTTAAAATCATTGGAAGTGCCGAGCTTACTGTGGTGAGAAACGGAAGGCCGGAGAACACCCGCTGGGGGGTGTGTTTTGTTGCATGCGGTTCCGAAGCTCCAGTACTTGTTCATTTCGCTTTCGATAAACAGGACTGGGTCGAATCTCTTACAGGAAATAGAAGAGAGCCAGTGGATGTTTCATTGGAAATCCCACTCCTCCAGTCACGATTACTGTATGCGGAAAAACCGGGATTTTTAAAGCGTATTTTAGGATCCGATGTGGGGATGGTTGAACTTGCCTCAGACCAGGTGGAATCCGTCCGTTTTCTGGCAGGCAGCAGTGAGCGCGAAAAGGTGAGTGGAGAGCGTTACGGGTTTTATGTTGAATCGGTTGGGGCTTTTACCCGCCAGCTTCTTGAGTATCTTCCTTCCGGGAGCTCCCATCCCCGCATGCAGACGGAATAACCATCACCGGACAACAGGATTCCGCCACGACTCCTTCGGATACTGAACCGAGAATTACCCTCCTCAAGGGATTGTGACCATGGCTCCCAATAATTATTAAATCCACATCCAGCTTCTCAGCTTGCTCAAGAATGGTCTCAACCACAGGACCCTGTTTGAGCACAGCTGATACCCTGATATCTTCACCTTTCAAAGATTTTACATACGTTGTCAGCTGCTCGTGTTCATTTTCCAGTTCTTGTTTAATAACTTCCATTACACCTTCGTCGCTGTAATACATGGGCATTCCGGCACCGAGGATATCCTGGGAACCGAGATTGTAGCCTATATACAGGTCCCGCACCGCGGTGGCAACATGTAAAAGCGTCAGATCGGCATCGAACTTTTTTGCCTGTTCCTTGGCGTAGTTGACAATCACATTGGAAACAGGCGTGAAATCCAGGGCGACTAATATGTTTTTCATACTGTCCTCCTGAATGTAATTGTAGCAGATTAGACCTATAGTGCAATATGAAGATGCATTTCAGTTTATGTGGTGAAGTGAAATATGGTAATCACCCGTTATTTCATGCTGCATCATGCAGGCTGTGGTGAAAATTCTGCCGTATGAGCCGCAGTTGTTTGCGTACTCTTCTTCGGTATCGGTATTCATCCACGAGGGCCAAGAGTTTTTCTATGCTGCCGAGCATAAGGATGAGAGGGATAATCCCTGCTGCCACGATAAGGGTGCCTTCAATTGCGCTGATTGTAATATTCATAATGTACCTCCATGTATGTTCTTATATGCAAAGAGTGTGCCAAGATCTGAGATTTTGAGGGATTGTATATGGGTGGATATGTTAAGTGTCTACATAGAAGCAAGATACGAAAGACTTCGAAAAACACCAATGCTGTGTCCACAGTTATGCACCTGTATCACTCGAAATAGCAAGTAAAAAAAGTAGCGAAAAATAAATAATATTACAATCGGAGCTCCAAAACCCGTGAAATTGAGCACACCGCAACTATGTAGTGAGCAGAAATTTCATTCAGCATGTAGATACTGAATATCATTCAAGTTATAGTTTGAGGTATGATGCACCGGTTTAGAACCGGTCAGCTATAACCAGAAACAATTCGGCCATTCAGGAGGCTTCTATGCTGCGAACCAGAGAATTTACCGTTGTCCGGCATACCCGGAACTACCACATCATGAGGAAATTCTATGAAGAAATTCTCGGTCTCACCGCCGTACGGGAATGGGACAGGGGTACTAACGACCGGGGAGTACTGCTTTCACCGGGTGAAATGAGCGGAAATGCATTAATCGAAATTATTCAGCTAAACGATGTCGCCGTACCAAACGCTCCGTCACCGGTGAACCTTGAATTAAGTCTTGAAGTGGAAGATGTGCAAAGCATATATCAACATTTATTGAACCATAAGATGCCGATTGCAAGGAAACTCACAGAAGATCCATGGGGTCACAGCAGCTTTGGTATTGACGACCCCGAAGGCCTGAGAATCTGGGTATATCAGGTAAACGGATCTTGAGGCAAAAGCCAGATTAGCTGCTTATCCGAAGGCTTCTCACGTACGGAAGCGGCTTTCAAATACCAGTTGCTCCGGGAATTGTTCCGCATTTTTTCTTTTGAGGTAATTCGAAAATCATTGATTTTGGAAATTACCAGGACCTTGATAAATCCTAGTTCATTCTTGAAACAATATTGATTTCGGCCCGATATCGGAGCATCTTTCAAAAATTAATTTTGAAAGATGCTGTTTTTGCTGATCTTCGGATTGAAGCCATGATTCCTCTATGATATATTATTTTCAACCACACTATATGTGGTGGGCAAAACCGGCAAAAACGCCTTTTTAACCACTGAATATAGTGATGATCCTTCAAGGCATCTGTTTTGAAGAGTAACCGGAATGGAGTTGAGCTCAAAAGGGTATACATGCCCTACGGTTCTGAACTTCATAGATACAGGCAATTTCGAAAGTATTCGTTTTCAAATTGCTTCATAGAATATTCAACAAAGGGAGGGCCACCATGCCAGAGGGTAAAGTCATTGATGTCCATAAGGTGAATCTTCAAGCCGACGAAACGCTTGATATCACCCTTGAGGACGGTTTTACCATGCCGGAAACAATTCTCAAAAGAGATGGGAGCAAGCAGGAATTCGAGCCTATTCGGATTAAGAAGGCAATGGAGCGTTGTTTTCAGAGTATCGGCGAAGAACCCAAGGCAAATCTGGACGAACTCACCAACCAGATCGTGAATGTTGTAGCCGTGAAGTACCAGACTCCTACGGTGGAACAGGTTCAGGATATCGTGGAAATGGTCCTCCAGGCAGCCGGTGAGTACGCCGCGGCAAAGGCCTACATCCTCTATCGGGCGTCCCATGCCGAAATCCGGAAGACCCGACCGGTTCCTCAGGAAGTACAAAAGGCATTCGATGAATCCGACAGCTTTTTTCCCACCCAGCTGCAGAAGTTTCAGTTTTACGATAAATACAGCCGCTTTAACTATGATGTGGGCCGCAGGGAAACCTGGATCGAAACGGTAAACCGAGCCGTGGATTTCATGAAAGAGCTCAGTAAAAACAAGCTCAGCGAAAGCGATTATAACCGCATCCGCAAGGGTATTCTGGACATGAAGGTTATGCCCTCCATGCGTCTTCTTGCGATGGCCGGGTCTCCCGCTGAACGAAGCAACATCGCCATATATAACTGTTCCTATTTGCCGGTGGACAGTATAGATTCGTTTGTGGAAGCTCTGATTATTTCCATGAATGGCTGTGGAGTGGGGTACTCGGTTGAGCATCAGTACATCGAACAGATGCCCAGAATTAAGCGCCAGACCGGTACCAAGCGTCCTAACTACGTGGTGGAAGATACCTCCGAAGGGTGGGCCAAGTCCCTGCGCTATGGTCTGGAAACATGGTTCGACGGTGAAGATGTTGAATTCGATTTCAGCCAGGTCCGGCCCGCGGGAGCACCCCTGAAGATTAAAGGGGGGAGGGCCAGCGGTCCCGAACCTCTGCGTCAGATGCTGCTTTTTGCCCGGGATAAGATCCTCGCCCGTCAGGGACGTTTTATGACCAGCCTGGACGCACATGACATTATGTGTTCAGTGGGCGGAGCTGCGGTATCCGGCGGTGTGCGACGAACTGCCATGATCAGTCTTTTTGATTACGATGATAACGATATGCGTCACTGTAAGGACGGGGATTTCTGGATAAAGAACAGTCAGCGCTGGAATGCCAATAATTCGGCGGTCTGGCCCAACCGGGAACTTACCCAGGAAGAGATCGCCCGCTTTGTTCTGGATATGGTGAGTTCCGGCAGAGGGGAACCGGGAATTTTCAACCGCCGGGCGGCAGTGGATAATCGCCCCGAACGCCGGGTAATTCAAGAATTCGGCACCAATCCCTGCGGTGAAATAATTCTCCGGCCGTATCAGTTCTGTAATCTCAGTTCCGCAGTTGCCCGCCCCACAGACAGTTTCGAAGATTTGAAGGACAAGGTTGAGCTTGCGGCCATGATTGGTACTATCCAGAGTATGGCAACCAAGTTTCCCGGTCTTCGTGATGTATGGAAGAAAAATTCCGAAGAGGAGCGTCTGTTGGGCGTGGATTTGAACGGTCAAATGGATGCTCCTCTGGCTCAGGATCCGGATGTTCAAAGCCGCCTTCGCTATGTGGCGGTTGAAACCAACCGGATCTATGCCAAAAAATTGGGCATTAATCAGAGTGCCTCTGTGACTGCCGTGAAACCTTCAGGTAACTCCAGTCAGCTGTTGAACAGCTCTTCCGGTCTCCACTCCCGCTGGGCTCCCTACTATGTCCGAAATGTCAGGGTGGGGGCGCATACACCGGTATACCGGGTGTTGAAAGACGAAGGCGTACCCATGGATCCTGAGAACGGTCAAAATGCGGATAATGCCAGCACCTGGGTTGCCCACTTTCCGGTAAAGAGCCCTGATGACGCTCAGACACGGGGTGACCGCAGCGCAATTGCACAATGCGAGTACTGGCTCCAGAATAAGGTGCACTATACCGAACACAATCCCAGCGTCACAATCACCTATAAACCGGACGAAGTAATCGATATTATCCATTGGATATGGGAGCATCAGGATAAAATCGGCGGAATGGCCTTCCTTCCCGCAACTGACGCCCAATATGAGCAAATGCCGTACGAAGAAATTGATGAAGCCACATATCTGAAGTTGTCGGAGAAATTCCCGGTAATCGATTTTGCCAAGATCTACCGATATGAAGAGAAGGATTTGACCACCGCTGCCCAGGAGCTGGCGTGTATGGCGGGAAACTGTGACATATAATCTTTGACAGAAGGGAGTAAGGACAGAATTCTCGAGGCTTTCTAATATGACGGACCGAAGGGCCACAACCCTTCGGTCCGTTTTTTCATCCTCCGACGGCTGCCCTGGCGCTGTGAAGTCCCGGCAGTTTCATGCGCCCCAGAATCAGCTGCATTGCATGATATATAATCAGCAGAGTTATTCCCCCATCCACAGCGGCTCCCGTATTGTTCAGCTGATGAAGCAGGGGAAGGCCCATGGCCATGGTTTTCTGAGTCCCCAGGTAATAGAGGGCGATTTGCTCATCCCCGGGAAGATTGTGTCCAAGCAAGAGGGTAATCCTGGAAATACCGGCATACAGCGTTGCTGCGCTGAGAACCGATACTCCTACACTCAGTCCTCCTGAGCGTTCCGCCGGGGAGATCAACACAATGAGCAGAATGATTACCTGAGAAATTCCCCCTGTGGGGGGCTTCATTTTTGTAAATTTCCTCAAAGCCATGAGACGCCGCAGCACAGTGCCTGCCAATAGCGGGAGACCGGCATTGAAAAGGAGGGACAAAATCATGGCGGCCGCTTCGGATCCTGAAAAGCCCGTGCTTCCCATTGGGAGCAGCAGGGAAACCAGCAGCGGCGAAAGAATGATGCCCAGAATATTGGCCAGTACGGCGTTAATTAATGCCAACTCAGAGGCTCCTCCGTCCAAACGGGTATATACTGTTGAGCTTGAAACCGTGGTGGGGAGCACAGAGAGAAGCAGCACCGCTGCAGGAAGTCCTAATGTCCGTATTCCGGGGAGAAGGGTTTCTAACCATGTAAGAATGAGAGCTGCAGGAATGCCGCATGCCAGGGGAAATACGAGGAAGATGTTCGCCTGACTCCGAAGATGAAAGTCTCCCCGTTTCATTCGGCTCACGAGAACCGAGGCATCCATTCCCAGGCCCTGAATGAAAAACAAAACGGCAACCAGGATATTTCCCATGGTCGAAGCTTCAAGCACCTGCTCTAGAAGATCTTTAGGGTGCCAATTGGGAGAAATTTGATGTATACTGAGAATAGCCAACAGCCCGATAAGAAACCAGTTGTTGTGTAAACGCCCTGCGATACCCGGACCTCCGGAGCTTCCTCCGGTATGCTTTATCCTGGAAGATTGCGGCATGATATATCCTTTACACCTATTTGGAGAGCATTTTGGAGGAACGAGCACCCAACCCAACACCAGAAGAGATTGTCAAGAACCGGCGGAGTATCAAGCGCCATATTCCGGTTCAGGGCTTTTTTCACTACCTCTCTTCGGATTTGTTGGGAATCCGCCAGTTTGCCCGGAATAACGGTATCATAAAGTTTTCATTTTTCATATTCATGCGCCTGGACAGTCAGCTTCCTGAGCGGTTTATTCAGCAGATACAGCGCTCCCTGGCCGAACCTCTTCATAAGGCTCTGTATCCGGTGGTGGAGAGCGGGTGGCGGTTTTTCCAGAAGCTTGAATACAATAAGCTCATATATCTGTATCAGTTTTCCCGGGATATAGCAGGCCTGGAACCGGGAACATTCAGTCAGTCACCAGGGAAAATCCTTGATCATATGCGCCATATTGAAACCGCCTACTACATCTTCTACAGCGATCCCAGCCTGCTTGCATCTCTGGAACGACAGCTTGAAATCTATGCAAAACTGGGGAATGTGCAGAAATTTCCTGTGGACGGAATAATCCGGGCCATTCAGATGCTTCTTTCCAGAAATTCCCAGCGTCTGACCCTCTATTCCCTGTTTGTATCCCTGAATTCCATGCATCATAAGCGCTTCTGCGATCTTGAAGATACCATTACCCAGGAAACCCGTAGCTATTTCGATCCCGATCATTTTGATATAGATGAGCATTTGAGACCGCTTTTGGAAAATTACACCAGTGAGGTAATTCTATCGGTCAAAAACCAGATGAAAAATCACAATGAGACCGCCCTGTATAAAGGGCTTCTTCCTCCTGGAGGGAAGACGGGTACCCATAACCTGAACCTACTCAAGCAGTTTTATAACGGCAATTCGGGGAACGAGGACCGCTTTACTCCAGAATTTGAAAATTTACACAGTTTTCTGGTGGTATTCTCCCAAAAGGTTCTAATTGAGTTCAGGGGAATTCTTATGTCTGAGGTAACCGTCACAGGAAAGAAGAAGGTGCGGATATTCGATACTGCGGTGTTCTCAAACTATTTTAAGCGGATCGCCTATATTAAGGATAAACTGGACAAGGCCATGCTGAAGGTTCCCCAATTCCCCAGGATGAGGTATCTGAGAGTGCTCTCCGAGGGAAGTATGGCGGTAACTACAAACGAAGAACCTATTTTCAGCAGCGTCTCGGAGCTTCTTTCCCTCTACTTTCAGATGTCCCGAACCCTGGCAAGAGTGCTGGCCCATGCTTCCGCTGCAAAAAATGAAGCCGGTGTTCCGGTGATCAGGCCGATCGCATATGAGGATATGCAGTTTTTTATTCCCTTCGAGAGCAGTCTCCAATACAGCTCGGCATTTCTTGCTGGCCAGACGGTTCGTGACGCACTGCGTACGGTGGCCAAGGTTCTGCTCCAGCTTTGCCTTGAACTCCGGGAGTCAGAGCTTATTACCATTATCAACAAAGATATTCACACCATGGAGACCCTGAAAAATCTGATTAAGGAGCTGAAACGGGTAAGTTCCCCCTCCCGTTATATGGAACTTCGGGAGGAGCTGGGAATTCGGGAACTGGAGCCAGAACTGAATTCAGGAAATTAGGGAAAGCCCCTGCACTGGAAAATACTCTTCACAAGGCCTACACTAGTATACATCAACATCATCTGAGGAAGGCTCTGTGTCTAAACAATATCCCAATCTTCCAGGTTCCCGGCAGCAGGATTTTTATCTCTTCGGAAACGGTATGAGCAAAAAATCTCTTGCGAAAGCCCGTCGGCGCTACCTGCGTCTGGCACGCCGCTACGGCAATCCAGATTCTCTGTACTATCCCCTGTCGCTCCATACTGCAGCCAAGGGGGCCAGCATATTCGGAATGAGATATCTCAAGTCCGGGGAAAAGCCAATGAATTGGTCCGGTGAGAATAGAGGCGAATACTGCGATCTGAGTTCCATTGAAAATCCGATTATTATCGGTACCATTCGCATGGGCTTCGGACATTACCGCATTGCACTGGCACTTGCTTCAGTAGCCAGTTTCCTGGGATACACACCGGTCTGGCTCGATCTTCTGGAAAATCCGAAAACAATTGCCAGCAAAATTATAACCGGTCTTGAGGGACTGTACAGCTGGGGCAGCCGTCTCAGTGAACGGCTGCCATTGTTCAATGCCCTGATTTGGGAGAAGGTTACCGACAGAATTGCCCGTAGGCTGGAGTATCAGTTGCGTGACTGGCACATGAGCAGGTTCTTCGCACCGAATATCAGGGCCATTCCTGAAGATGTTCCGTTTCTCTCGGTACATCCCTGGGCTGCCCAGGCGGCAATTCACGCAGGTATGAAGCGGGTCATTACTGCTATTCCCGATAACCTTGCCCTGGCATTTCATCTTGCACCCGGGAGCATTCACTGTGTTCAGGGACCGTCTGCATATCAGGGGTACAGAACCCTCAGGAATATGGGCAGGAAGGGACAGGTGCTCAAGCCCATGTCCGACGAACACGTGAAGTACAGCGGCCATTTTGTGGATCACGAACTGGTGGTGAACGCCCAGGAAGACTGCGATCGCAGAATTAGACGCCATGAACGGGATGAACCGAGGCGGTTCCTGCTTACAATTGGAGGAGCAGGGGCTCAGATGAAGAAATTCCAGTTTATCATCCGGCAGCTGAGCTTGAAGCTTCGCAAGCAGCAGATGGCGCTTTTTGTGAATCTGGGCGACCACGAAAAACTCTTGAATCCTCTTCTTGGCTTTCTGGAGGATGTTGGGCTTGATACACGGGTCTACCGCAGCTGGGAGGACAGTTTCGCCTTTGCCCGGGAAGCCTATGATTCACCGGTGCATGGTGTACATGTATTCCTCCATGATGAAGTGCTTCCTGCGGTGTACATCACCAATCTGCTCATGCGCTCCTGCGACCTTCTGATAACCAAACCTTCGGAGCTTTCCTTTTATCCGGTTCCCAAGCTATTCATCCAGCGGGTGGGACGGCACGAGGCATGGGGGGCAATTCGGGGAGCTGAGATCGGAGACAGCACCATGGAAACAGTTGGGGAAAATAATCTGATTCAAACTCTGAATCTCCTGAGTGAGAGCCGGGATCTCATCCCCATGATGTGTGAAAATATTCTCAATAACCTTGAAGCCGGAATTTACCATGGAGCTTACAAGGTTATCGATTTTGCGGTTCAGGGCAATGCTTCCCCCCTGGATAAAACAAACATCTGATACCACTCTTCCCGGCTGAGCAGGCTCTTTTCAGCTCCTGAGCAGGCTGTCAATCGGCCCGGATGGGTGGAACCGATCACCGGCACAATACCCGCCGGATGCCGCATAACCCAGGAAACTACAATGGCTTCCGGTGAGCTGTTTTTTTTATCAGCCAGGGTAGATACATAATCCCGTAGTCGCTGCTCGGATTCAGAAAGGTCTGTACCGCCGCCGCTGTAACGGCCCCGGAAAAGGGGGGCCCATGCCTGGATCTGGATTCCCTCCATCATACAGTATTCCAGGGTGTCTTGGTTTCTCGGAGCCGAGTCCCCATGGTTCTGGTTAACCAGCACTCCAGCTTCTATAAGATTGCGGTGACCAAGGCTGATCTCCATTTGGTTTACTACCACGTCTATTTCGCCGAGTTTCCTCAACGCTTCGATTTGGGCCCCCGAATGATTGCTTACCCCTATATGGTGAATCAGCCCCTCTTTCTGCAGAGTCCGAAGTTCTTTGCCCAGGGAGGGAATATCCACCAGAGGATCGGGCCGGTGAAGTAAAAACATATCCAGGTATCCGCAGTTCAGCCGCTCAATAATACCTTCGACCGAAGATCTGATATACTCCGGAGAGAAGTCATAACGTCCCGGCATTCCACTGCCGCCGTCATCGGGGAACCGGATTCCCGCCTTGCTCTGCACGATTATTGACTCCCGGAACCCCGCGTCCTGCTTGGCCAGAAACCTTCCGAAGAGTTCCTCCGATTTGCCCCTGCAGTAAATATCAGCATGGTCGAAGGTACTGAAGCCCAGTTCCAGGGCTTTTTCCAGGGTGGCAAATCCCTGTCCGGTCTGCTCATCGGTCAAAGGAGCTGTATCCCAGGAGGAGGCAAGATTCATGCATCCGTATATCATGCTTTGACGGCCCAGGGCCTCGGTGAGCCGGTTTTCCCGGCGCATAGCGGAAATATCCGCCTGATTCAATTGTTTCATATCTACAGCTTAGCTTGCGGGGACGGTTGAATGTCAAGTATGATTGGCTACATGGAGTATCTCTACTCATGGCTTGGAAACAGCGATATCCGCCTTATCGATGATCGGGAGCACCCCGGACCCCTCTGTCAGGCATTATTGGTGCGGAAACCCGAGCGGGCATATATTCTTAGTAATGCAGGTCCCGGGGTGCTGCGGGACTATGCGAACCGTCTTACACGCCGGCTGGAATCCGCTGGAATTCAATGTAACATCCATCCCCTGGGGGTGGAGCTTGAGGATCCCACAGATTACCGGGAAATCTATCTGATTGTTCACAGGACTCTCCAGGATAATCCTCCTGACGACGGTGGAAGGGTATTTCATTTATCGCCGGGTACTCCCGCAATGGCTGCCCTCTGGATGGTATTCTCCCAGAGCCGCTTTCCGGCACGGCTCATTCAAAGTTCAAGGGAGCAGGGAATACGGGAGGTAAATCTGCCCTTCGAGCTGGAGGCTCGGAATCTTCCGGGTATATCTGCCCTGCTTTCCAGGATTATGGAAGAGGAAGAGCCCAGCGATTCAGCATTCCGCCATATTATCCACTCCCATAATTCGATGAAACGCCTCATTTCCCGGGCAAAAAAAGCTGCGCTCTTTGATATCCCGGTACTGGTTATGGGTGAGTCGGGTACTGGGAAGGAGCTGATTTCCCGGGCTCTCCATAACAGCGGCCCGAGAAAACATGCTCCCTTTGTGAGCATTAACTGCGGGGCGATTCCCCGGGAGTTAATGGAGTCTGAACTGTTCGGCCATGTAAAGGGGGCGTTCACCGGCGCTGAAAGGGAACATCCCGGTGCATTCCGCCAGGCCAGGGGAGGCAGTCTATTTCTTGATGAGATCGGGGAACTGCCTGTGGATCTTCAGGTTAAGCTTCTGCGGGTTTTGCAGGAAGGTGAGGTGCAGCCCCTGGGAGCAGTCAAGCCGGTACCAACCGATGTTCGGGTAATTGCCGCCACCAATAGATATCTTCCCGAAGAAATCCACAGAGGCAATTTCAGGGCCGATTTGTTTTATCGCCTGGCTGTAGCCATCCTGCAAGTCCCGCCTCTGCGGGAACGCAGGGAGGATATCCGGATCATAAGTGAACATCTCCTGACCGGGATAAACGAAGAATTCAGCAAGGTGGATACCCAGTGGAACCCCCGCTTTCTTCATGAAGACGCTCAGGATTTTATTGATGCCTATCCGTGGCCGGGTAATATCCGTCAGCTGTCCAACACGTTGAAACAGGCGGCGTTATGGAGCGAATCGTCAGAAATATCAAGGGAGGAGATCATGGATTTGCTAAGTGTAGTCCCCGGAGACGGGGAACAGACGAATCCTACGGACTATTCCGGGGCATTAAATCTTCGGGAGGAACTTGATGAAATCGCCCGCAGCCGCATACGTGACAGTTTACTGCGTAATCGCTGGCAGATCGGCAGCACTGCACGGGAATTGGGTTTCAGCAATCATCAGACCCTGAGCAACTGGATGAAGCGCTTAAACATATCTTATAATGAGGGAATATGATTCAGCTATTCTATTTTGTGACATCCGCAGCAATGATGGTCAGCATCGGCATTGCCTGGCTTAGTTCAATTTGGTATCTGAGAACCGCAGATCTTCTTTATCGGGATCTGACCCGATTGTTTCTTTTCGCAATGCTCCGTCTGATCATTCAAAATACCGTGTATATTTATTACAACATGGGTAATGCACTCTTCCTTAACATTCTGTATGTTTCAGTGGCTCTTGATACCATCTTGGTGGCCATGCTGAGCTATTATTTTCTGAACTTGTTTCTCCGTCTTATCGGCTGGAATAAGGGGCCGGTGTTCCGGATATTTCCCCTGTTTTATGCCGGAGCCGTCTTCGCGGGAAGTGCAGCCAATCGTATCGTATATTTTTTTGGTCGAAATTCAGGGGAAATCCTTCAACAGATCAGCCGGGGGTATGCCCTGCAGTTTGTCATTCTTCTTATACTCTGTGTGATTGTTCTGTTTTTTAACCGTCGCTACCGCCGTGAAGGGGATATCATTCACCGCAGCGTCTGGTCCGGATTTATTGCCATGTGCATTATGTTGATTCCTGCATATTTCGCCGACCATTTTATTCACACAAGTTATTGGATAGAGACAAGCAGAGCCCTTTACAACAGCGGGTTTTTCAGCAGCATTGCATTGATACTGGCCATGCTTCCGGTTCTCTTTCAAATGCTTACGGTGATCACCAGATTCAGAAGCGCTCTCACATTTATCGATATTGATAAAGCCATCGAAGCCATCCGCAGCAAGGTTGAGCTCAGCGACACCCAGGAGGAAATACTCAGATATTTCTTTTCCAGAGGGTGGGGGGACAGTCTGCAGTTTTACGGGTATTTGAAAGTACGGCGGGAAATGTCTCCATTATTGAAAAAGATGGGTATTTCCAGCCTTTTTTACCTTGTTCACCGGGTGGAAATTGAACAATTCCCCGAACTGGAGCAGAAGCTGGTGTGATCAACTTCTAAATCAGATAAAGCCCCAAAGAGTGTGGAAACGGCTGCCGAGCTGCTCCTATGCCGGTTTTGGTATGCGCTAGCGCCTGTCAGATTGCTTTCCACACTCTTTGGGGCACTCTGTATGGATCATAGTTCTTCATTGAGTATGTGCTGCTCACAGTAATTCTGCACCTCTTCAAATGCCTGAAAGAGAGTTTGAAGCATGGAAAACAGCTCGTACCCGTCGGATGAATCTTCTTTCCCGGTTCCGTGAAGATCCATTCGGGACTTGAGAATTTCTTCAATTTCACCGGCCTGTTGAGCCAGACTCCCGGCGAAAAGCAGCTGCGCACCGCTGCGCAGGGAGTGGACGAGGCGGTGACTTTCCTTCCAATTCTCCTGCGCCATGAGTTCCTGCAGCTGCTGAAGGCTTTTTTCGCTCTCCGCAAGAAAGCCTTCCAGAAGAATGAATGCCTGATGACTGTCGCCATCTAAAGTATCTACCACTTTGCCCATTTCAATGGGGGTATTGTGACCATTACTTGAATCGTTGAAAGCAGGTGCCTTCCGTGCATCTGAGTGCCGGCAGCTTCGATCAATAATTGAAATCAGCTCTTCTCTGGTAAAGGGCTTGAGCAGGGCTGAATCGAATGGGCCGCTTCCATCATTTAATTGCTCAACCAGTTCCACATCGGCAGAAATTGCAATGAAGCAGGAATTTTGCCGTGCTTCCAGTTTCCGGAGTTTTTCTGCCAGTTCAATACCATCAACTTCCGGAAGGTGGAGATCCAGCAGAATGATATCATAGGGCTTGTTGGCAGCGGTGGCAAGAATTTCATTTCCGCCGCCCATGCTGTCGAGATTGCATCCGCTATCGCTCAGGTAGTAACTGATCAGTTCCCGGGTTACCGGATAATCCTCGCCCAGGAGTACGCGTCTGCCTTTAAGAAAACTCCGGGGAGTCTCCCTTGCTGGAAAAACATGGTCATCTTTCCGGTGCTGTTCAGCTGAACGGGCTTCTTTCAGGGGGATAGTAAAGAAAAACTCGCTACCATCACCTTCTTTGCTCGTTACCTCCAGACGGCCTCCCATACGTTCCACAATCCGGCGGGAAATGCTAAGGCCGAGACCGGTTCCGGTAAAACGCCGGGCTACCGTCTCGTCCCCCCGGTTATATGCGTCAAAGATTTCATCATGCTTGCTTTCCGGAATGCCGATACCCCGGTCCCGTACGGAAAAACGAAACAGTCCATCCTCGGCACGGGTAATGCTCATGTGAATATCTCCCCGTTCACAGTACTTCACTGCGTTGCTGAGAAGATTTGAGAGGACCTGATACAGCCGAAATCGGTCGCTGTACACAAAAGAAGGGATAGATGAATCCATCACAAGAAAAATTCGGGGTCTGAGAGAATGATCATGCACCTGAAAGCTTTGGATAAGTTCCCGGCTCATCTCCTGCAGTGAAATTGCTTCTTCATTCAGTTCCAGCCCTCTGGTCTCCATCTTTTCCTGATCCAGAATCTGGTTGATGAGATGAAGAAGCTTACCTGCTTCCCCCGACATGATATCCAATTTTGACCGGGCAGAGGGGGCGGACAGGCTATTCTTCAGCAGTTCGCTGTAGCCCATGAGTGCGTTTAACGGAGTCCGCATTTCATGACTTACAGCGGCAAGAATTGCGGTTCTGGCTTCCAGGGCCTGTTGCAGCTCTCTGGTTTTCTGATCAACCAAGTCCTCCATGGATGTATGGTAGGATCGAAGGTTGTCACTCATCTGCTTAAGGTGGATAGTAATATCGCTGAATTCCCTGCTGATGAAATTGCTGCGGATCTTGGTAGGATACGAACCGGCGGCGATAATATTCAATGCATCCTGGATCTCCCTCAGCGGGGCGGTAATTCCCCTTGAAAGAAGATACCCCAGCATACTGAAAATTATCCCGATTACCCCTCCGAGAATGAGAATCATTCGGCGGTTCTCAATAAGGGTTCCCAAAATTTGATCCTCATCCATGAACATGCCGATGGTCCACGACCAACCGTCTGCGGACATATTCCTGAAGACTCCATAGTAATTGGATTGCCCGTGGCTGAATCGCAGCCGCTGAATTCGCTGGGCTGAAGCCGCGTTATCAGACAGTCGCTGTTGAGATTGGGTAGAGCCGTAGCGCAGGAGGGCAGTTTCCACCGCAGTATTCCGGTAATCCACAATGCTGCTCAACCTGTCCCCCGGAGGCTCTATGGTATCGGTGATACCTCCGGAAATGGCCAGAAAGCGCCGGTTTTCATCAATAATGAACAGGGAACTGTCGGATTGTTTGGCGGTTTGTCCCACAAATTCACTGAGGTTCTGAAGAGTAAGATCAACACCGATAACCCCTTGCAGCTCACCGGTATTTGTATACACCGCCCGTGCAGTGGTGATTCCCGGTGATTGGCTGGTAAAAAAAAGATATGGATCTGTCCATATCTCATCGGATGACCCAACGCTTTGCTGATACCAGGGGCGTTTCCTGGGATCGTAGGTGTCAGGTACTTCGTTTTTTTCCTGCTGCAAGCGCTGGTTGGAGTCATAATAGATGTATTTTGCGCTTCCGGTATTCCGAATGATTTTTGTGAAATGCCCCCGGGGATCCTGATCGTTGTAGCGGCTGGACATAATGAACTGTCCGTCGGGGGTTGCGTAAAATATGGCTGAAATCTGAGAGTTGATATTCATGAGGCTGTAGAAGCTCTCATTCAGTTCCTGAAAATCCAGGCTGTCCAGTACCTGATGCTCAGCCAGCTGCCGCAGAAGCTGAACCGCATCGCTTGCGGTGACCAGATGCTCCTTGGTCTGCTGATATATAAAATCCGAGGATTGCTGCATGATCTCATCTGCATGATCCACAAAGGTTCGTTGAGATGTATAGCTGTAAACTCCCAGAGTCAGAGAAACTGTAATAAGAATGAGGATAAAAAAGCTTGCAGGAAATAACGTGTGAAAAGATATCTTTGACCACATTTTAGCATTGTACCAGATATTCAGCGGATGTGCTCAAGCTCCTGGTATTTATGGGCGGGTCAATTCCCGAATTTGGTTTTCAAGGCTTCGAATGTTCGTTTCCAGGGTGGAAAGAACAAATTCCTGACGCAATCCCAGTCCGTTTCTCCTTCTCAGTGTGGTGCGCAGGCGGGAAATATCAATTTTGGAAAGGGCATCATGAAGTTTTCCGGTGAGTTGGAGACAGTGTTCCAGTCGGAAACCGCTTACACCAAAGTATTCCATATCATACAGTTCATTTCTCAGGTTCTGCATATGACTTTCGGTGAAGAGGTGAGGGGGAAGGGTGGCGATGAGCCATGAATGGTCAAGATGATTCTGAAGGAATTCCCGGAGATTCCGAATTCGAATGCTTTGGAACTCCGTTACGCCGTTAAGTGTCTGCATACCAACCCCCATATTCTAAGGATCGGCATCCGAATGAAGCATCACCAGCGCTTTTTTCATGAAACGCATGCCGAAAAAAACAGGGGCATGCACTCTCTGCATCTGAAAAAAAAAGTCCGGCAGCCGCCGGGGCAGACAGGCTCTGCAGCCTGATCTGCGCCCGGGACACCGGACAAAAGTGATGAAAAGGTAAGACCTCCTTAATATGACCGCTGATTCGGGGGACCTCAGCCTATGGCCACTTCTCCCTTTTCACCGCTTCGGATTCTGATTACATCTTCCAGGGGAGAGATCAGAATCTTGCCGTCACCGATATCTCCGGTTCGGGCTCCTTTGATAATTGCATCTACGGTGGTTTTGACATACTCGTCATTCACCGCTATTTCGATGCGGACTTTTTTCAGGAGATTCACCTCGTAGGCGATCCCCCGGTACGACTCTTTGTACCCCTTCTGCTGACCCGCACCCAAGACGTTGGATACGCTCATCTTAAAGATCTCTGCCTTGTACAGTTCATCTTTAACATCGTGCAGCTTATGGGGCTGAATAAATGCTGTAACCAATTTCATATGCATAGCTCCTCGACGTATGATTAAAGGTTGGAGAAAATCTGGAAACCGGCATATGAATCAGTAGCATGCTCGGTAATATCCAGACCCGTGCGCTCGTCTTTCTCGTCCACTCTCAGGCCCATGGTCTTCTTAACTGTGAAGAACAGGATGAATCCGGTAACCAGGGTCCAGATCAGATATGCCAGCACACCCAACGCCTGTACTCCAAGCTGCTGCAGTCCGGCTGAGAAATCGAAGAAAATACCCACAACACCGGGATCATTCACCCCGTTGGCGAACAGACCGATTGCCAGCGTACCCCATGCACCGTTAATACCGTGCACGGAAATTGCACCAACCGGGTCGTCTATGTGAAGAACCTTATCGAAGAACTCTACAGAGAGTACCACCAGAATACCAGCAACAAGACCGATAATGATTGAAGCACCTGGTCCTACAACCCATGTACCTGCGGTAATACCCACAAGTCCTGCCAGAGCACCGTTGAGTGACATTGAGGGATCGGGTTTACCGAACCATACCCATGATGTGATCATGGCTGCGATGGCACCTGCGCTGGCTGCCAGGGTGGTGGTGACTGCAACGTGACCGATTGTGGCATCATTTCCGCTGAGGGTGGAACCTGCATTAAATCCGAACCATCCGAACCAAAGGATAAATACACCCAGAGCCGCCAGGGGCAGGCTGTGTCCGGGGATCGCCTTGGTGACTACCTTGTTTCCCACTTTGGTGTATTTGCCGCTCCTGGGTCCAAGAACCACGGCACCTGCCAGGGCCGCCCATCCACCGAGACTGTGAACAAGGGTTGAACCGGCAAAGTCATGGAAACCGAGCTGTGCCAACCAACCGCCTCCCCAATGCCAGTGACCGGCAATAGGATAAATCAGAGCTGAAATAAATACCGAATACACCAGATATGCAGTGAACTTGGTCCGCTCGGCCATTGCTCCTGACACGATGGTCGCGGCAGTGGCTGCGAATACCACCTGGAATATCCAGTCCCGGTAAATGTCGGTCATGGCGGAAACGCCGTACGCTTCAAGACCTGCGGGACTGTAGTTCAGGAAGAACGCTTCGCCGCCGGCACCGCCGATCCAACCGCCGATACTATTACCGTACATGAAGGCCCAACCGATGGCCCAATAGGCGATAGCACCTACGGAAAAGTCCATCAGGTTTTTCATGATAATATTACCCGAGTTTTTCGCCTGGGTAAGTCCAATCTCCACCATGGCGAATCCGGCCTGCATAAAAAAGACCAGTGCTGCCGCCAGTGTCAGCCAGATCATATCCACAGCTGCCGCAACGGTCTCTGCCGTAAGATCCTGTGCGCTGAGAATACCTGTGCTGAGAAGAAGGGCTATTACTACAAGAATTGCAGAAATGCGGAATTTCCCCTTCATACTTCCTCCTTTACCTTTCTGTTTCACCTACGCCCGGGATACCGGCGTATGGTGAATGTGAGCTGTACACATCCGGTTTTCCGAATGTCTCACGTTTACAGGATTGTATTTGCCATCTGTTATGCAGGAAGCGTGCCAAAAACCGATGCGTATAGTGAATAAAGTACTTGCCAGGGTTCTAACTATTTGTGGAGAGGGAACTTAAGAAAGTGAAAAAAATTTTGAATGAGAAACCGTTTGCGTATGCCGATAAAGAAAAAGATACAAAAATGTAATTACTATATGCTAAAAGTACATAAATGTAGGGTATATACATGCTACGCACGTATTCGGATCATTCCTGAGGGACATCTCAGTCAGGAGCGGGAGGGGGGATTCCGGGAGTTATGAACTGAAGGGCCGGGTTCTCCGGCAAATGAGAAAAGCGCCCGGAAAATCGGGCGCCGTGGAAGTACAGAGTTCTCTAACGGTAGATCCTGGGATCCACGTTGTGCTTTTTTACTCTCAGGCCCATCTTCCGCTCTGTAAGATCCAGAAGCCGGGCGGCTTTGGCCATATTACCCTTGGTGGATTTCAGTGCATCCTGCAGCAGTTCCCGTTCAAGGGAATCCAGAGCTTCCTGCAGGCCTTCATTCAGCCGGGTACCGGTGGATTCGGCGGATTGAAGACTTGGGGGTAAATGGTGGGAATGAATTACGTTATCAATACTCAAAAGCACCGCACGTTCAACGCAATTCTCAAGTTCCCTCACATTTCCCGGCCAGTGGTAGTTGGTGAGCAGTTCAATAGCCGGTGTGGAGATTCTGCGAACAGTTTTCATATTCTGCTTGTTGTATTTGGCAATAAAATGATCGGCCAAGAGTAAAATATCGCTTTTCCTGTCCCTGAGGGGGGGAATATGTACAGGAAATACATTCAATCGGTAGTAGAGATCTTCCCGGAAAATATTTTGATTCATCAAGTCTTCCAGATTCCGGTTGGTGGCGGCGATTACCCGCACATTGGTGCGAATCGTATCGTTGCCTCCCACCCGTTCAAATTCTTTTTCCTGAAGTACCCGCAGGAGCTTCACCTGGGTGGTGGGGGAGAGGTCTCCGATTTCATCCAGGAAGATGGTGCCGCCGTTTGCCATCTCAAAGCGACCCTTCCGGGTGGCGATAGCCGAAGTGAATGCACCTTTTTCATGCCCGAAAAGCTCGCTTTCAATTACCGTCTCCGGTAATGCTGCGCAATTGACCTTGACGAAGGGTTTTCCCGATCGATGGCTGTTGTAATGAATAGCATGCGCCACCAGTTCTTTTCCTGTACCGCTTTCCCCCCGGATCAGTACAGTGGCATCTGACCGGGAAACCTGTGCGATCATATCGAATACATTCTGCATGGATTTTGAGTTGCCGATAATATTCGCAGGCTTAAAACGGTCCCTGAGCTCATCCTGCAGTCGCTGGTTTTCCTCCATGAGCACCCGCTTCTCTTCCATTACATCCCTGCGGATTTTTACCGCCTGAGCAAGCATTGACGCAATAATTGAAAGCAGCCGGGTACGCTGCTCCAGCAACACGTCGTTCTCCGGGCTGGGAATGTCCACCGAGAAAGCACCGATGGTAGTGTTTCCCAGTTTAATTGGAACACAAAGAAAGGCGTGCTCCTGTTCAGGGGTCTGTGCCCGGGCACCGGTACGGTTGAGAAATTCCAGACTGTCTGATATCTTGGGAATTATTCTCGGAATTCCCGATTCAACAACCTTTCCGGTAATTCCCTCTCCCAATTGATACTGACCTTTTTCGATCTCCTCATCACTGAGACCGTAGGCAGACTCTATAAAAATCTCTTCGGTGTTGGTATCCAGCAGAGAGATGGTTCCCCTGAGCATACCGAATTCTTCGCCCACGGCTTCTAGTACCGGGTCCACTACCTGTTTAATGTCCAGACTCTGGTCAAGAATCTGGCTGATGGAAAATAATAGCGACAGTTCTTCAAGTTGTTGTTCCGGAGATTCTGACATATGTGCGTTCACCTTTGTACCTCAATTCCTATACTACATAATTGTAAGAATGTGAGCAAGGGCATACTATTTTGAAGGGAAATACACGTGGGAAATATCCGTCTCAGGCTTCATCCTGGGAATCATCGAAGAGAATTTGGTATTCCTGCTGGCTGACAATATTTTTTTCATCCCCTTGGGGAATGGTAGCATTCAGGGAATCGTCAATTTCCATCATATCCTCTTTTTGACCGCGGATAATCTGGTTGAACCGGGATACATATTGCCGGATTTCAGAAGCGAAAGGCAGTTGCTCTCCGATCAGATCTTCAAGGAGCAGCACCAGGTCCCGTTTTGCCAAATAGAGATCTCTCAGATGCTTTTCCTGATTCACCAAATGGTCGTTTTGGCCCAGTGAGTTCATGAGGGTTTTCAGGGACTCGTCGCAGAACATGATGTCTTCAATAATCTTGTCCAGGAAGTAGGAGGGGTCGATCTTCAGCATACACCCTCTGCGAAGATCTCTGATGAGCAACGCGATAAAGAATATATTTGCATCGTAATGTACCTGAGCGCTCACGTCTCTATACCTCTCTATACAGGGCTGACGGGATAGTACTGCTTCGCCCTATTGATATACTTCGGCGGAGAAGGGCCTCAGCTTGACAGCGAAAGGCTCAGCATGATATTTTTAGCAACCAAATTTCCCTGTAGAGGGAGAATATATCAACACGAGAATCTGACATCCGAAAAAAAGACAGAAAGGTAATACTTTTTGCCTCTTTGCCATTCTGACCGGTTTTCAAGCCGGTCCCCGGTCCATGGAATGGTCGATGTCACCGGCTCGAGTAAGCTCGGCCGATGATTGGTCCGTGAGGAGGAACAATGCGCACATATGAAGCCGCCTGTGTTTTTAAGGCGGAAGAAGAAAAGTACCAGGCTTCCCGGGAGGAAGTGCTGGCAGTACTGAAGGAACTTGGTGCCGAATCCATTAAAGAACACGACATGGCGGTACGCACCCTTGCATACCAGATTGAAGGTGAACTTCAGAGTCATTATTTGGTGTTCGAATTCAAAATGGATCCCGCATCAGCACATCAAATTGAAGACCGGGTGAAATACTTCGACGATCTTCTGCGAATACTGGTAACCCGCCAGGACGACTAGAATAACCGGAGGGCCCTATGGCTTCAGACCTCAATTCAGTAACACTTGTCGGGCGCCTAACCCGTGACGCTGAACTCAAATACAGCACCAACGGCACCGCAATTGCCCGATTTTCTATTGCAAATACTCAGAGCCGGAAAAGCGGCGATCAGTGGACCGAAGAAAGCCATTTTTTTGATGCAGTGCTTTTGGGAAGGCGTGCAGATGCTTTACAGCGCTATCTCTCCAAAGGGCAGCAGGTGGTGGTGCTGGGTACGCTGCAGCAGAACAGGTGGCAGGATAAACAAACCGGACAGAATCGAAGCAAGGTTGAAATATTGGTGAACGATATTCAGCTTGTGGGAAATAAACCCGGCGGAGGCCAGAACCAGGGCGGATATTCCAATCAGGGTGGAGGCTACAGCCAAAACTCACCCCAGCAGGGAGGCGGATTTAGCAACCAGGGTCCGGCTCCTGTTGATGACGGATTCGATGACGATATTCCGTTCTAGGCAGGCATATTCAGCCTGCGGCGATTTGTGAAACCGAAGATATTGAGAAACCCTCGAGATCTTGAGAAATCGCAAACCATATACATATAGATGGATGTGATTTCGACCCTATTACAGGGATTTATGTTGGAGGATAAACATGAGCGATTCAAGAAACAACGATAGAAACAGTGATGACCGGGACAACCGGCGCCCCCCGCGCCGCGGCGGTGGAAAACCCTTCTTTAAGAAGAAGGTAGACAAAATTAAGACGCAGAATCTCACCGTTGATTATAAACACCCTGAAATTCTTCGCCGTTTTGTAACAGACAAGGGAAAAATTCTTCCCCGCCGTATTACCGGAACCAGTGCAAAAAATCAGCGGCGTCTGGTCCGGGAAATTAAGAAGGCCAGATATTTGGCACTTCTTCCCATGGGATAATCGGAAAAAGTGAATCCAATTGGAAATCCCCGGAATAGTGGAAGACTGCTGAGAACACCCGGCGGTTCTCCAGGTTCTTCCGGGGGCAATGATGTAAAGACCGGATTAATCAGCGGTCTGGTATCCGGTGTGCTCCTGGGCCTGGGGATGATAAATATGCTATTTATTGTTCCCCTGCAGTTTGCAGCATTCAGGCAGGGAATGAAAAGCTTCGGCTATGCCTTCATGACTTCTGCAGGTATAGCCGGTGTTATTCTGCTGATACGGGGGCTTGAGCAGCCTCAGGTAAGCGTGTACTTCAGCGCCGCCGGTATGTTGATCGGGCTTCTGATTTTGAACCTTCGAAGAATCACTTTTGGAGGGAAAGAATCGGAGCGTACCTACCGCATTATACCCATCTGGCTGCGAATACTGGCCGCTTCTGTGGCCACTTCTGCAGGAATGACGGCGGTGCTGTATCAGTTTTCCAATGGCGGAGGCTGGGAACAGTTGCTTCAATTACTCTCGGGGGGGTCGTCCCAGGGGGATTTGCTGAATCAGCTAATGCCCGGTATGGACGGCGAACAGCTGCTGGAACTGTCAAAACAGGTGATATACCGTTCCTTGGGTCTAAGTTCCCTGCTGGTTTTGCTGATCGGGGCTTCTCTGGGACTGCTTTTGGCAGGGGGTTCCCGAATACTGCTGTTTTTACTCAGACGCTTTGCCATGCCCCAGCTTTTTGTGTGGGTGTTTATCGTGAGCCTGGCAGGGCTGATGATCGCCGAGCGTTTCGCAGTGTTACCCATGGCGTACATCGGCTGGAATTTGTTTCTTATTTCCGGTTTGCTCTATGTTTTACAGGGTTTGGGGGTAATCCTTCGTCTGGCACAGACCCGGCCCCTGTTAAGAACCATGCTGCCGGGACTATTAATCCTTGGAGTACTGCTCCCGGGACTGAATCTGATATTTTTGGGGATGCTGGCATTGTTCGGTATTTCCTCAATCTGGATACATTATTCGAGTGGAACCGCCTCCGGCGGTTCGGCGGGATCCTGACCTCCGGTTCGTTGATCCGGTTGCCAGGATTCGAAGTGGCTGTGGACCTCAGGTTTGATCATGGGTTTCCATGTTTCGCCCCGGGGTAATGCATCCAAAAGAATAAATTTTTAAGGACAGGTCAATGAAGGTAATATTAAATACTGACATTGCAAGCCTTGGTGAAGAAGGGGATATTATAAATGTCTCTCCGGGATATGCCCGGAACTATCTTCTTCCCAAAGGTATGGTTTCCATGTACAACAAGACCAACCTTGCCGTACTGGAAAGCCGAATGAAAGCCATCGAGAAGCGGAAAGAAGAAAAGCGGCAAAATGCACTTTCTCTGAAAGAGCGGCTCAATGGCACCACGCTTCAGTTCAACATGCCCGCAGGAGATAACGGTAAACTTTTTGGTGCCGTTACTTCCCAAATGATCGTGGATGAACTTGCCAAGCAGGGGATGGAAGTGGAACGGAAGAAAGTTGAAATTCCCGGACACACATTGAAAACCCTTGGTAACTACAAGCTGAAAATCAAGCTGTACGGAGATCATGATGCGGATCTGGGCGTAGATATCCAGAAGGAAGGTGGAAAAGCCGATGCTGCCCCTGCAGCTGCTGCCAAAAATGAAAAGCCTGCAGCTGCCGCCGCCCCAAAGGAATCCGAGCAAACCACGGCAGAAGAGAGTGAAGCTGCTGCCGGTGAAACAGAAGAGAAAGCCGGAGAAGGCGAAGAATAGTTTTCGCTAATCATTTTCTTCTCATCAATAGAATGCCGTCGACAGGATCTGTCGGCGGCATTATTATATGCATATAGTTCTATGACACACAGCCTCTGCCGGAGAATCTCTTCTGCATTATATTACTTACCGGGAGCAACATGTGAGCGACATTCAAAAGCACGGAGGAAGAGTTCCTCCCCACAGTATCGAAGCTGAACAGGCTTGTCTGGGTGCCATCCTTTTGGATCCTGAACAGACTCTTGATCAGGTTGTTCTCCAGTTGAGACCCTCTGATTTCTACCGGAATGCTCATCAGAAGATTTATACGGCAATTAAAGATCTTGCAGCGAGAAACGAACCCATTGATCTCATAACCCTGAACGATGAACTTCAAGCCCAAAAAATGCTTGATCAGGTGGGCGGAGTCTCGTATATCTCGGGACTCACCGATGTGGTCCCCACAAGCGCAAACGTAGGGTATTATGCGGGAATCGTAAAGGAAAACAGCCTGCGCAGAACTCTGCTTCGCATATCTGCAGAGATAAGCGGGGAAGCCTATGACGAAAGCCAGGAGATCAGCCAGGTTATTGATGATGCAGAGCGGAAAATTTTCGATATAACCGACGGTCAGGTTTCCGAAGGCTATAAAAAGGCCCGTGATATCGTGAATTTAGCAGTAGAAACCATTGAAAGTTATTATAATAATGCGGGGAATTATACCGGCATTGCCAGCGGATTTACCACGCTGGACGATATGACTGACGGCTTTCAAAACTCTGAATTCATTATCATCGGCGCCCGGCCATCCATAGGGAAAACCGCTCTTGCCCTTTCCATGACCAGGAATATCTGCCTTCGCCACCACATCCCCACCGGGTTTTTCAGCCTCGAAATGGCCAACATGCAGCTGATGCAGCGTGTCATTTCCATGGAATCCCGAATCCCCGGCGGCAATTTGCGCAAGGGGCTTCTGAAAGCCAGTGATTTTCACTCTATTATGGATGTTGCCAGTGTGATATACGATGCTCCCTTGTATATCGGTGATACTCCCAACATGCGCCTTCTGGATTTGAAAGCCCAGGCACGAAGGATGAAATCCCAGCACGATGTGAAAATCATCTTCATCGACTACCTCTCTATTATTACACCGGAAAACAATGGGATGGACAGACATCTTCAGGTGGCAGAAATTAGCCGTAGTCTCAAGGCTCTGGCTCGTGAACTGGAAATACCCATCGTAGCCCTGAGTCAGGTAAGTCGTGACAGTGAAGGTAAGGCTCCCCATCTGGCGAGCATACGGGAATCCGGCGCTATTGAGCAGGATGCCGACGTGGTACTTTTCCTTCACAGAGACCGCTCCCACGATAAGGAGCTTGCGGAAAATATGCAGGGTGTGGAAACTCAGCTCATTCTTGCCAAGAACCGGAACGGCCCTGTGGGTACAGTTGATATTAACTTCCTGCCGAGTTATGCTGAATATGTATCACTTGACCGCCGGTAATACCGCGGAAAGAGGGAGGGGCAATGGCATTAGAAGCCAGGTATAATTTTGAAGATCTGTATAATGAAGCTGAAGAACTGGTCTTTGAGGAACTGGAGCGTCAACTTGAGCTTTCGGATAACAATGTGCCCAAGGATCAGGATTCAGTAGTCGACATGGCCGCCTATGCGTTGAATTTGGTAAAGCCCATGTACCGGGCCAATCTTCTTGGAAGAGTGTATGCTCCGGCATTGTCCCAGGAGCACAGGGATGAAATTGCCAGTGCGGTGAACCAGGCTGTGGCAAAAATCAGCGAGAATCCGCCGGACTGAATCCAACCGGATCGAAACGATCCGGGCTGAATCCAACTGGAACTAAACCAACCGGACTCAGACATACCTGTTTGCCCATCAACGTATTTCTCAGAATTCTCTTCTTGGGCTTCATACTTATCCCCGGATAACGATCCCTTAGGTGAATCAATCTGCCGTTTCTCAATTAGTATTCCCATCGGAGGCGGCGTCGTCTTTCTCTACGTTAGCATTTCCCTCTTCCTCGGCATTTCTGTCATTCCCGGCAGCTTCTTCATCCCCGCCAGAGGCAGAATCCTGATCCGGGGAATTACCTCCGCTATCTTGCGTATCCTGTTCTGAATCCGAGCCTGAATCGGTATTTCCTGCAGCTTTTTCCTCCGGAGGATCTGTTTCACCCGATCTTCGGGTTTCTTCTCCGGTTGGTGATTCAGCGGGGAGTACATCAATTCTGTTAAGCCGTGCTTGTGCTCCCGAGGATAGTCGAACAGGAGTTAGAAGTTCGGTGTATGGGAAAATTGGGTTACCAGGATTGGTCTCCAGGGGAATAAAGGAGCTGTCGGGAAGGAGTATTACCAGGTCACCGTTGGGCAGTGAGGTGATCTGAGACACCAGATCCCTGCTTCTGCCGTCCCAAATGCTGGCGGTTCCGTCCGCGTTCACAGCAAAAACTAAATTCCCTTCCGCAAACACCTTCAGGGGAAGATTATTATTACTTTCAAGACTGTTTAAACGACGGTTGCGGTAAATACTCACTCCGTCCGGACCGGCGGAGGTGACCAGACTGTTGTTTTCGTCATTGAAAAACATAGATGCATGGCTATCTTCGCCGGTAAAACGCATTATACTTCTGCCAGAGGAGAGTCTGCCCTGGGAAAACTCTCTGATATGTGTGTAGGAGCTGCCTCTGCTGCTTGCAATTCCAAGGCTGTAGAATGTTCTGCTGTTGGAAGGGCGCACGAACTGGAATACCACCGTGTCCTCACTTTCAACAATAGATGTTTCTCCGGTCTGTGGATTTACTTGAATCAGGCTGGAGTTGAAAAATCCTGACTGGTTCTTTGCAATGAGCAGTTGCCCGTTGGATAGTTCCAGTACGTCCATCAGTCCCAGGGTTTGGTATTGAAACTGCTTTTCGTAGCTGTGTATATCCAAGAGCTGAATGCCGTCTTCATTGTCCATCAGAATGATGTATCGCTCCCCGACCCGGATTTCCTGAATGGGGGATCGCATTTCAACGTCTATACGCGTAACTTCCCGGGTGAAACTGTTGTATTCCAGGATGCTTTGGGTCTCCTCTCTGCCCCAGATGAGAATTCTCACATTATCCAGGGGAGCCATGCCTGCAGGGTTTACAATGGGAAGATCCAGCCGTGTGATTAATTCTTCGACACCTTCAAAGTTGCTTTGGGTGCCCCGGTTTCCTGCTTCAAGGAGCAATCCGCTGGGAATGCGGGATATACCATCGGCACTTTGGATATATGTCCAGTTTCCCTGATATACGATCCGCTGAACACCGCTGAGTCCGGTTACGCCAAGAAAACGGATGCTCCCGTCTTCCACCATTCCAAGTTGTCCGTTGTCTGCTGCAAACACTGAAATTTCCGAACTGGTGCTGAAGTAGTCTGCATTCCCGCTGATGCTGACGGAATCTGCACTGCGCTCAAGCCGGATGGAATTTTCAAAGCGTACATTGAGTGAATTCAGGCGTTTCCGTCTTCCAAGCTGCTGAAGCAGGAAATACCCGTTATCCCGGGAGTTGTCGGGAATAATTCCCAGAATCTCACCGCTGTCCAGGCTGTCCACGGTTCTGCCGTTTACCACATCGATGAGGTACAATGTCCCATTTGCATACCCCAACGCATGCCGCTGATTGTCAAGCAGGGTAAAGTAGCGCAAATCCCTCTGTGTTTGGGTTTCATGATTTTGCTCGCCGCTTTTAAGATCCAGATAACGGATATTCCCGTTGTTTCCTGAATAGGTCATGATTCTATTTTCGCTCCCCGACACTACGGCATGCTGAACAATGCCGAATCCGTCGGGAAGGTAGTTCAATTCCCGAGCCCGCTGGGTGTCATAAAACCGTAAAGATCTCCATTGGGGGAGGGCGAGGGTTAAAAACGATCCCCGGGGGCTGTAGTTGAGAAACACCGGAAGATCCTCCAAGGTTCTGGCAAAACTTAGTCGTTTATCTTCCCAGTTCCACACAGATAGGCGGTATTCGCCCCGGCTTCCTTCTTCAATCAGTGCGAGTTCATTATTCTGTGGATGGGGGGTTATCATAATAATCGGGTCCTGACCCACTTGAATATGCTGGATCAGGCGGCGGGATTCATTGTTCCATACCTTGAGTACGCCGCTGGAACTGCCGCTGAACGAAAGCAGGCCGTCATCCCGTACGGCTGTGGCACTTACGGGTGAAGAATGCCCCTGATTAATGTGGGGAAAGCTTCCTGGTACGGCTTCAATTCCGAAAACCGTGGTTGTGAATAGCAGAATTAGTGCAGTAAGTAGTAGTTTTTTCATAGTAAGTACCCTTCCATTATGTGCTCATGCCGGCTGTTTATGCGGGCTTCCGGCGGGTCTCCCAGTTTTCTCGGGTCATCACCCTGCGAATATATATAATAAATCGCTGAATAAAACAAAGGCAATGAGGCCAAATACAATTATCGCCCCAATTGTCTGATACCGGAAGAAGGTCCGGGGTTTTATGGGTTTCCGTTTAATCATTTCCGCAGTGAAAACCACAATCTGCCCACCGTCCAGCACCGGGATGGGCAGAAGATTGCCGAAAAAGAGTGCGACGCTTAAGAGACTTAAGAGATGAAAAAATGAACGCAGTCCTTCTGCAATTCCCTGGCTCAAGCCCTGTGCGGTAACCTGGCCAACTATATCTACAATTCTGATGGGGCCGGAGAGAGCGGACATGGGATCCAGTCCTCTGAACATCAATCCTAATCCTTTTAATGTCATTGCCAGGGTGTTTCCTATTTCCTCCCAGCCGGACGCCAATGCATCGAAGGGGCCGTCAGCAGCATGGCGATAGGTATTTTGGGAATAGTAGTATCCGAGATAGAGTGCGTCCTGTTCCTGGTTGTGCTGCAGGGGGTGCTCAATGACCACAGGTTCCCCGTCCCGGATCACGCTGATATCCGCATAGACCTGCTCGGTTCCCACCGACAGGGAATCCAGGATCTGACGCACATCAAAGCTGTTTTCCACCTCTTTACCGTTAATTCCGGTAATTCGGTCTCCCGGCTGTAACCCCCGGCTTTCTCCTTCCACCGGAGAGTCGATTATCGGTTCAATGTATGGAGAAATACCCAGAATTCCTGCTCCGGTTTGGTTATCCAGAATCAGATCCGCGGAGCGCTGCAGCATGGTTCCGTCCCGCTCCACCTGAAGGTTTACGTTTTCCAGGGCGTTGCTGGCAAGAAGCTGTCGCAGTTCGCTGTAATTCTCTACAGATTCGCCGTTAACCGCCAGGATTTTATCGCCTGTTTGAAGCCCTGCTTCGGCGGCGGGGCTTGGTAAACTGGAAATTGCATGATACCGGGGATAGTCGTCTGCAAGGACGATGCGGTTTTCAAAACTGCTGTAGCTGAAGCCCGAAAGATTGATAATTCCTAAAACCACCAGTGCGAATACGAGATTCATTGCCGGTCCGGCAATGGCCACCACTATCCGCTTCCATGGAGCTGCGCTGAAAAACGAATTTTCCTGGGGCTCTATCTCATCCAGACCCTCTTCTATGGCCTTTTGGTATGCGGTTTCGCCCTTCATTTTCACGAAACCACCGAGGGGAATCAGGGAAATCCGGTACTCCGTTCCCCCCCGGGTAATTCCCAGCAGTTTCTTTCCCCAACCAACGGAGAATACCTCCACATCTATGCCCACGGCCCGTGCGGCCAGGAAATGGCCCGCCTCATGGATAATTACCACTAAACCGAGTCCGAGAATTCCGAAAAGTATTTGCATGTGCGACCTCTATCTTTGCTATTGAGTGTTTCGTGTCTTTTAAACCGGTTGCTGTCTTCAGCAATTCCGTAATACCCGCTATGTTACAGCACCCAGATGCCGGTGAGGATCTGGTATGCATAGAAGAACACCGGAGCAGTGAACAAGATACTATCAAGGCTGTCAAGAAGACCACCTCTGCCGGGAATTGCTTCACCCGAATCCTTGATCTTCGCCGAGCGTTTCAGGCCGGACTCAATCAAGTCTCCCACAATGGTAGTGAATCCTATGAGTAATCCAAGGATCAGCGCCACATGAATGCCTGAAGGAAATGCCTGGGGTGCCAGAAAGTACACCACTGTCACCGCAACAGGACTGAATAAGAAGCCGATAAGAAACCCTGCCATGGTTTTGTTCGGGCTGATAGCCACCGGATGGTAACTTTTGGCCCCGAATAGCCGGCCTCCCACGTATGCCATGCTGTCATTGGAAAAAACACCGGCGATAAATGTGAGATACAGAATTGTTGCATGAGGTAGGGCGCTGATCATTATTAGATGGGATATTAGAAGCCCCGGATAGGCCAGGGTTGCCAAATGTTTACCGATTCCCGGAGAGATTTTTTTCACCTTGTGCTGCTGGCGGAAAACCTGAACAAACAAAATGCTCATGACCATGCCCGTGTATACGGGAAAAAGAAATTCTGTTCTGATTAGTCCGCACACCCATAAAAATGAAACCAGTGGGAGAGACAGCCCGCTGAGAAAAACCCCGATGGTTCTGGGTTTGGTTTTCCAGGGATTGAAGCCAAAAAGCCGGGCTGCTTCAAATGCGCTGGGGACGGCGATGAACAGTAATACCAGGTTCAACGGCCAGTGAAAACGATCGGCTTCCAGAAAAATTACCAGAATTATGGCGGGCACCGCAACGGCAAAAAGGACAAGCCGTTGAATGAGGTTTCGTGAGGGTCTGCGCTTTTCACCGTCTTTGTGAGAATTCATGTTGTCCCTCCATAGCGCCTCGTTCGGGACGTGAACCACTGAAGAATTTTATGAAATTCCACTTCGTTGAAGTCCGGCCAGAGGGTTTGACTGAAGAAGATTTCTGCATAGCTGCTTCTCCATAGCATAAAATTACTCAAGCGCTGTTCCCCGCCGCTGCGGATTATCAGATCAAGATCGGGTATCTCCGGGCAATCCAGATTATTGCGGATCTGCTCTTCAGAGATGCCGCCGCCCGGCTCAGGATTAGCCGATAAAGCTCTGGTTGCGGCGCGTACAATCTCATCCCGTCCCCCATAGTTTATGGCGAGATTCACCACAAGGGAGGTGAAGTGGGATGTGTCCTCTTCAACGAGTTGAATTTCATCCTGTATATCCCCGGGGAGTACCGAAAGATCCCCCGAGTGAACCACCCGGATATCATTTTCCTTATAAAACTCATATTCCTTTCGGAGACTTGTCTTGATGAGTTTCATAAGGAAAGAGACTTCCTCTTCTGTTCGTTTCCAGTTTTCCGTAGAGAAGGTATAAAGGGTCAGGTAGGAAATACCGGCATCATGAACGGCTTTGACGATCTTCTTGGCAGCTTTCAAGCCCTCATTATGACCTGCGGTCCGGGGAAGGCTTCTTTCCCGGGCCCAGCGGCCGTTACCGTCCATAATGATGCCGACATGCGTGGGGATTGATGAACTCAAACCTCCATGATCTCCTTTTCCTTGGCGTCGAGAAGCTCATCAATTTTCTTCACATATGAATCTGTAAGTTTCTGAACCTCGTCTTCTCCCCGCTTCAGGTCATCTTCACTGATCTCGCTCTCTTTTTCCTGCTTCTTCAGCTCATCATTGGCATCCCGGCGAATATTTCGAACCGCAACCCTGCTCTGTTCGGCAATCTGTTTGGCAAGTTTTACCAGCTCCTTCCGACGGTCTTCTGTAAGCGGCGGAATGCTGATGCGAATCACTTTCCCGTCACTGGCGGGATTCAGGGAGAGTTCGGACTTCTGGATGGCTTTCTCAATTTCACCGATAAGACTCTTATCCCAGGGCTGAATAACCACCAACCTGGCTTCAGGTACGCTGATATTTGCAACCTGATTCAGGGGGGTGGGGCTTCCGTAGTAGTCCACCCGGATCTTGTCGAAAAGTGAGGCGCTGGCCCGTCCGGTGCGAAGATTATTGAACTCCTCTTCCAGATTCTTCACGGACTTCTTCATCCTGTCTTCATGGCTCTTTAACACACTGTCCATTGGCTGTATCCTCCGCATTGATTTTTCCGGGAACCCCCGGGTGCAGAACGGCTCCATCCTATGCATGCGAATGGAGCCGGAAGTAACTTCAGTATAACCCGAATTACAGTTCTTCGCCTGCCCGGAAAACAATGTAATCAACAAGTTTGATCTCACCGCCTACTTCTTTTCCGGTATCTTTCAGAACCTGGGCAACGGAGCGCTTGTCATCTTTCACAAATCCCTGTTCGGTAAAGCAGATTTCCTTGAGATGTTTTTTCAGCTTTCCTTTAATAATTCCTTCAATAACATGGGCGGGTTTGTCCATGTTTTCCGCCTGTGTTTTAAAGATTTTTTCCTGTTCTGCAAGGTAGCTGGATTCAACTGCGTCTTCATTCAGGTAGAGGGGACTGAAAGCCGCCGCATGCATGGCCAGGTCTTTACCCAGTGTCCCAACTGCTTCGTTGTCTTTCAGCTCGGGAGAAGAAAGCTGCAGGGTGAGAAGTACGCCCAGGCTTCCGGCTTCACCATGGACATACGCCACAGCTGACTGATTTGAGCCCAGTTCCTTGCGCTGAAAGCGTCGGATGGTCATGTTTTCTTTAATGGTTGCCGCAAGTTCGTTAACCCGGTTAACCAGTCCTTCGTCATCAGCGGGGAGGTTCTGAACTACCGCATCTTCAACAAGCTTGGCACCGGTGCTGGCGAATTCAGCATTTCGGGCTACGAAGTCGGTTTCGCAGCTGATTTCCATAATTCCGGCAACATCATCTCCCACATAGGTAAAGATTCTGCCCTCTTCGGTTGATCGACCGGAGCGTTTTGCCACCGCCGCAAGTCCCAATTCTTTCAGTATTTCCACTGCCCGGCTGAAATCACCCTCTGCTTCATTCAGGGCTTTCTTACAGTCCATCATTCCTGCACCGGTTTTTTCACGCAGTTTTTTCACATCTGCAGCACTTATTGCCATTGATTTCTCCTTACATTACACGCCGTATTATATATGATTTATCGGTTTATAACGGCCGGAGCTGTGGTATGGCTCAGGCCGGTTCACATAATCTCTTCGAACCTAATCTTCTTCGTAGAGTTTGTCTTCGTCTATACCCGCTTCGTCTGCAACTTCCATTTCTCTGGGTTTTTCGGGAGCAGGTTTTTCATCATTGCCCGGGGTGTAATCAGAATAATCTTCGGCGGCAAAGCCGTCTTCTTCCTTTTCTTCCACCACTTCTTCTGCTGCCTCTTCGTCAACCTGAACTGCTACAGGGGCGGTGATCTCACTTGATTCATCTTCCCGATCGGCACCGGCATCCGCTTCAACCACTTCATCATCGTCACCCAGGCTTTCAATTACTTGAAGACCGGCTTCATTATCAGCTTCAACAACCGCGTTAGCGATAATTTCAGTGAACAGGGTGATGGCGCGGATCGCGTCGTCGTTTCCAGGGATGGGGAAATCAATTCCTTCGGGATTGGAATTGGTGTCCACTACTGCAACAATAGGTATGCCCATTCTCCGTGCTTCGGCAACCGCGATGGCTTCCTTCCGGGTATCGATTACGAATGCGATCCCGGGGAGATCTTTCATATCTTTGATCCCGCCAAGGTTCTTTTCCAGCTTTGTCTTCTCTTTGTTGAGTTTCGCAATTTCTTTCTTGGTAAGGCTTTCGTAGGTTCCATCCACTTCCATCTTTTCGAGCTTTTTCAAGCGAAGAAGGGATTTTTTGATGGTGGAAAAGTTTGTGAGCATTCCGCCGAGCCAGCGGTTGTTCACAAAGTACATGCCGCAGCGTTCAGCCTGATCTTTAATGGCGCCCTGGGCCTGTTTTTTGGTACCGATAAATAGTACGGACTTGTTCTGCAGAACCGTTTTGCGGACAGCCTCGTAGGCCTCCTTAATACAAACAATGGTTTTCTGCAGGTCGATGATGTGAATCCCGTTACGTTCTGCAAAGATAAATTTCTTCATCCGGGGATCCCAGCGCTTGGTCTGATGACCGAAATGTACTCCTGACTCCAGGAGATTCTTCATAGTGACTACTGCCACGTTTCCTCCTCGCAGGTTTCCCGTGAGTCCCGGGGCCTGCACTCATCTCTTTGTCTCATATTCCGCTGCAGAATCCAGATAAAGTTCCTGGCTGCAGGTGAATACGGAAGATTTCTTCTATTACTGACCGCTTCTGCCCCCCGGTTATCGGGGATTTGCTTCACTGCCAGAAAGAAGTTCGGCGGAGTATGGCATATAAGAGCTCAATTGGCAAGCCCACGACATTGGTGTAGGAGCCGGAAATTCCTGTGAGGAAACAACCTGCACGGCCCTGGACTCTGTAGCCGCCGGCGGCTCCCCTGAATTCCCCCCAATCCAGATATGCCTGGATTTCATCCGATTCAAGATGCTTAAGGGAAATATCGGTGCTTGCATGGGCCACTGCGACCGTTCCCGGCAATACAGCCGTGGTTGCGGAAGAACCTGTTGCCATGCACTCTATATCCCCCGGGATTTGCCCCTCCAGGGCCGGGATATCCGCCGAAAGGGATTCGGGCAAGTAGAGCGCTAGACCGGTGATTACCTGATGCTTCCTCCCGGAAAGTCGGTCCAGAAATTCTTCGGCCTGCCGTTCATCCGCCGGTTTTCCCAGTCTGTGCCTATCCAGGGCCACGATGGTGTCCGCAGCCAGGATACATGAGCCGGGGTCGTAGTTACCCTCTGTGTTCAGCCTGAGTTCAAGTTTTTCTTTGGCCAGCAGGCGCACCAGTTCCCGGGCGTCTGCCCCCTTGCGGTGATCCTCATCCATATCAACCGGATGTACGCTGAATTCAAGCCCCATTTGCCTCAGCAGGGTGCTGCGCTGTGGAGATGCGCTGGCCAAAACGAAGGGGTGGGACTGAATCATTGTGTTCTCCTTTGTGTTTCCCAGTTCTCCACCGGGTATACTATCTCTTGTAGGGTATTATATTCTAAGGAGGGCACAGAAGGGGACGCACATTGCTGAAGTTTTGGCCGAATCATAAATTTGCTATGCGCTTGCAAACAATCGGTACCCCAGAAATGCTCCCAGTACTGAACCGGGATTTATGCGGATATACGCGGATATTACATAGATGTCAAAGCCGATTGGACCCAGGCTGACATCAAAAGGAAGGCCGGAAAGGGCGGCAACTTTTTCAATAATCCCCCAGCTCAACGTTCCAAGCATCAGCCCAAGAAAAAGCAGGCGAAGCAGGTGGGGGCGGGTTTTAGCGCTTAACTTCATAGTGAGAGGAATTGTACACAGAAGATGTGCAGGCTGCAATGCACAGCAGCTCAGATTATACACTATTGACACTGCTGTGAACATTGAGTAGTGTATTGCTCATCAATTATATGGGTTCGTAGCTCAGCTGGATAGAGCGTCGCCCTCCGGAGGCGAAGGTCGTGGGTTCGAATCCCGCCGAGCTCATAATTTTTTCAAAGGTGCACCCCATTTCCCGAAACGTTTCCTTCAGGCAATATCAAATCCCCAGGATGGATATCTCCCCAACAGCGTCTCAAGTTTCCATTCACGTTCACTCTCTCCATCCAATTCAATGGTCAGGCCATTCAATATTCAGGGAATACCATGACTCTCCAAGAATGCCGTAACATCTGGCAAGGTTCCCATCGACTCTTCCTTCGGGGCCGTGAACTGAAACGTGCTGAGGGCAGCCGTGTGCAGAAAATCAGTATCACCCTGGAGCGTGCCTGCCCCAAACAGCGGGGCGGCGGCTGTGCCTTCTGCAATCCGGACAGCTTTCTTCCCCCGGACAGCAGGGGGCAGCTGGATCCTGTGGAGCAGTTTTATGCAGGAATGGAAAAATTTCGGGAAAAATACCCCGAGCAAAAGTATATTGCATACGTTCAGGGATATACCGGAACGCTTGGGCAGCCCCTTCATCTTGAGCAGATGTACGCTGCATTGCTGGAACTACCGGAGGTGCACTCACTGGTAATCGGAACCCGTCCGGATTGCCTTCCATCGGAAATTCTTGATGCCCTTGCGCGGCTCTCAAGGCAGCGCTGGCCGTCTATACCTTCCGGTGAATCGGAATCGAAAAAATATGTTGCGGAACCGAAAAAATGTGAATCGAAACCGAAAACAAAGGATATCAGGGTGGAACTGGGAGTCGAGAGCTTCAGTCCCTCAGCTTTGCGGGAGGCCAGGCGGGGTGTTTCCCCCGCCCAGATTCGTTCCGCTCTCCGGGATCTTGAGATACGAAACATCCCCGCAGGCGCTCACATTATAATCGGGCTTCCCGGTGAAGATCAGCTGCACATGCTCCCGGAATATATCAATCACCTACCTCTCTCCATGCTGAAATTTCATCAGCTGCAGCTTATCCGAAAAAGCCCCTGGGGAGAACTGGCCGCATCGGGAAAGAAGATCTCCTCGCTTCCCCGGAAATCTCTGACAGTTCAGGATTATGCTGATACACTTCTTGATGTGATAGAGCGTATACGGCCGGATATACAAATCGAGCGCCTCTGTGCCGACGCAGCGGAGCAGCTGGTGATCCATGAGCACGAATCCTGGAAGGGTATGAAGAACTACCGTTTTACCGCCATGTTCGAGGCGGAGCTGGAGCAGCGTAATACATGGCAGGGACGTAAATATGAGCCGTAAATCCGATTCCACTCCCCCTTCAACACCCGTTTCCGGGAACGGCGGATTGCTCCATGAGCAGGAGAATGAGCGAATTCGCCGCTTGAAATACATTGCCATGTTTGCCGCATTCAGCATGTTCGCTGCCACTTTAGAGTACCTGTTTCCCCGACCGGTGCCGTTTTTCCGACTCGGACTTGCAAATCTGCCAATTCTTCTTGCATTTCCCCTTCTGGATCTGCCCGGTCTCCTCACCCTTACCCTGTTAAAAGTGCTGGGGCAGGGTCTGGTAAACGGCACCCTGGCAAGTTATGTATTTTTGCTCAGTCTCACCGGAAGTTTTGCTTCATTCTTTCTGATGTACGGGCTCTATCGTCTCCTGCCGGGCAGGCTCAGCTACCTTGGTCTCAGCCTTGGAGGAGCCCTGGCAAGCAATACTGTTCAGAGCCTTTTTTCGGTACTTGTGATCTTCGGACAGCAAGCCTGGGTCATTCTGCCCCTTTTTTACGGTCTGGGATTCGCCGCTGGTGTGGTAATCGGAGTTCTTGCTGAACTGCTGTCCAGGCGCTCCCGCTGGTTTTACCTTCAGTATGTGCGCATGGGAACAACAGAAAATGGCTTGGCAGAGAGATCCATTCATTACTCGGGAAATCTCGCAGCGGATATTCGGGCAGATGGTGATGCTCCGCCGTATAGTGATGTTCAGTTGGATAGCGATGTTCAGTTGGAGGAAGCGGAGGAAGCGGCCAATGCATCCCTTGAGGGGGCCCGATCATCCCCTTCTCGCCGCCGGTCACGGCGCTGGGGTCCCCTGCAGCAACTTCTCAGTACCAACGCCGCGTTTATCGCCGGCTTGAGCGTACTCCCCATATATCTTATCACCCAGGATCCCGCTGCCCGTTTTATCCAAGTGCTTACCCTCGGGGTTCTTACCCGCATGGCGGGGAAACGGCTGCTGTACACCTATTTCATTTTTCTCCTTGCGTCGGTAACGTTCTTTCACGCCCTGGTACCCCAGGGACGGGTACTTGCCTATATTGGAGGCTTCGCCATTACCCGGGGAGCACTGCTTTCCGGGCTGGGAAGAGGGTTGACCATTATCGGGTTTGTCTTTATTTCCCTGTTCTCCATCAGGAAAGATTTGAAAATTCCGGGTACCCTGGGGAAGTTGATCTCTGCAACCCTGAGATTTTTTGAGCATATTTATGAGTTTCGCAAGCAGGCCCGGATCGGCGGACTGGTAGGGCGGATTGACAGAGTTCTGTTTGAACTCTCCGATCTTCCCTTTGAGGAAACCCGGGAATCGTCCACAGACGGGGCATCGCCTGGCACCGATCGGGGGGAATATGCTCACAAAACCGCTGCTGCGCCCCATCCACCGCTTTGGGTTCAGGGGCTGATTATCCTGCTGATTGATATGCTCATCGCCCTGCCGCTCCTATTTTCAAATTTCATTCTTTCCTGATCATCTCCCGGTGTTATACTGATACATACAAGGAGTGAACATGAGCACATTTCGTAAAGATCTACGCAATCAGTTGGATGAAATTGAATCATCAGGCTTATGGAAACATGAATTTACCATTACAAGTCCCCAAAACCCCCACTTTACCCTCCAGGAGGAAGAAGGGGAATATTTGAATTTCTGTGCAAATAACTATCTGGGATTAAGCGATCATCCGGAAATAATCAAGGCGGCGGGAGAAAGCCTGGCCCAGCGGGGCTTCGGCATGAGTTCGGTGCGCTTCATCTGCGGAACCCAGGACCGGCATCGTGAACTGGAAAAGGAAATCTCTGAAATGCTGGGCAGTGACGATACCATTCTTTATTCGTCCTGTTTCGATGCCAACGGCGGACTCTTTGAAACCATTCTGGGAAAGGAAGATGCCATTATTTCAGATGAACTGAATCATGCCAGCATTATTGACGGTATCCGGCTATCCAAGGCTGCCCGATACCGCTATAAGAACCGTGACATGGAAGATCTGGCATCCAAACTACAGGAAGCCAGGGATGCGGGCTCCCGGCATATCCTCATTGCAACCGACGGCGTGTTCAGTATGGACGGTACCTATGCGCCTCTGAAGGATATTTGCCGGGCCGCCGATCAATTTGACGCAATGGTGATGGTGGATGACAGTCATGCGGTGGGATTCGTGGGAAACAGCGGAGCGGGTACACCCGAGATGTTCGGAGTTCAGGATAGGGTGGATATTATCACCGGAACTCTGGGAAAAGCTCTGGGGGGAGCCAGCGGCGGATACACGTCCGGAAGGAAGGAGATTATCGAACTTCTGCGTCAGCGAAGCCGCCCCTATCTTTTCTCAAATTCTTTGGCTCCGCCGATTGTTGCCGCATCCCTGAAAGCCCTGGAATTGCGAAAACGGCATCCGGAACTCAGGAAAGCTGTGTGGAAGAATACTGAATACTTCCGAAAAGGTCTTCTTGATTTAGGGTTCCATGTCCCCGAGGCGGAGCATCCGATCATTCCAATTATGCTCTATGATGAAAAACTGGCAGTTGAAACTGCCGGGAAACTATTCACGGAGAAAATCTATGCCGTGGCCTTCTCATTCCCCGTGGTTCCCAGGGGAAAGGCCCGGGTGAGAGTACAAATTTCCGCCGCACACAGCCGTGAAGATCTTGACCGGGCCCTGGCAGCCTTTGCCGCTTCTCGAAAGGAAGCATGAGCCGTCGCGTTGATCAAAATAGACAAATCGGAGAAAAAAACGCTATTGGCACTGTCTGATTCCTGTTAATGCAGAAAGCTTGACAAAGCGTGGTGAATCTCCTAATTTGAATAAGACAACCCTAGAGTGGAGGGAAGTATGAACATCGTACTTTATATAACCCTTCCTCTTGCGGGATTGATTCTAGGTTGGACAATACGCTGGCTTTATGCCAGATTTCAGCTTACCTCTTCTGAACAGAAGAGTGAGCGGTTAAAACGTGATGCTGTAAAGGAAGCCGAGGCCCTGAAAAGGGAATTGGTATTAGAAACAAAAGATGAACTTCTACGAGAAAGAAATACACAGGAACGTGAGTTTCGAGAACGAAGACAAGAACTCAATAAATTCGAGAAACGACTTCTCCAGAAGGAAGAAAACCTAGACGAAAAACTGGCCTATGTCGAACAACAGCAGTCGACATTCGCTGACCGCGAGAGGAAAATACAGGTCCGCGAGCAAGAGCTCGGCAGGCAGGAAGATAATTGGCGGAATGAGCTGGAACGTGTTTCCAGTCTCACCCGAGATGAAGCGAAAAAACTGATTATCTCATCATTGGAGGATGAGGCCCGGCATGACGCCCAGGCGCTCATTCATAAAATCGAGCAGGAAGGACAGATTACCGCTGAGCGCAAGGGGCGGGAAATTCTTATTTCCACCATCCAGCGAATGGCCAGCGAGGTGAATGCGGAAGTTACCGTCGCCTCAGTTAATCTTCCCAACGATGAAATGAAGGGACGGATAATCGGCCGTGAAGGACGAAATATCCGAACTCTGGAAACCCTTACCGGGGTGGATATCATCATTGATGACACTCCGGAAGCCGTTGTGGTTTCCTGCTTCGATCCGGTGCGGAAAGAGATTGCCCGGCGCAGCCTTGAACGGCTGATCAGTGACGGGCGGATCCATCCAACCCGCATCGAAGAAGTGGTGCAGAAAGTTACTCAGGAGATCAGCCAGTACGTCTTCGAAGAAGGTGAAAAGGTACTCTTCGATCTGGGTATCCACCACATGAAACCAGAAGGTATTCGGGGAATCGGCCGGCTGGTGTTCAGAACCAGCTACGGGCAGAATGTGCTGGCCCATTCCAAGGAAGTGGCGGTTTTTGCCGGCATGATCGCCGCAGAAGTGGGCGCTGATACGGAAATTGCCCGCAGAGCAGGTTTGCTCCATGATGTGGGTAAGGGAATAGAATCCGACGGCGATTCCAACCATGTTGAACTTGGAGTGGAACTTGCCAAGCGAACCGGTGAGGATGAGCGGGTAATAAACGCAATCGCATCCCATCACGGCGATGTGCCCCACAGCTGTGTGGAATCGGTAATCGTTCAGATCGCAGATGCATTGAGTGCTTCCCGCCCCGGTGCACGCCGGGAGACCCTTGATAATTATATTAAGCGTCTGGAAAACCTGGAAAAGATTGCCGAGGATTTTGACGGTGTGGATAAAGCATACGCTATTCAGGCGGGTCGGGAACTTCGGATTATGGTAGACCACGAAAAAGTCAGTGATAATGAAGCCCGGGAAATCGCCCGGGACATTGCCAAACGGATTGAAGCAGAGCTTCGCTATCCTGGACGTATTAAAGTTACAATGATACGTGAAACCCGGATTGTGGAATACGCACGCTGATATCTTATTAAAATTCAGCACGAAAAGGCTGCACGGGAGCTTCCTGTGCAGCCTTTTTTTGTAACAAATCTCTGCAGCTTCCCCGTTTTTCTGTTAGTATGAAGGACATGATGAGTTGTCGGCGTTTCCGTGTTTTAATCCTGCCATCTCTCCTGTTGCTATTTACTCCCCATCTATTTTCAGAGCCCCTCACCGCCTATGTAATTCATGCCTCGGAAGAGGCCGGTGCATGGCAGCAGACATTTAATTCGATCTATCTGGAATCTCTTCGGGAAGCCTGGTCCGGGGAGGTGAATATGCAGCTGCATTATCTGGATACGGAAAATATCAGAAATCGCGATGACATGGAGGTGATCTCCCGGTATCTGCTCTGGGATATGAGTATAGAAGATCCGGATGTGATTGTAGCGTTTCTCCCCGGGGTAATAGATTTTTTTATTTCCAGCGGTCTGTTGACCACCATGGATATCCCGGTGATCTATACCCTGGCCACACCGGTGCAGGTGGAGACTATCCGACGTATGGACGGAGGCAGGGGAAACAGCTATATTTTTCCCTCGGCGTTCCGCTCTGCCACCAGGAAAACCCTGGACCTTACCCGGCAGCTCCTTCCCCAAAAGGATAAGCTGGTATTTATCTCCGGTACCCACAGCAGCGATCTCCACTATGTTGAGCTGGTGGAATCGGTGCTGGATGTGCTGCCCGATGAACGTCAGGTCGAGTGGCTGATCGGTTTACCCCTTCCCCAGTTAAAGGAGAGATTGGGCAACGCCGATGAACGGGAACTTGCAATAATGATTTCCTATTCACAGGATAGCGGGGGAAGCAGTTACACCCTTGCCAAAGAATTGCCGGGGATCGTTCAGGAGAGTTCTATTCCCATTTTCGGGATGTATGACAGCATTGCGGATACGGGAATTGTCGGCGGGGCCATGACCAGTGCTGAAGGTTACGCCAGGGGAGTGGCGGAGATGACTCGGGAAATACTCCGGGGAACCGCCTCCACAATGGCTGAAACCGAAATTGCAGTTACCAATATTATTGATCTACAGGCGGCATCACAGAACGGAATTTCCAGGATTCGAATTCCCGGCGACAGCCGCCTCATAAATCGACCCGATACCCTATTTGCCAAATACGGTCTGTATGTAATTCTTGTTCTCAGCGCACTAATTATAGAGACCCTGCTGATTATCGGTTTGTTTTTTCTGATCCGGCAAAGGAATCTGGAACGGCGGTTGAAAGAAGCCGCTTTGGAGGAATCGCTGGCCAACAAGGAATTGCTGATCAGGGAGACTCATCACAGAATTAAAAATAATTTCCAGGTATTATCTTCGCTTATCAGTTTGAAATTTCAGTATCATCAGGATCCCGATGTATATGAAAGCATCAATGATATCATTGCGAAAGTCCAATCAATCAGCTCCGTTCATGAAATGGCTTCCGAACATGAGACACCCGATGGAATAGCATTAAAATCTTATCTTCATCCCCTTATTCACGATCTGTCCCGGATGTACAACAGTGCTGAAAAAGGAATTTCCATGAACGTTCATCTGACGCCCATGCAGGTTCCGTTTGAATATGCAAGCATTATCGGGCTTGTGACCGTGGAGCTGATTACCAACTCCTTTAAATACGCGTTTCCCGCAGCAAAAAAGAACGGGGCAGCAAACCCCGCCGCATCCAAAACAGATAGCGGCGCCCTGAATGAATCGACAATACCCGGTGCAACAGCGAAGGTAACCATTCTGCTCGAATCCCATGAACAGGGGCTTGCATTACACGTTTCTGATAACGGCGTCGGCGTACCTTCCGAATTCAGTATTGAAGAAGACGGCGGTACGGGCCTTCAGCTTGTAAAGTCTATGGTGGAACAGCTTGAAGGGCAGCTGAGTGTAGAAATTAACGGTTCTACCCACCCATCCAGTAGTATCCGATTCTGTCTGTTTATTCCCGGCTCCTTCCCAATGGGACAGGATGCCTGACCCCGTCTATCAACCTGTATAACTTGCATCCTGCAAGTAATCAGGTATTTTGGACACTTGCTCTACAATATGCGAAACCCCAGACGGCTGACAAACCTGCCGAATCTGAGGCGACGGACAAAACCGCCGAAACCGGTGGACGGGCAAACCTGCCGAAACCCAGACGGCGGACAAACTCTTCGGCTCAGGGGCGAAAAAAAACGGCCAGCCGGGATAAACCACGGCGGCCGTTTGGTGACATCCCGGCAGAGCCGGAAAGATTCCGGTGGAATCTTAGCGCTCTGCACCTTCAAGTGCTTCAGATGCCAGGTTGTAGAATGTGTCGATGCCGATTGTTGCACCGGAGATAGAATCGGGCGCAGTTACACTCTGGCTTGCAATAAACGCTTCTTCAACCGCGCGAGCCTGTTCCCACCAAGGAGCAATTGCACCGCCGTTTTCCACCATACCGTATTCCCCGTCACGTGAACGTTGAGCCTTGTTGGTTCCCTCTTCTTCAGGAATGGCATCCCAGTGAGCGGAAGTAACGTAGCCGGAAATTACGGTGATATCCACGAAATACTTCCAACCGTTGCTGAACTCCTCGGCGCTGGCACGGTAATTGCCATCTTCATAAGGGCCGTAACCTGTGGGGCCGTTTTCAAGGGCTTTGTTAACCAATGCGTAGAACTCATCATAATGAATTGTCGCGCCGCTGATTGCATCCGGCTGGTCGGTTGACTGGTTTTCCAGGAAGTATTCCTCAACAGCTGCCGATTGTACGTGCCAGTCCGCCATTGCACCGCCCTGTTCAACCATCGGATATCCCCCTTCTTCGGAGAGGGAAATCTTATCGATACCGCCATTGATATTTGAACCGTTCCAGGTTACCTCGGTGAATTCTCCGTCTTCAACCACCAGGGTGACATTGTAACGCCAGCCGCTGTCGGAATATCCGTCTTCCATGGCGAAATATACACCGTCTGTATATGATGAACTGCTGCCACAGCCGATCAGGGCGATACTGATAACTGCCAGTACCGTAATGCTTAAGATTTTGTAAGCTGATCTCATTATAAGCCTCCAAGATATGTAAAATGTACACGTTTCTCCGTGTTCATCCCGATTATATATTCAAAATATTAAACGGGCAATGAGCCAGGGCGGATTCTATAAAAAATTATCAAATATAACAGAAACGGAATATAAAAAAAGAAAAATATAGAGCGCCTCATAAGAATCCGTACACGATGTTCCTCTGAAACATCGATTCCCCGGCTTTTGGCAGTTGGAGAGGGCAACGCTTTGTGGTAGATTTGCAGGCGACTATGCCCTCAGGAGCTGAAAAATGGAACGCACAATACTTGCAATAGGCGATATCGTCGGCCAACCCGGAATGCGTGCATTATTTGCCATGCTACCGAAGATGAAAAAGACCTACAAGGCCGATCTCACAATTGTAAACGGGGAAAATGCCAGTGACGGGTTCGGGCTAACCCCGGAATTGGCGGATACCATCTTTCAGTCCGGTGCCGATGTAATTACTTCTGGAAACCATATCTGGCAGCAGCGTGATATTTACCGCTACCTGGATGAGCAGCCTATGATTTTGCGACCGGCAAATTACCCATCGGGTAATCCCGGGCACGGCAGCTGCGTTTTTTCCGCCGGCGGTGTTCGGATTGCCGTGTTAAATCTTCAGGGTCGCTACGGAATGTGGCCTATAGACTGCCCCTTTAAAAAAGCGAACGAACTGCTGAGAAAAGTAAAATCCGAAGCCGATGCGGTCATTGTGGACTTCCATGCTGAAAATCCCCAGGAAAAAGAAGCTCTTGCGTATTACCTGGATGGAAAAATTACCGCATTGTTCGGAACCCACACCCATATTCAGACTGCAGATCAGAGAATCCTATCCTCTGGAGCAGGATTTATTACCGATATCGGTTCCACCGGTCCGGATCAGAGCATTATCGGTTTTGATGCTCATATCGGAATTCAGAGACATCTCACCGACCTTCCCCTGAGAAATGAAGTGAGTGAAAATGCAGCAATTGTGAGTGCCCTGGTCATTCGCTTTGATGATCAGCATCCCCTTATAAGCACCGAAATATTTCCGGTGAAAGAAGCTGCGGGATTTTAATGTCAACCAGCCGTAAAAAATCCGGAAAACCGCGAAAAAAACTCCTGGACCTTCTGGTCCTCCGCTTTCCTGAGCAGACCAGAGAATGGCTGTATGCCCGGGTACTTCATGGTGATGTCTGGGTGAACGGTCATCGGGAGAAGCAACCGGGTGCAGCGGTGGCTTCAGACGCCCAGCTGCATGTGGAAGGGCTTCCCGGCCATCCGGACAGCGGCGAAGCATCTAAGCCTTGGAATCAATCCGGAGGGACTTTGAAGAGTGCACCTTCATTTGTTAGCCGGGGCGGTTTTAAGCTCGATTCCGTTCTTGAAAAAGCCGATTTTGACGGTTTTCACTACCACAACAGGGTAATTCTCGACGCAGGAGCCTCCACGGGGGGATTCACCGACTGTCTGCTGAAGAGAGGGGCTGCTACAATCCATGCAGTTGATGTAGGATACAACCAGCTGGATTACCGGCTGCGGCGGGATCCCCGTGTCCACGTGCGGGAACGCTGCAATATAATGTCAATTCAACCAGGAGAGCTTGAGCCTCCCCCGGAATTGGCTGTGGCGGATCTCTCATTTCGCAGCATGGAAGGGGTTGCCCGTCACATTCTCCAGCTTACCTCCGGAAAGCTGTTGCTTGCACTGTTGAAGCCACAGTTCGAACTGGAATATTCTGATATTCAGATTCCCGAATTTAGCGGGGTTATCAGCGATGAGAACATTGCATTGCAAATACTCGAAAATACCTTCAAACGGCTTTTCGAACAGGGCGTGGAAGTGAAAAATCACTGGCCATCTGGCTTGAAGGGAGGGCAGGGCAACCAGGAGTATTTTGCCTTACTGGCACTGAATCGGGAACCATTACAGGCGTGAGAGCGGGGAGGCGGCTACCAGGTCAGTCCGCTGAATATACGCAATGATATATACGATGCGTTGGTATCTCTGGCGAAGAGCAGCCCGTACCCCGGATTCACCCTGAGAATAAATTTCAGGTCACTCTTTTGCCGCCGGGGAAAACTCAGCTCAAGACCCGGGCCCGCTTCCATATATGAGTTCACCACCGAAGAATTTTCGGTATCACCATAGCGAAGATACCGGACCTGCCGCAGGTATGCACCGCCCTGAATATCGAGGGTGAACCGCAATGCAGGGCTGCCCCGAAAACGCAGTTGAGCCCCTGCTCCAGCCTTCTGGTAAATGATTGCCTGCACCGAATCGGGAAGGGGCAACTGGATGCCCGCGCCAAGGTCCAGGGGAATCCCCAATGCAAAAACAGGAGAAAACTCCAGGAAATTTGGGGTGAAGGTAATGCGCGCACCCGTTCCATAGCTTCCCCGGCTCAGCTCCCTTCCGCTGCCCACACTGAGGCTTCGCTCTAGGACTGCGGAAAGCTCAGGGCTGTCGGTAAAAACATTGGCTGTGGGAACACTCAGCAGGAACAGCCCCGCAATTATCAGCAAGGCCGTCTTGGTGTTGAGAAAACGAGAGATGGATCTCGGCAGATCGGCGGTCATGGAACGCCGGGTAAGATGTATTATGGTCACTCTACATGTATAATGCATGTGGAGTGGAAAATCAGGGGTAATCCCCGGGATACAGCGCCTTACCGATAAATGTTCCCTCTCCTCCCAGAAAATCGAAGCGTTCACCGTCAATGAGAATACGGATTGCATCCACTGTGGGGAATTGGGTTGCGGTGTTTATCACCTGTGCAAGCTGGAGTCTGTGTCCCTCCATGCCGATAGGGTTGAAGCGGAATGATTCATTTACATCGATATATGCTACTCCCTCATCCACCCAAACCCGGTGTATCCGGCTGCGGGAGGGAATAAGGTTCCGAACAGAGCCCCCCTGACTCTCCTGAGGCTGCTCAAAAAGAGTCTCCAACGTGCGGGTAAGGGGACTGCTTGTGAATTCAACTTCCACCGCTTCCGACCTCACACGTATATCCCCGGCATCATCAATATGCACCAAATATATAGAGAACTCTCTCACCTTGGGCTGAACCGCCGGCTGAGATCCTTCTTCGGATTCTCCCGGTTCTCCGGAACCGCCGTCAGTCTGTTCCGTATTAGAATCTTCCTGGGGTTCCGTCTGACTGTCTCCATTATCATCGCTTTGAGAGGAGGAGCCGTTTGTCTCCTGAGATGAGGATGGGGTCGATCCATCATCTGTCGGCTCATTTACCGTCTGCTCATTTGTTCCTTGCTCGTCTTCACCGGGTTCAGATTGAGAACCGGATTCAGAAGGGCTGTCGTCGGTTTCTCCGTTTGGAAGATCCTCTTCTTTTTCGTTTGGAAGATCCTCTTCCATGGAGGGGTCTTCTTCCTCCCGATCTTCCATGGGGAGCGTTTCTTCATCCTGAATCTCATCATCTTGCTGTTCGTCCCCGTCCATGCCGATCCGCTGGTTGATCACTTCAACCAGGCCGGTACTCTCCATGACCTGTTCAATATTGCTTCTGTTGAAGAGGAATACCACCAGTATGAGTAGTATGGCGGCGATCCAGAAGAGCACGCCAAGTGATGTTTTTCGTTTTTTATCCTGTTTTGTCATCTCTTTAATAGCTATCGGAACAAAGCTTCGGGGGCATTATATGTGAAGTTTCACTTGTCACCATCAATTTGACAGCTGTGATATTTCTGCTCTATAGTTTGATGTATTATGAAGGAACTCCGGGGAATTTCGGCCAGTCCAGGTATATCTCAATGTGCGGTTCTGGTTCTTCAGGACGATCAGAATGAAATTCCCCGCTACGATATCGATGAGGATATGGTCAGCCGGGAGTACGAGCGTTTCAGCCAGGCAGTCCAGGCGGCAATTAGTGAGATAGAGCAGATTAAAAACCAGGGTGACACTCCTCTTCAGCCCAATGAGCGTCAAATGCTGGATACCCATATGCTCATGCTGAACGACCCCGATCTTGGACACAAGGTTCAGGCGGGGCTTTACGAGCAGCTCACAAATGTTGAATACGTCCTTTTCGATCTCATGCAGGATCTGGTGAAGAAGCTGGAAGCGGTGAAGGACGATTATATCCGGGAACGTACAGCCGACCTCCACGATGTTAGCAAACGAATTATTAACAATCTCCTTTCTGATGAACGGGCGGACCTTTCCACCCTGGATGAAGATGTCATTCTGATATGTCATGATCTCATGCCCAGCGATGCAATTGCCATGGATAAAATGCGGGTAAAGGGTATAGCCATGGACGGCGGGGGTAAAACTTCTCACACCGCGATTATCGCCCGGGCATTTGAAATCCCCGCCGTGCTTGGTCTGGGAGATATTTCTCAACGGGTGAATTCCGGCGATTTTATTGTAATGGACGGATACAAGGGGATTGTGTATCTGGAACCGGATGAGCAAACCCGGGAAAGCTACTCCAGAAAGCAGCAAGCGGTTCAAAAACGGGAGATTCAGCTCATGCGTCTCAATGAGCTGCCGGCGGAGACTATAGACGGAAAGGTACTCAGCCTGAAGGCCAATATTGAAATCCCCGAAGAGGTAGATGCGGTAGAAAGCCACGGTGCGGCCGGCATTGGTCTTTACCGTTCAGAGTTTCTGTTTATGAAATCTTCCAGCCTTCCAGATGAGGAAGAGCAATACGATTCATACAGCCGTGTACTCTCCGCCATGAAACGGCGCCCGGTGACCATACGCACCCTGGATCTGGGGGGGGACAAGCTGATGCATAGCATGAACCTTCACGGTGGGGTTGAGAAAAATCCTATTCTCGGCTGGCGGGCAATCCGTTTTTGTCTTTCCCATGTGGATATATTCCGTACCCAGTTGAGGGCTCTTCTCCGGGCCAGCGTACACGGAAACCTGCGGATTATGTTCCCCCTGATCTCCGGGGTCCAGGAGCTGAAAGAAGCCCTTGCCATATTTCAAGCGGTAAAACTTGAACTTCAGGAAGAAGATATTCCCATGGCGGATAATATTCCCGCGGGAATCATGATTGAAGTCCCAAGTGCCGCCATGACAAGCGATTTGCTCGCGAAACATAGCAATTTTTTCTCCATAGGTACAAATGACCTGATTCAGTACACTCTGGCAGTTGACCGGGGCAACGAACATGTGGCATATCTCTATGACCCTCTTCATCCCGGAATAATCCGGAGTTTGAAGATGATCATCGACAACGCCCACAAAGCGGGAATATCCGCCGGCATGTGCGGTGAAATGGCAGGGGATCCCCTCTACACTCTCATTCTTCTCGGTCTCGGACTGGATGAGTTCAGCATGAGCTCCTTCGGTATCCCCCAGATCAAACAGATTATCCGGTCCACATCAATTCTTGAAGCCGAAGAATTTGTAGGAAGAGTGCTGGAGATGGATTCCCCGGATGCCATAGTGGACTTTGTGTCCACCACCATGGAGGATAAATTTGACATTACAGGATAAAGAACAGCTGATCCGCCGTCTGGATGAGGTGGATAAAGCGGTGTTGCCCCGTGTAGCCATTGTGGGACGCCCCAATGTGGGTAAATCTACCCTTTTTAACCGTTTCATCGGAAGCCGGAAAGCGATTACCGATCCCACACCCGGCGTCACCCGCGATCCCATATTTCAGCGGGCTGAATTTGATCAGACCGCATGCATGCTCATAGACACCGGGGGGCTCACCGAATCAAAAGACTATCTGGACACCCTCATTACCAGTAAGAGTCTTTCAACTATTGAACAAGCGGATATTCTGGTGTTTGTGCTGGATGTAACGGAAGTGACCCCGGAAGATGAGGAATTTATCAACCGGCTGCGTCAGCTTTCCGACAGGATCATTCTTGCTGTGAATAAGGTTGATAACGAACAGCGGGAACAGATGGTATGGGAATACTACCGTTTGGGATTCGATACCATCTTCCCTATTTCCGCAACCCACGGTGAAGGAATTGATGAGCTGGCTGAGGAACTGAAGCTCAGGATTGAGGCTGCGGAGCATAGGCGGATCAACGAACACAGTCTTACATCAACTGAAATCGAGGAACTCAGAGCAGAAGTCCGGGAACTGCTTCAGCAGGACATAGAAGAAATTCAAGCGGAGGCCGCCCAGGAGGGCATCTCAATCGATGCTGAAAAACTTCTCCGTCTGGATAAGCGGGCGTCCCAACCCTGGGACATCTCACTGGCCATATTGGGTCAGCCCAATACGGGAAAAAGCACCCTTTCCAATGCCCTGACAGGAACGGAAAACTCCCTGGTATCTGAAATTGCAGGCACCACCCGGGATGTGCTTGAGGGCAGCTTTGCATATAGAGATAAAAAATTCCGGCTCCTGGATACCGCAGGTATCCGGAGAAAAAATCGGGTTCACGAAAACCTGGAGTATTATTCGGTCACCCGGGCTATATCGGCCATTGAACAATCCGAGGTGGTGGTTCTGATGATTGATGCGGAGAAGGGGCTTTCGGAACAAGATAAGAAAATTTCAGCTCAGGTGGTGAAACACGGCCGGGGCATTATTCTGGCGGTAAATAAGTGGGATTTGCTGGAAGATATCCCCAACCGCATACAGGCGGTGCGGGACCGCATAAACTTCCTGTTTCCCGTTCTGGAATTTGCACCCATTCTCCCCATCTCGGCAAAGGAAGGCAGCGGAGTTCAGGAGCTTCTTCAAACCAGTCTGAAAATTCAGAGGCAGCTGTACACCCGTCTTGGAACCGGTGTGCTGAACCAGAAGTTGAAGGCCTGGCAGGAGCATACCCCGCCCCCTTCCAGGAAAGGCTTTTTCTGGAAGGTGAAGTATATTACCCAGGTGAGTGTACTGCCCATGAAATTCATTCTTTTTGTGAACAGAAAGAAGGACTTTCCCGAAAGCTATGTGGGTTTTATTAAAAACCGTGTCCGCAAAGACTTTGCATTGGGAAATATACCTATTCAGTTTGAGCTCAGGGACTCGCGGAGAACATGAAACATCAGGGATTTCTGCTTCCGGAAATCTGCCGGGTGCTGGATTGCAAAGTACACCACATCCGATACATCGAAGAACACCTTCCCATTATCAGTACGTCCTACGATCAACGGGGCAGGAAGGTGTATAATCTAAAAGATATATATCTCTTCTCCCGAATTCTCCGGCTAACCCGGCGGGATGGACGCTCCCTCCAGCAGGCCGTGCACATGCTGTTTCAGGAACTTGAAGGAGACTCCCTGGACATGACTGCCAGGTTTCTCCAGATCCGGCATGACTTACTGAAAACCCGGCTCCAGTCTGTTCAGGCGGCCAACCGTCTTGCCCTCAAATACCGTCTGCCCCCGGGCAGCCACGCAGCTCCCGCCTGGACCGAAAGCAGGGGCGAACTGGTGCATCCCCTTCAGTTTTTCTCCCCCGATGAACTCTTTCGTGGAGATAATTACGCCGCCCTGGAATCGGAGCTGGCTTCGTTTCTAGAAGACGGAGCCGCCGGCGGGGTTGAGACCGGTTCTCTCCGGGACTCCGGGGACTCCAGTGCGTCCGGCAGGGCGGGGACTGTGCTCCCCGAGTCTATTATGGCCGACGGGCGCTGGCTGGTAATTACTCCCGACCCCTACCGCTCCACGCTGGATGCCTCATATGCCGGCGGGAAACTGGTTACTCCTTTACGCAGACTTTCAGCCCTTGAATATGCGGCAGAAAAGATCACTGCTGCTGCTGGAGCTTATGGTAATTACCCTCTCTGGGTAATTACCGTGCGGAAACGTCATTTTTACCATCTTTTAGGGCTGATGAATAAGCATGGGTACTTCGGAATTCCCCGGAAATCACTGATCATTCTTCCCCAGCCGGACTACGACGAACTGAGTACCGGAGATGCCGGTGCACTCTTTGCTCTGCGCAGGCTGATGATGCCCTACCTTCTTGAACACGATTTCCGTTTTGGTCAGCTGCTCAGCCTGGAGCATCCGCTCATTCCTCTCCCCGATGAGTCGGCGATTGCCGAACTGTTTGCCAACAGCCATCCGGTGCTCAGGGGCTATCTTCCTTCAGGAGGAGGGGGGCGAATTCCCGGCGAGATGTATTTCAAGATACGCCCCATGGATCGACTTCGACCGGTACATATATCTCCGTCACATTTATCCGGAAATATCAATGTCCGCCTCCAATACGCCGATACTTTGGCACAGAAGGGGTATCTGATAATCCATTCCCCGGAAACCCGGGGGCTTCTGCGTCCCAGTCAATGGGAATATTTCCCCCCCTTCTACGGAAAAGAGTGGTACAGCCCCGATGAACTTTCATCTCAGATGAGTCGGATGCACCGTTCCTGGCTGAGCACGTATCCCGGCAGGGGAGATGTGGAGATCAGTCCCCTCTTTGCCCGAAACCGGGAAGAAATGCAGCGGCGGGGTGCCGGCGGTGCCGACGACTCTCAGGCCCCCGGGGGGCTGAAGGGATTGTATATCTGATTTTGCGGTATCCGCCCCTTTTTCGAATCTATCAGGAGGATTTTATGAAGAAGGCGTATACGGCCACACAGAGAAGCAGGCGATTTCCGGTATTCCATTCCTCCCGAACCATGCTCGCCCTCCTGTTTTTTTTCGCAATCCACCAACTTCCCGCCCAGGCCCTTAGTGTACCCGACACTTCCATGGCCAGACGATCACTTATCGATACCATAACAGCCCCCTACAGTATGATTTCCCCTTCAGAGGGTCGGGTTCTTAGCGATCCGTTCAGCTCAATTCTGGTTAAATTTGAGGTGCAGGAAATGGATGATCGTCTGTATCTCATTTTCAAGCATGAGAGGGAAAACCGATTTCCCGATATTTCGCCGGGAAATATGATCATCCGCCGAAGCCGGAGTACCGGTGACATCGATCAGGTAAAGATCTTTCTGGATGAAATTGGTGCTCTGGTGCTGAGAATTCACCCCAGGGGAGGAAGAAGCGAACTCTCCCTCTCCCTGTTCGGCACCAGACTCTATAACAGGATTCCTATCTTTCTAGAAATTAATGAAATAATTCAAACTGATATTAACCGCATACTTGAATTGGCGGGGGGGCGGATACCCTGGGAGCAGTTGTCGGCCCCAAGCGATCTATCCGAATATACGGCCATGAGAGAGATTCTTGAAAATCTCCGCTTAATTCTTCCCGCTCTTCCTGACAGCGAAGACGGAGCCATGGACGCCCAGGGCAATATGGTGCGTATCGAAACCCTGGGGCTTCACAGCCTGCCGGGATTTAACTGCTCAGGCTTTGCGAAATTTGTGGTGGACGGCATGTACCTTCCCCTCAGCGGCGGCTTGAGCGACGTTGAGCTGCTGAAAACCCGGCATCCGGAGTACCGGGGGACGGAACTGAGCCGGAAATTCGAGGAGTCCCGGGACCCGTATTTCGGGCTTGACTGGACACGGAACCTGGCGGTGGCAATGGACGCCGTATCCCGGGGTGCCGAGCCCTCCGGGCTTGAGGAGATTATCCGGCGCCGGCCTGAAGCCATGGATGTGCGCAATACGCCCTATGTTGAATACCGGGATGATCTTGGGTATCCGGTGGACCGGCTTGTCCAGGTCATGTATCTCCAGGCCCGTGAAAACCCCGGGGACTTCTACCTGGGCAGCATCAACGGAGAATTCGGCAGCGATCCGGTGTTGTGGCAGCATTTCCATGTGGTGGTTCTGTTTCCCTACTTCGATGACAGCGGCAGGTTCCGAATTGCGGTTCTCGAACGGAACGTGGAGTCTTCACCCGAGTCCCTGAGACGGCGCTATCCGGGTAAGTATGTTCACCTTGTGAGAATTACTCCCACAGAAAAGTATATTTTGCCGGAAATTCCCGGAGTTAATTGAAAAACCGATTCACTGACTGTATCTTTAGGCAGATATGAACCAGTTCCTCCGGATTACATTCCTGCTTGCAGCAGGTATTACAATTGGGTTGCCTCTTCCGTTTACTAGCCTATCCACACTCTTCGCCCAGGATGCCAGGGCTTCTATTCGGGATGGCTGGCCTCCGAATTCAGATCTGCTGGATCTTTATTCCCTTGCCGAAACTGCATACGAAGCGGGGGATTATCCCACTGCCATCAGACTGTACGGCCGTCTGCTTGATTTCCCCACGGAAGGGACCGGATCCATCAGTATGGCAGATCGTGCCGGACTTCATGTGCGCCTTGCGGAGAGTCACCTTCAAGCATCCCAACCACGCGCAGCCCTTGAGGTTCTGAACCGGGCCCGGCGTCAGCCCGGGGTTTCTGAACGGCGGCTTCTCTTTTACCGGGCCCGGGCTCATATGCTTCTCAAGCAGCCTGAACAATCAATGGAATATATTGATGCGCTGCTTGAAAATTCCCGTGCTGTGTACGCCGAATATCCTGAACTGTGGCGGAAAAGTCATGAATTGCGGCTGGACACACTGCAAGATCCACGGGGCAGTGAAGCCCTGTTCTCCGACCTGTCCGCACCCTGGTATACCCGGGTAATCAGCGAGCTGGAACTCAGAGCGGCCCGGGAACTTTATCGGGAGCAGCGCTATGGGGAGTTGGCTTCTTGGCTGGATTCACGGTTCAGCCGGTTTGAACAGCTATCAGCCAGTCGCGAACTGCAGCTGCTCCGGGGGGAAGCATTCTATTTTCTCATGGATGACCCCGGCGTTGCCCGGGCCCCCGCTGCTGCTGAGGTGATCTCCATATTCGAGAGTCTCAGGAACAGGGTGGATGAATTCACTCCAATAATATATGTACGGCTTTTTAATCTATACAGCAGCCGTCCCGATGCCGGAGAGAATTCTGTCAGCGATCTGCTGAAGACAGCGGAAAATGACCTGGAAGCTCATCCTGATATTTTGGCGGCGTTTTATGAGCGAATGCTGGCCGATCGCTTTCCCCGGGGAGAGGGAGAGTCGATCCGGCAGATCATCAGTCGTCTGGATCGGCTGGGTACGGAATACCAAAGCTATATTACCCCGTATTATACGGCTTTGACGCTCCTGGAGAATGAGTCCGACGGGGGCATCGATGCAGCCCGTCAGGTTATCCGTGCATATCAGCGTGAGGGAGGGGAGGGCAATCCTTGGTTGGATGTGCTTCTCTCGGAACTGGATTACCGGCAGGGGGATTTTACCCAGTCATGGCAGCGTCTGGAGAATTTGGTCCCCGGTGAAACCTTACCCGGAGCTCCCTCTTCCATTGAGGATTTCCGGATTCAGCGTTTGGAGATCATGCTGTATTCCCTCTATTCCGCAGGTGAATTCAGCCGCAGTGCCAGTCTGGGGAGTGAACATGTTGAAGAGTATCCCCGTTTCAGACCGGTGACCGCCCGGGCCTATGCCGGCATGGGTGAATACGCCCGGGCGGCAGAGATCCTTGAGCCTCTGTTTTCCACCCACAGCCAAATCAGCCCCAATGACGGTCTACGATCCGAGTACTATCAATACCTGGTGAAATTGGGGCGATGGACGGCGATTATATCCCGGCACCGAAGTTTTTCGCCGGACAATCCGGAAGATTTTCCTGCCAGCCGCTATTTATACGGCCTGGCCCTCGTTCAAACCGGCAGGTTTGAGCAGGCAGTGGAGATTTTCCATGAGCTGAGCGGGGGGAATCCGGGAGCGGAGCTGGAGATCTATGCGGATTATTACCTGGGATGGGCTTCCTTCCGGAGTTCGCAGGATCAAACCGCCGTACAGGCCTACGAACGGCTGGTTAAACGCCTCTTGAACGATAGTCCCCGGATTGGGGAAAACGGCGTTTCATCTTCATCTTCCGGAAGTACGGAACTTTTCGTCCGGGCAGCCTATGAAGGTGCATGGGCGGCTCTGCGCCTCGGGGAGTACCCAAGGGGGCTGACGCTTCTGGCTTCTGTGCTGAACTCACCCGTTTCCCGGGAACTTCAGGAAATGGGGCTGCAGAGTAAGGCGGGCGATACCTACTCCCGGGCGTTGTATTTGCGAGCCAAGCTCCTAATGCTCCAGCGGAAACCGGAGGATGCCGCCAATGCGCTCATGGATTTTCGGGATCTCTATCCCCGGCACGACCTTGCAGATGAAGCTCTCTTGGATTATGCAAGGGTGCGCGCCTCCCAGGGCCAAGTCAATCGGGCGGTACGAAGCCTGTATGAACTGATTAGTGCATATCCGGACAATCAAAATGCCGCTCTTGCAGCCTATCGGATCGGCGAACTGTACTATCAGAACGGCCGCTTTGAAGAAGCTCGGGAGGCTTTCAACAGCTATCGGAATGAGTATCCCCGGGACGGCAATGTGGATGCCGCCCTGTATTTCAGCGGCAGAGCTTCCTGGCAATCAGGGGAAGCGGCGGCAGCCCGTCTCTACTGGAATAACCTGGTGGAAAATTTCCCCCGGAGTTACTTCCGGTTGAACACCATGCTGCTTCTGGCCGAACTGTATGTGGAACAGGGACGAGCATCATTAGCCACCGAACTCTACGACCGGATAGAATCAGAATATCCCGGACAGGCGTCAAACCTGGATATAGAAAGTCTCAGAGCCGCTTTGTCCACCGGTTCACCCGGAGACGATTTTCCCTCCGTTCTGGAATCCGATCCCGGGCTGAGCCGTCAGGCTTCCAGGAACCGGGTGCTGGAGCTGGGGAAAACCATGATCATCGATCAGGCGGGGATCAGTCAGCGGAGCAGAGATCTTGAGCCTTACCTGGAGACTCTCAGCGTCCACGGGGACGCCAGCCCCCGACAGCGGTCCAGGGCATTGTACTATCTGGGAAGGGCAGCTCTGCAGCGGGCCGAGTACTCCCGGGCGGCGGAATACTTCATTGATGCGGCGCTGAGCAACAGCAGTGACCGGCAGCGCGCCCCGGAATATCTCTATTTTGCGTTGGAATCTTACAGCCGTCAGGGTGCGGATCAGGAGGCATTGGCAGTGTATCAGCAAATGACCGAAATATATCCCGATTCAAGCTGGACTGAGGACGGACGCAGAGCGATCCGCCGCTATATTCCCGGAGCACTTTCTCCAGGAGGTAATTCATGAGCACCATCATGTCCCGGCCCTCTTATCCGGCTATATACCCGGCCAGGGGAAGATCCCTGCCCAGGTTGCATCTCCATCCCCGGTTCTCCATATTCCCATTCCCGAACCCGGCCATAGGAACATCCAGATACTCGGCGGCATTTTTCAAAGCGTTCATCCTTGGGTGTATACTTCTTGCCGGTTTCTCAGCATCCGTTTTCCCCCAGGAAGAGGGACTCAGCGCACCGGATAGCACCCGGCTGGTACTCCCGGATGTTATTGTGGACCTTCCCGAACCGGATTACGGGGACGTGCAAACCCTGCTGCCCGGGGCCCGGGATGAGGAGAACCTCTTTCGGGCCCTTCCCCGTCCCCGGGAGCTTGGCGGTCCAGAGCTTCCTCCCGAAGGTGCTGAGTCTGAGCAAATGGCCGGAGAAGGAGCTGCAACTTCCGCTCCCGCCGTTCAATTCACACTTGGAGGGGGCTATGCTCCGGGAATGTACGCTTCATTTCAGGTTTTCGATCCCCTGGGCAGTTACCTCCTTGCCGGGGAGCATCTTCAGTCCTGGGGAGATTTTGCCGGAACATATACCCCTCCGGCAGATGGGTTTGCCGCAAGCCGGTCGGGAATTTTGGGCAGATATGATCCGGGCTTTTTACAGGCCGAGTATCATATTCAGGGACTGGGAGCACTGGAATTCCATGAGGCCCAGCAGCTTTTGGACCTTGAGGCGGGTTTTGAATGGAATGTCGCAGGGTTCAGCGGCGAACTTAATCTTCTTCAGGATTACCGGAGAATGCTTCCTGCTGTTCAGACCGGTACCGGCATTCCCGATGGATACTTCCGGTTTGCCGGAGAAAGTTCCAACCGGTACCGGAAAGAATGGGAACGCATTGCCCTGGAGCTTCCTCTTAGTTACCGGATAGAGCTGAGCCCCCAGTATGGACTCTGGCAGGATTTCAGTCTGGGCGGAGTGCTCAGATCCATGAACGGGGAACCGTGGAATTATGAGATTGGCTATCTGCCGGGTATCAGCAGGGGCCCTGGAGCAGGGGTGTCCCGGGAAGGGACCGCGCCTGGCTATACCAGTCCCGGGTACCGGGGAATTAACCATAATTTCCACCTTGGCCTGGGTTTTAACGGTGAAAGATGGGGGCATAAGTTTCGGGCGGGTTTCCAACAGCTGAGACCCGACGAAACCTCCCTGTGGAAGGCCAATCCGCTGCTTTCGCCCTACTATTTGATTCCTGACGGGACTGCTGAATCTGAAGAGGATGAAAATGCAGTCATTCGGGTCATCTCCGGTGCACCGGCAAACCGTCCCATGAGCAGGAAGTGGTTTGTCTCCGCCGACAGCGAGATGGCTCTCACTGAAGATCTGCTTCTCAGCGGGGCGTTGGATGCCTCGTATTACTATGAACGCCCGATAGCCGGTCCCTGGGATCAATCGATCCGCTTTCAGGACGACGGAAGGGATTTCCGGGACTGGTATGCTTCCAGTGGATGGAATTTTGTCACCTCCCTGGGATTTCGGGGGTTATTCACAGAGAATATCTTCGCTGAAGCATTCTGGCTGGGAAATTTTCTCCTGGATGACGGACTTCGGCCTTCCCAGCAGCTGGAAGCCCAAGTGGAACTCCAGGGACCGAATGAGACCCTGAGCGCAGCCATGCACATGGAGCTGAATCTGTTCCGGAATCTTCAGCCGCCCCTGTTTCGCATCAGCGGAAGCTGGAAGCTGAGTCAGCTCTGGGCGCTTAACCTGGAGATATCAGATCCTGTGGCGGCATTCCTTTCCCGGGGAAGGTATCTGAGTGACCCATATGTAAGTCCTGTAAGGACCCGGGGATTCACAGTAGAACTGTTCGTTGAATTCGAAAAAGGCAAATAACGTGGATAAACAAGCGCCGTATGTACTATCAGAGATCAGTATCAAATAAAGAAATACGGCCGGGGAGAAAAACGTATGAATGAAATAATCAGCAGCGGAACCATCATCCTTGCACTTATTGCCCTGCTGTCGGTAACGGCAGTGGGCATAATCATTGAGCGGATGAGATACTTTCGGAAAAGCCGCGCAGATGAGGACAGACTGCTGGAGCGGATCCGTCACAGTGTGGAAAAAGGCTTTTACGATGAAGCATTGAGCATCTGTGAACAGAACCCCGGACCATTAAGCGACCTCATGAAGGTGGGGGTTGAATACCGGAAGTACTCACCTGAGGTAATTCATGATCTGATTTCCGATGCTGCCAATCTGGAAGTGCCGAAAATGGAAAAAAATATTGCGCTGCTGGGAACCATCGCCCACATCACCCCTCTTTTGGGGCTTCTGGGGACTGTTACCGGAAACATTCAGGCCTTCGGCGTCTTAAGCGACTTCGGCGCTGCAGCAGACCCGGGATTACTTGCCGGGGGAATAGCCGAAGCTCTGGTGACAACTGCAGCGGGTATCGTTGCGGCCATTCCTGCAATTGCCTTTTATAATCAGCTGGTAAGCAAAGTGAACCACAACCTCATCCGCCTGGAAAACCGGGTAAGTGAATTGGTGGTTCTGCTCAAAGGGGATGTGGGAAGCAAAACCATGGCCGATCTTGAAACATCCAGACCAGGAACATCAAGGACCGGAGCATCCAAAACTGGAGCATCATCATCCTTCTCCCGGGGCTCCGGTGCAGGTCCTACCAACGGAGGTTCCCGATCATGAAATTCCGCCGTCAGCTGAAAGCACAGGTGCAGCCGGATCTCATTCCCATGATCGATATAGTATTCCAGCTTGTGGTTTTCTTTATGGTATCCAGCACCTTTGTGGTAGCCCCGGGTATCGGGTTGGACCTTCCCGAATCCTCCACGGAAGAACAGGTGAGCATGGATCTTTATCAGATCAGCCTTAATTCCGATGGCCGGATATTTTTCCAGGACAAGGAAGTATTGCTGAACCAGTTGCCGGTCATTTTGAAAGACCTCAATGAAGATGAAAAACAGCGGGTGGTAATTCAGGGAGATGCGGGGGTTCCACTGCAGCAGCTGGTACGCGTACTGGATACACTTCGCTCCAACGGCGTGCGAAACGCCAGCATTCTTGCCAAGAATCCCGCACCCGGTACAGCTCCCCCTGAGACAGAGGGAAGCGACACCTCCGGGGAAACATCCGGTAATGCATCCGGAAATAATACAGAGGAGCAGCCTTGAAAGAAGGAGCCAGTCTCAGTACATCCATGCTGATCTCTCTATTGATTCACATAATGCTCATATCCCTGGGGCTTATCGTGGCATCCCTTTCCCCGGAGAAAGAGTCTGAATCTCTGCAGGTGGTGCTGGCGCCGGCATCTCCTCCCTCAGCAGTTGGGTCTGAGGATAATCAGGAGGACAGATCCCGGTCCCCCCAAGCTCCGGAGACGGTCGCAAATGCACCGGAAACAACTCCCGAATCATCTACAGACGCTCCTGTCGCCGATCCCATCCCATCAGAAAATCGAAGTGAACCCGCCGGTGCCGATCGACGGCAGCCTTCCGATTCTTCCCGCCCCCCTGAGACCGGCGGGGGGAATGGGGCCGATGAACCCGCCAGGGCCGATGAACCCGCCGGAGGAACCAGCCCCCCGGCAATACCCGAGAGCCCCGAACCCCTGGACTGGCAGGTTCCCCGGGAGAGAGACCGGGACAGAGAAGAGAGCAGCCCCACCCCTCTCAACAGGTTTCTGGACAATGACGAACAGTCCGACGGGGACCGATCGCTGGAAGAGTGGCGAAGCAGCAATGCCTCTGGTACTTCCAATGGAGACGCCCCCGGCCTCAACGAAAACGCTCCCGCTGACCAGGACCCTGCCCAGGGGGAAACCGTCGAGGATAGTCCGGGTGAAAGCGGCCCGAACCCGGAGCTTGCTGACGATCTCGCGCGATTTAGGGAGCAGAGCCAAAACAGCGACAGCAGCACAGATCCCGGCCAGGCAACTGAGACCGGTGACAGCACTGCTCCGGATACAAACCCGGCCTCAGACCCCGGCCCCAGCAGCGCCGAATCTTTGCGCCGACAGGGGATTTCCGGGGATATTCTCCGTCAGGGCAGGGATCTGATTAGCGAAGACCGGTTGGATTTAAGTCAATATCTGGAACAGAGAGATCCAACGTGGCGGGAACGCATCACGGTGGAATTTCGGGTCGATGAACAGGGAATTGCCACGATCTTGAACGAAGATGCCTTCTCGCCGTATAATCGGCTTGCAGATGCCATACGCCAGCTGTTTAATGGTCCCATGTTCCAGCCCGATCCCGGCGCGCCTCCGGTTCGGGGAGAAATCATATTTCAAATCCGCTGACATGAGAATGAAGTGCGTATTAGACAGAGAAATTGTACCGGATCCAATTAGAACCGGCATTGAGAGTCATATATGAAACACATACACGCAGTTGCCTTTGATATCGATGGTACCCTCTATCCAAACCGGAAAATGTATCTTGCCAGCCTGGGATTTGCCCTGGGACATTTTCGGCTTCTCAATTCCTTCAGAAAGGTTCGCAAGGAACTCAGGGAGACCCGGCCGGTGAAGGATTTTTATGATCTCCAAGCTCGGATGTTTGCAGACCGGATCTCTGTAAACCGGGAAGAAGCCCGGGAAATTATCAATACAACATTTTATACCCGCTGGGAGTCGGTACTCCACAGGGTGAATCTTTACCCTGGAGTTTTAGATCTGATCCGGTTTCTCAAGGAAAAAAATGTACCCCTGGCGGTAATGTCAGATTTTCCTGTGGTTACAAAAATGAAAATCCTCAATATTGAGAACTATTTCGATGTGGAAATGAGCTCCGAAGAGCTGGGGTATCTGAAGCCCAATCCCGAACCCTTCAAGGAAATGGCCAGGCGGCTTGAAGTTAAGCCGGAAAATCTGCTCTATGTGGGAAACAGCTATCATTATGATGTGGAGGGCGCACATTCTCTGGGAATGATGACTGCACATATCAGTTCCTCCCCGCCCCGGGGCTCGGTGGCGGATTTTACCTTTCGTCGCTATACCGAGCTTAAAGAGTGGATTCTACCCCGGTTAAATTAATCTTGTCTTCCCGTTCTGATCTTACTACTTTTTGTAAAACGCACAAATATTACAAAAAAGATCAGCTACAGCAGATCGGTGAAAATGAGGTTGCCATGTCCATTCGTCCCGTTTCAAAGATATCTAATGCAAGTCCCGCCATAGAGGGTGCAGGAGTTCACCTGCACAGAGCCTTCGGTTTCGGTGATACCGCAGCCAGCGATCCGTTCCTTCTGTTTGATGATTTCCGGAACAACGATCCCCGTCTCTACAGCAAGGGTTTTCCCTGGCATCCCCATAGGGGGATAGAAACCATCACATATGTTCTGGCCGGAGAGGTGGATCATGGGGACAGTCTGGGGAACACGGGAACTCTGGGTGCCGGAGACGTGCAGTGGATGACTGCCGGAAGCGGGATCATTCACCAGGAGATGCCCCGGGGAGATGTTGCGGGGGCCATGCACGGGTTTCAGCTTTGGGCGAACCTGCCCTCATCTCAGAAGATGACAGATCCCAGATATCAGGATATTCCCTCCGGGGAAATCCCCGAGGTAACCGAGGACGACGGTACCAAGGTCCGTATTATTACCGGTGAGTTCTGGGGAAAGCGCGGACCGGTGGAGGGTATTGCCGCCGATCCCAGATATCTGGATATCTCGGTTCCACCGGGGAAAGAGCGGTTTTTTAAAATCGACCTGACCCATAATGCCTTTGCATATGTGTTTGCCGGTTCCGGCAGCTTTCGAGGCGCTTCCGACCCTTTCCTTGCCCCTACCGAATATGTGAACGCAGAGGGCACCACCGAAGCCCTTCCCTCCCATCCTGTGGAAAACCGAAACCTGGTGCTTTTTGACCGGGGGGATGAGATCCTGGTGAGGGCCGGGGATGAAGGCATCCGGTTTCTTCTGGTTTCCGGCCAGCCCCTGAAAGAACCGGTGGCATGGCACGGTCCCATCGTTATGAACAGCCAGGGAGAGATCCGTCAGGCCCTCAGCGATCTGGAAACAGGAAAATTTCTCAGGTCTTCCCAATAAATTCTCCAAAAAGATCCCTCAACCCTCGTCAAATTTGATTTTTATTGTATAATATATACGACCCCCAAAGGGTCATGGGAGAGGGAACAAATGATGTTTACGCTGGGAGACCTGCTCATCCTCAGCGTGGCGGTGATAGTTGTATTAATATTCCGCCACCTGGACAGGAATAACAGATCCCTGGAGAAGGTGAAGAAATTCAGTGACCGGATCCAGCAGGAACTTGCGGAAATTGCCGAAGAAAAATCACAACAGCTTCAGGATATCTCTATAGGGGTGGACGTACATCAGCAGTCCGCCCGGAGGGCTATAGAACGTCTGGAAGCATCCGCCGAGGAATTGAATGCCAAGGCGGCTCACATCGATGAAATTCAGCAGCGAATAGATGAGTATGATCTTGCTCTCAAGCAGTTGGTGGAAATGACCAACAAGGCTGAAGAGAATATGAAGGGGATTCAGAAGGAGTCTGCCTACGTGGATACCGTGGGCAGGCGGATTAAGGATGCCCGAAAACAGATGGAAGGTATCGAAAAGCAGATTCCCTCCCTTTTGGAAGATTTTGAGAAGCGCAATTCCCGTCAGCTTGAGCATACCGGCGCTGAGGTCCTGAAAGAGGGTGAGAAAATGGCTGCTGATCTGCAGAAGCGGGTGGAAGATGCCCGATCCCAGGCTGCCGATACCCTCAGCGGATTGGAGCAGAGGTCATCTGAGGTTCAGGAAGGGATGGACAGTCATTCTGCGTCCCTGATTAACTCGATGGAGGAACGCTTCGGTACATTTCGGGATGAGCTGAATGCTGCAGAGGAGAATTTCCGCAGCAAGATGAATGAAATTGCCACCAAGGCCCGGAATTTTGAACTCCAGGCATTTTCCGAGCTACAAGAGGAGTTGGACGGTAGAAGAAGCGATCTTCGCAGCTCTCTCTTAGAAAGCATTCAGGATCAGCAAAGCGAACTTGAGCAGAAGTTCGAAGATGCCCGCCAGGAGAATAGTTCACGGCTGGACACAACCCTGGGCGAACTCGGTGAACAGTTGAGAAACGATACTGCACTGATTACATCCCAGGCTCAGGAGCAACAGCAGGAATTAGCACGAAAATTCAGTGAGCTTGAAACGGAACTGGAGGAGCAAAGCAGCAGCTACCGGGGACGATTGAGCGAACATCAGGAAGAATTCGAGAACGGGTTTATCCGCATTGAACAGGAAATTGAAGAGAAGCTCCAGCAAAGCCGTGAAGAGGGCAGCCTAAAAGCCGATGAGCTGCTGAACCGGATCAGCATGGATGTGGAAGCCCGGGGCCAGAGCCTTGAGCAAACCATAGAAAAGCAGTTGGAGGATCTGGATTCCCGTGTTCAACTTTCCCATAATCAGATAGATACCCGCTTTAGCGAACTCCGAGAACGACTGGATGACTGGATGGAACGTTCCAACAGTTATATCGGAAATCTGGATACCCAGTTCTCCCAGCTGAATGAAAAGAGCATACGGCTGGAACAGGATCATACCGCCCGGCTCGAACAGATTGAGGCGGAAATTGTGCGCACCGAGGATGAGGTGAACACCCGCTTTCAAAGCCTGAAAGATGCAAGTCAGCAGCTTGTGCATGATGCGGAAGAATATGTGAACCGTGAAATTCGGGAAAGCAGCGAGCGGAATACCCGAAATCTTGAATCCCAGTTCGCCCAGGTGGACAGCAGAATACAGGAAGCACAGAATTCCGCCTATCAGCAGGTGGAACAAATACGTCATCGCATAGAAGAATGGCAGGAAGGTTTTCAGGGCGAGCTGGATGAGCACAGCGGCGAAGGGGCAAAGCTTCTGCAGCAGGCCCGGGAAGATTTCATGGCGAAGGCCCGGCAGGTGTATGAAGACCAGGACCAACGGACCAAAGAGCTTCAGGCAGGTGTTCAAGATAGAATTCAGGAGCATGAACAGAAATTGCATGAGCAGCTCGATTCCAGCGGTCATGAAATCCAGCGGATTCAGGGACTTCAGGAAGATAATGAGCGGAAGATTCAGGAGATAGATGTAAGCCTTCAGAATGCCGTTGAGCAGCTGCGGCAAAAACTGTCGGAAACCCACGGGAATTTGGAGCAAAGCATCTCTGAAGAGACTCTCCAGATGGAACAGAAAATTTTCGGACAGCTGGAAAAACGTCTCATGGATTATGAGGGGAGCATCAACTACCGGCTTACCCGACTGGAAAATGTGGGAACCGAGCTGGAGGAACTGGATTCCAAAATTCACGAATCCATGGAGCTGGTCTCCGCATCGGTGAATGACGATATGGAAAAAATGAGTCAGGAGCTGAGACAGCAGAGGGAAGAGGACCTGGTCCGTGCCCGTGAGGAAATGGAAACGCTGAGCAATCAAATTACATCCCATCAGCGGGAACTGGAGGAACTCAAGGAGCAGAGCCATGCCAGCATGTCGAAGCAGCTGGAGGTTCTTGAGCAGGAGTTTTTTAATGATCTGCGCCAGCGTCAGCAAAACCTTGACAAGCGTCTGGAGTCATGGACGGAGGAATTCGATGATAATCTGGACAGGTTGAGCAGTCAGGGGGAAGAAGAGCGGCTAAATCTTGAACGGAAATATGTTGATGATTTTGCCAGTAGGATAGAAGGCCTGAGAAGCGGTCTTGGCAGCCGAATTGATGAGCTACAAAGCGAGTTCAGGGATCGTGAAGGCCTAATCAGAGAAGATCTGAGTGCCCTTTCTGAGAAGGTAGGTTCCGCCAAAACAGGTCTTGATGATCAGCTTTCAGTCTTCCAGGAGCAGTCCCAGTCTCTCATCGATGCACGTTTTCAGGATATTCAGGGCATTCTCAGCAGCAAGTTTCATGAAGCCGAATCTGATGTGGATGGAAAACTGGCCAGACTTCATCAGAGTATGGATGAACGGGAAGGAGAAATTCGGGATCTTCACGAAACCATTCGTTCGGATGTCACCATCTGGCAGAATCAGATTCTCCAGAGATTGAAGGGCTCGGAAAGCGGTATCGAAGAGGAAATGTCCAATTTCAGAGTGAGGATGACCGATACTCTGACTGCACTGAAAGAAGAATACAGCAGTGAGAAGGATGATATTGTCGCATCGGGAGAAAATGCCCGGGCCGAGCTGAGAAACGGTATTCAGGAAGCGTCGGTACAGATCAGCGAACTGCAGACAAACCTGAACGAAAAAACCGAGGAAGCTCTGAACCGCTTCAATATGGACTACCAAAGTTTCATGAAAGAGATGGAACATCGGGGCAGGGAATTCGGTCAGGAAGTTGATGATTCGGTCAGGGAATTCAGAGGCTTTGTTTCTTCCACCAGGGACGAATTCGAAGCGGCCCAAAAACGGCTTATGGACCGGCTCAATGAAGATCTACGGATGCTGGATGTAAATATTAAACAAATTGAGAAAAAGCAGAAAAACTTTCTTCAGCAGACCAAGCTATTCGAGCGGGCTGATAACCTGAAAAAGAGCCTCATGGAAGACGTTGCTCAACTGAAATCGGAAATTGACCGGGTTCAGAACGAAAGGAAACAGGTTGAGGAGCTGGACGGAGAGTTTAAACGGATCCGCAAGCTTGGCGATGAAGCAACTGAGAAAATGAACCGCTTTATCGGTGAACAGCGTCGGCTTGAAACCATCGAAGATGATTACAAAAAACTGATGACCCTCTCCTCCAACGTGGATAGTCAGTTGGACAAGGTAACCAGTAAGCACGATAGCCTTCAGCAGATGCAGCTTGCCATCCGGAATCTGGATGACCTGCAGAAAGAGCTTGACCAGCGTTATGACCGGCTGAGCAAACGGAAAGAGGTGATCGACACAACCCTGGAAGGAGTTGACCGGAATTTTCACCAGCTTACCGATCTGGAAACCCGTATATCCGATCTTCACGGGCATATCAGCGGACTGAACAAAAATGCCGACGACCTGAAAGAACGCCTCGAGAGCCTGGCTATGAACAAAAAAGAATCGGATATGGCCTTGAGAAATCTCACAAACCTGAATCAGGCTATGGAGGAGATAGACCAGCGGATGTCGGATATGCAAAAGGCCAGAGAATGGCTCGCCCGCACAGAGACCCGGTTGTAAGAAGTATCCCAGCAAGCCGACCAGCGTGTTCATTTGTTGGGAAACATTACCGGTCAGCAGTATAGCGCCGCGGATGGCGATGACCGTTCTGCGCCTTCGGTCTCAGTACGTGACATGGTGATCAAGCTGAAACATCAGGGGTGGAAGATTGAAGATATTGCGAAATCCTGTAAGATTTCCCGGGGAGAGGTAGAGCTGATTCTTGAGATGGCTCACCGCTGATCGGAGCATTCAGAGCGGGGGTTTTCCCTCTGTGTTTTTCAACACAATTTCAGCCGCCGGAGTCCGGCGGTAATGAAATTTTTTACATTACTTGACCTTTGCTATTGCTCTGTGTATTTTCTATTCACCAGAACACATCTAAATAAAATCTCATTCATGTATAAAGTAGGAGGAGTTTGTGGCCGTCGAGGATAAGGAGCATCAGGTGGATGAAGCATCCCCGGAATCCGGCTCTGAAGATGACGCCCAGGCTGAAGCCGGGGAAGGGTCTGAACTGAGTACCGATGACGAAATGTCCGTGAAGGACAAGGAAATTACACGTTTACAGCAGGAAAACAGCGATCTGAAGGATCAGTTTCTTCGGAAACAGGCTGACATGGATAACTTCAGGAAGCGGTTGTTAAAAGAAAAAGAAGATGCCATTACCTTCGCAAACAAGCAATTACTGCTGGATTTAATCACAATTATAGATAACTTCGAACGGGCAATCAAAAGTTCCGAAAGCGCCAGGGACTTTGACTCTTTTCATGACGGAATTGTGATGATTGAAAAAGAGTTTGTGGGTATGCTCGAACGAAAATGGCATTTAACCCGCTTCGAATCAGAGGGTGAAGAGTTCGACCCCATGAAGCATGAAGCGATGATGGTGGAAGAGTCCGGTGATTACGATCACCAGGTGGTTCTTCAGGATTTTCAAAAAGGTTATATGCTTAAGGATCAGGTGCTCAGGGCGGCCAAGGTAAAGGTTTCCCAGCCTGTCTCACCAGGTGAATCCGGGGAGCAGGGCGAAACCACTGCAGAAAACACCGCCGAAAGCGCGGATAGTCCAGATTCCCGGGAACAGGAATAATCGTTCCCGGCCGATATTAAATGAATCATAAAAGTGGAGCACTCCGGATTCCCGGGGCTCCGGAATAAAATTAATAATTTGATGAAACCCCGCAGCGAGTATGCGGGTGGAAATGCAAGGAGATATGTATGGGTAGAATAATCGGAATTGACCTTGGTACAACCAATTCCTGTGTAGCTGTAATGGAAAGTGGCGAATCTGTAGTCATTCAAAATGCGGAAGGGCAGCGAACCACTCCTTCAATGGTCGCCTACACTGCGAAAAATGAACGGCTGGTGGGACAGCCTGCAAAAAACCAGATGGTGACCAACCCCGACAATACCATCTATTCAATCAAACGTTTCATGGGCCGTCGGGGTAACGAAGTGGATCAGGAAGTAACGATGGTTCCCTACAATGTGGATACCTCCGACAAATCTTCCGCTGTAAAGGTTGTTGTGGGTGATAAAAAGTTCACCCCTCAAGAAATTTCTGCAGCAATTTTAAAAAAAATGAAAGAAACCGCAGAGAGCTACCTGGGCGAAACCGTCACCGAAGCGGTAATTACCGTTCCTGCGTATTTTAATGACGCTCAGCGCCAGGCCACCAAAGATGCCGGCCGGATTGCCGGATTGGAAGTGAAGCGTATTGTTAACGAGCCCACGGCGGCTGCCCTTGCGTACGGTTTTGGCAAAGAAGGAAAGGATGAAAAAATCGCCGTGTATGACCTTGGTGGCGGTACATTCGATATTTCAATTCTTGAGCTGGGTGACGGTGTTTTCGAGGTTAAATCCACCAATGGAGACACCCATCTGGGCGGGGACAATTTTGACCAGAAAATTATTGACTGGCTCATTGAAAATTTCCGAAATGACTATGGCATCGATCTGAGCAAAGATCGAATGGCCCTTCAGAGACTGAAAGAAGCCGCAGAAAAAGCAAAGAAAGAGCTTTCTTCAACTGCAAGTACGGATATTAACCTTCCTTTTATTACAGCCGATGAATCCGGACCTAAGCATATGCAGTATAATCTAACCCGGAGTAAATTCGAGCAGCTTGCCGATGATCTAATCAAGCGGACAGAAGCGCCGTGTAAGGCGGCACTGAAAGATGCGGGCTTAAGCGCTTCCGATATCGATGAGGTAATTCTGGTAGGGGGAAGTACCCGGATTCCTGCGGTGCAGACCCTAGTGAAAGAGATTTTCGGAAGAGACCCACACAAAGGGGTAAACCCCGATGAAGTTGTTGCTCTGGGTGCCGCCATTCAGGGTGGTATTCTCGGCGGAGATGTGAAAGACGTTCTCCTTCTTGATGTAACACCCCTTTCCATGGGAATTGAAACTCTCGGGGGCGTATTCACCAAATTGATCGAACGGAATACCACCATCCCCACACGGAAGACTCAGATTTTCTCAACCGCTGCGGATAACCAGACCGCGGTATCCATTCATGTGCTTCAGGGTGAGCGGGAAATGGCCTCTCAGAACAGAACTCTAGGCCGATTTGATCTGGCCGAAATTCCCCCTGCTCCCAGAGGCGTTCCCCAGATTGAAGTGACCTTCGATATCGATGCAAACGGTATTGTGCATGTAAGTGCCAAGGATCTTGGAACCGGAAAGGAACAGAAAATCCGAATCGAAAGCAGTTCAGGTCTGAGTGAATCTGAAATCGAAAAGATGGTGAAAGATGCAGAGGTGCATGCGGAAGAGGACCAAAAGCTTAAAGAAGGGGTTGAAACCAGGAATGAGGCTGACAGTCTCATATATGCAACAGAAAAATCCGTAAAAGACTATGGTGAAAAAATCGGTGATGATGAAAAAAGCAAGATCAATGAAGCCATTGCCGATCTGAAAAAGTCCCTGGAAGGCGACGACCTGGAAGACATTAAGGCAAAGACTGAAGCTCTCAAACAGGCAAGTTATAAGCTGGCTGAAGAGGTATATAAAGCACAGGGCGGCGATCAGGCTCAACCCGGTGCTGAAGGTGCCGAAGCCGGCGCAGCAGGTGAAGAGCAGGCCGATGGTGCCGATCATTCATCCGGTTCCGCTTCCAAGGACAATGTCGAAGACGTTGACTATGAAGTAGTGGACGAGGATGATAAGTAATAATGGCTAAACGAGATTATTACGAAGTCCTTGGAGTCTCCAAAGGAGCCTCCAAGGATGATATCAAAAAAGCATACCGGAAACTGGCGGTGAAGTATCATCCCGACAAGAATCCCGGCGATAAAAAGGCGGAAGAACTGTTCAAAGAAGCCTCCGAAGCCTATGAGGTTCTTGCCGATGAAAAGAAGCGGCAGACCTATGACCAATTCGGCTTTGCCGGGCTGGAAGGTATGGGCGGCGGCGGTGGCGGAGCACAGGATTTCTCCAGCGTGTTCCGGGATTTCGGCGATATCTTCGGCGACTTCGGTATTTTCGATTCCTTCTTCGGCGGCGGCCGGGGAGGGGGAGGCCAGCGTAGAAGAAGCTCCGCGGTTCGTGGATCCGATCTGCGCTACGATCTCAAGGTACCGTTCAAGGATGCCGCATTCGGCACCAAGGTTGAAGTGAGCTATAACCGCAGCGTCCAGTGTGAAAGCTGCAAGGGAAACGGTGCAGAACCTGGTACGGGGAAAAAGACCTGTCCGGGCTGCGGCGGCACCGGTCAGGTGCGCCGTTCCTCCGGATTCTTCTCTATAGCCTCCACCTGCCCCAATTGCAGCGGTGAGGGAACCATTATCGAAAGTCCCTGTAAGACCTGCCGGGGTGCGGGACGTGTGGAAAAACATACCAGAATCAAGGTGACGATTCCCGCGGGTATTGAGAATGGCAAACGGATAAATATTCCAGGTCAGGGCGATGCGGGGAAAAACGGCGGACCTCCGGGAGATCTCTATGTATTTATCAATGTGGAACCCCATGAATACTATGAGCGGGACGGAGCGGATCTGTACTGTGTAATTCCCATCGATATAGTTCAGGCCAGCCTGGGTACAGAAATTACCGTTCCTACCCTGGAGAATAAGCGGGTTAAGTTGAAAATTCCTGCGGGAACTCAGAACGGTAAAATACTCCGTCTCAGAAACGAGGGGATCCCCCATCTAAACAACTCAAATAAGCGCGGCGATCTCTACATTAAGATTCAGGTTGACGTTCCCACTAAACTGAGCGCTAAATCAAAGGATTTGCTGAAGGAGCTTGGAGCTTTGGAAGGAAGCAATGCTTCTCCACAGCCGGTACTTCTGCGGCATCTGTAAAGGTTCGAGATCATCCCCAAGGAATCCGTAACATAGTGCTAAGGCTTAAGTTTCATCGGACAACTCCCGATGATAAAGCGGGGAGATCTTTCCCCCTTTATCAGGAGTGTTCGATGAAATCGTTAATACAGCTCGGGGGCCGTGGCGGTCTCCTTATTTTATTATGTTTGATCCTTCCGGCGTCCGCATCCACATCACAGCCCAGTGAAGATAATATAGGCGAATACCATGCTCTTCATGAGGATCTCTCTTTTGACCCATCGGATTACGGTGAGGGCTGGATAGTGAATGATGAAAATGCCGACGGAATGGTGGACTATGCAATTTACTTCGATGAAGACGGGTTTAAAGTCTTTGAAGTAATTGATTTCGACGGCAACGGAAAAATGGATGATTTTTATTTTTATTCACGGGGTGTGTTGGTTCGGCAGGAACTTGATCAAAACGATGATCAGCTTATAGATTTATGGGTGTATCTTACCGAAGGCGTGTACGTTCAGGGGTATGAGCGGGACAGCAATTATGACGGAAGGATTGATGTGGTGAAATTGTATGGCGAAAACGAATAACTCCGGAATATTGTTTGCTCTTCACGATATAGAAGAATTCCTCAGGGGCAACAAGGGCCCGCTGAAGCAGCTTACCCTGGAATATTCTCCTGATGTAAACCGCCGGGAAAAAGAGATCCTGGACCTATGTAAAAAGAAGGCTGTGAAGCTTCACCCCCTCTCCAGGGATTCCTTTAACGCAGGGGCATCTGACATTTTCGGCTCCTCCCGTCCCAAAGCTCTCAGGCATATCCTGCTTCATGTTCCCGATTCCATGCTCATTCCAATGCAGAACACCGGCGGCCTTGAAGATCTTATTCAAAGTAGCGATTCACCTAATTCCCTCATACTCGTATTGGACGGTATTACCGATCCTCACAATCTGGGTGCCATTCTCCGGAGTGCGGATATGTTTTCTGTGCATGCAGTGGTGCTTCCCAAAAAGCGCAGCGTCCATGTAACCGATACGGTGCGTCGGATCTCCGCAGGTGCAAGTCATCACATTCCAGTATTTTATGTAAGCAATTTATCCCGAACTCTTGATCAGCTGAAGGGGGAGGGCTATTGGATCTACGGCGCGGATCTTGACGGGAAAAACCCCTCCCAGCTGAGATTATCAGGAAAAACCGTCCTGGTTATGGGCAGTGAAGGTAAGGGATTGGGACAGGAAGTGAAAAAACACGCGGATGATGTGGTCACTATCCCCACATCAGGCAATGTGGATTCTCTGAACGTGTCTGTAGCCGCGGGAATTCTCATGTATGCCGTTCGTGAACAAATGCCGGTGGAAGACTGAGTCCTGACAAAACCTCCCCCGCCGGGGAGAGGCTATTTTCCGTCTTCGCCGAATATGCGGTTTCCGATATCCTTCCGGTACCAGGCCCCGGGAAATTGCACCTGAGAAGCCAATTCGTAGCATCTGTTACGTGCCTTCAGCAATTCGCTGCCTTTCCCCACTACGGAAAAACATCTTCCTCCGCCGGTAACAAGCTCGCCGTGAACCATGCGGGTTGATGCATGAAAAAGATGTTGTCGTTTCTCCAATCTGATATCCGGCAGCTCCACCTGAAAATTCTTCTCATATTCTCCCGGGTATCCTTCTGCAGCAACCACCACGCAAATGGATTGGAGAGGTGAAATACTTAATTTCTGTGTTCCCAGGCTTTGCTTGGCCACCGCTTCGAAGAGGTTTGCAAAATCCGTTTCGATAAGAGGTATGACAGCCTGGGCCTCTGGATCGCCAAAGCGTACATTATATTCCAGCACCTTTGGTCCCTCATCGGTAATCATGAGTCCGAAATAGAGAATCCCGCGAAAATCGATACCGTCATCCAGAAGTCCCTGAAAACTTGGGCGAATGATTGTTTCCTCAATTTCCGGTATGAGGGAAGTATCAAACCAGGGCACGGGACATACCGCACCCATGCCGCCAGTGTTCGGACCCCGGTTCCCTTCAGCGGCCTTTTTGTAATCCGCCGCAGGGGGGCAGAGCAGGTAGTCTTTTCCGTCGCTGAGGGCGAAAATGGATACTTCATATCCGGTAAGGAATTCCTCTATGACCACTTCGCCATCTTTTAACTGGTCTTCAGCGAAATCTCTGGCTTGAGAAAGATCGGAAGTTTCCAGTACGCCTTTTCCTGCAGCCAACCCGCTTTTCTTCACCACCAGGGGCAGTTGAAATTCAGATAACGCAGTTTCAAGTTCCTTAGATGTACGTACAACCCGTGCTTTTGCAGTGGGAATCTTATGCCGGAGCATGAACTCCTTGCTGTACGCTTTGCTGGATTCAAGCTTTGCACCATCAGCTCCGGGGCCGACGGTGGGAATGGAGTTCTTTCTCAGTTCATCCGCCAGTCCCCTTGAAAGGGGGACTTCAGGGCCGATAAACACCAGCTTTATTCCGTGCTCGTTCACTGCCGAAAGAATTGCTTTGGTATCGCTGCTATCAATATCCAGATTAATGGCAAACTCTGCGGTTCCGGCGTTTCCCGGTGCGCAAAACACTCCGTTATTTCTGGTGCTTGTGTGAAATTTCCAGGCAATGGCATGTTCACGGGCTCCGCCGCCCACAACTAAAACTTTCAATACGTCCTCCAAACGCTGATATCACCAAAATGAATTAAAACGTATCAGTCAGTATTTCCATTCTCGGGGTAATCTAACAGATTGCGAATGGTCCTGGGGTACCAGAAATGCTCGAGCTGGTGAATCTGATTCTCGGCTTCTGTCAAACTATTCACATCTGACCGGTGAAAAGCCTGTTGAACAATGATGCGGCCGGTATCCATTCCCTCATCCACATAGTGAATGGATATTCCCAGGTAATCATCCCCGCTCCCCCAACTTTGCTCTATACCCCGTGTTCCCGGGTGTCTGGGCAGCAGGGAGGGGTGAATGTTTATGATTCTGTCAGGATATGCATTGATGATCAAGGGGCTGATCAGGCGCATGAATCCGGCAAGGACGATCAAAGCGATTCCCCTCTGCTCCAGATGGGAAAGAATCTCCTGTTCAGCTTCTTCCCGGGGTCGGTTTTTATAGCTGATAAATTCCCCGGGAATACCTTTCTCAATCGCATAATTCAAGGCGCCTGAGTTTTTTCGGTCGCTGATAAGCATGCTGATACGGTGGCGGGAATCCCTTTCAAAATCCCGGTGAATGGCCTGAAAATTTGTACCGTTTCCCGAGGCAAATACTGCAATATCAGCCACGAATGATCTTCCCTGCTTCAATAATTTGTACACCCCGGCTTTCTGCAAGAGTGTTGGCCTGATCCAGCTTAGAAGGGGAAACAACCATTACCAGACCCAGTCCCATGTTGAATACCTTGCGCAGTTCATCTTCCGAGGTCTGACCCAATTTCCTGATTTGCTTGAAAATACCGGGAACATCCCAATCCCAGCTCAGGGCGGGTATCATTCCTGGAGGGAGAATTCTCCTAAGGTTGCCTTCAAGTCCTCCTCCGGTAATGTGAGCGGCAGCTTTTACCAGGTTCTGTTCATGAAAGGGCATGAAATCTTCTACGTAAATTCGGGTGGGGGTAAGGAGCTCGTGCCATATTTCATCATCGGCTTCCTCAAGCAGCTTCCGGGCCAGCGAGAATCCGTTGGAATGCACCCCGGTTGAGGGGAAGCCCAGAAGGAGATCGCCTTCCTGAATTTCTGTGGACTTGGGAAGAAGTCTGGATTTGTCACCCACACCGCTGCAGAAGCCCGCAAGATCAAAATCATCTGTTCGGTAGACGTCAGGCATTTCCGCAGTTTCCCCCCCCGCGAGCATGCAGCCGGCCTGTTCGCAGCCGGAAACAATACCCTTCATAAGTTCTTCAAGAACATCGTTTTGCAGTTTTCCGCAGGCAATGTAGTCGAGAAACACCTGGGGCCGCACACCGGCCACCGCAAGATCGTTTACGCACATGGCAACAAGGTCGATTCCCAGAGTATCGTAGGTTTCGAGTCGGCGGGCGACCAGAAGTTTGGTACCCACCCCGTCGGTTGAACTGAGCATTACCGGATTGCTGATTCCATTCATATCCAGTTCAATTCCACCGGCAAATCCTCCAATGCCCCTGGAGACCGCAGGAGACTGAATTCCTGCAATGTGACGGGCGAATGCGTCGCCTTTTTCGATATCCACGCCTGCTTCAGCATAATCTTTGGGCTTCATGTTATCTCCCTTGGTGTATTTCCTCTATGTATTTCTCTATTTCAATTAACTGGTTCCAGCCGAACCTACGTCCGTTCCCCGGTTTTCATCACCCGCCGTTGAGATCCCTGGGCGTAGCCTTCCTGGCTTCCGGCCGGAGGGGAACTTCAAAAGGGTAATTACCGGTGAAGCAGGAGAAGCAGAATTTTGGGGAATCTCCGCTGGCAGCCTTCAGATCATCAACCTGGAGGAAGCGCAGGCTGTCGGCACCCACATGGTCCGATAGCTCGTCAGGAGAAAGGCGGTTGCTGATCAGTTCTTTCCGTGTGGGGATATCAATCCCGAAAAAGCATGGCCAGCGGATTTCCGGGGCGGAAAGGCGCAAGTGAACCTCAGCTGCCCCGGCTTCTTTAATGAGTTTGACCAGAATTTTTGCCGTTGTTCCCCGTACCAGGCTGTCGTCTATGAGAAATACCCTTCGTCCCTGAATTACTGAACGAACCGGATGAAGTTTCAGACGTACGGCAAGTTCACGTTCTGCGGTGCTGGGGAGTATGAAGGATCTTCCTGTGTAATGATTTCTGGTGAGACCCATTTCAAAGGGAATACCCGCATGCTGGGCGTAGCCCAGGGCGGCAATGGTGCCGCTGTCCGGAACCGGTACAACAATATCGCCGCCGGAGTGGGTTGTGTTGAGAAGTTTCCGGTCCTTCTCAGCCAGGGCTGCACCGATCCGTTTCCGGAAGTTGTGAACTGAGGCATCGTAGATTTCCGAATCGGGACGGGCGAAGTATATCATTTCAAAAATACACTGCTGGGTTCCTTCGTCGGGATTCCGGGGGATAAAATAGGATGATTCGCCATCCCTGTTTATAACAATTACTTCCCCGGGTTCAACAGAACGGTATTCGCTCACCTGCATCATATCTAGCGCAACGCTTTCCGATGCCAGGTAGGTTTTATCTTCTTTCCAGCCAATATAGAGGGGGCGAAAGCCCCAGGGATCCCGGATTGCGATAAGGCTGTCATCGTGGAGGGCAACCATGGAAAAGGCGCCTTTCAGTCTGCCCAGGCTGTGCATGAGCGCCTCATGAAATCCATCCTTTCTGCATCTGCTGATGAGATGAAGAATTACCTCGGTGTCGGAACTGGTTTGAAAGATTGCCCCTTCCTGAAACAGCTCCTCTTTCAGTTCGCCGGTATTGGTAAGATTCCCGTTGTGTGCAATTGCAATCTCGCCCTTATTGCTGTTTACCACCAGGGGCTGGGCGTTTTCTTTTTTATTCCCCCCGTGGGTGGAGTAGCGTACATGCCCTATGCCGGCGTGGGAGCTGTGGGGGGTTTCCAGGTACCGTCCCAGCACACTACTCACCATGCCCAGGTCCTTATGGACCACAGTGCTGTCGCCTTCCCGATATGCGATGCCGGCGCTTTCCTGACCCCTGTGCTGAAGGGCAAACAGCGGAAAGTACAGATCCTGAGGAATATTCGAGGGGTTGCGGCTGAACAAACCTACCACCCCGCAGTAATGTCCGGGTTTATCAGTATTCACGGTTTGATGTATATCATCGGGGGGGTGGAGGGTCAAGCACCACCGTCTGGAAACCCTGCACCACCGCCGTAAATTCGCCGGTGGCGGTGGATTGGGTGTTTTGGGTGATGCTGCAGTTATCTACAGCCTACACAGGCTGTTGGTGAAACAGGTTATTGCTCAATATTTAACAACCTGCAGGCGTTGTCAAAGCTTGTTTGAGAAAAATCCTCCACAGACATATCCCGGAGTTCCGCAAGAAATTCCGCGGTACTATGAAGATAGCTGGGCTTATTTCTCTTTCCCCGGTATGCGGCGGGTACCATGAAGGGACTCTCGGATTCAATAACAATCCGGTCCAGAGGCATATTCTTTGCCGTTTCATGAAGGTTCCGTGCATTCTTATAGGTGACATTCCCGGCGAAGGAGATATAGAGGTTTAACTCCAGGGCTTTCTTGGCGAAATCCCAGTCTTCCCCGTAGCAATGAAGAATTCCTCCCCTGCTGGGAATACGTTCCCGGAGGATATCGAGGATATCGGTACCGGCATCCCGATTATGAATGATTACCGGAAGGTCTAATTTTTCGGCAATTTCCAGCTGCCGGATAAAAAGCTCCACCTGGCTGTCCTTATCTCCGAATTTACGGTAATAATCCAGACCGGTTTCACCGATGGCAACCACCTTATCCAGTGATGCCCCCTGGTCGATCTTCGATTCCCAGTCCAGGCCGGGGTTTTGTACTTCAGAAGGTGAGACGCCGACGGCGTAATACACGTTGCTGGCGGTTTTCAGGTTTTCATAAACTGCAAAGAAATCATGTAGATTGTTACAAATGCTGATAATTCCATCCACATTGGATTGGCGGGCTTCCTGAGTAATAATAAGTTGTTCAATCGGGTCTTCGTGTATCAACCCGATGTGGGCGTGAGTATCAAATAGCTTCATAATTGATTTTTCCATTGAGAAATGATATAGCTGCCTGCGTACTATTGCAGTCAGATTTAAAAAGTATCACGCCAAGTGACAAAGGTCAACTCATTCTCAACACTCCCGTACTACTTTACTGTTTGACAAAATATGAACAAACATGCTATTTTTTTAACTGTTAACAAATTGGGGAAAAGCTGTTTATGAATGGTCCGATTGCCCGATCATACCGGTCCGTGCGCTTTAGGTCTTACCCAACGCAGCAGGGGTTAACTTTCGGTGGGATAAGCCGATATAATTATTACCATACGTTTGACTTTTAACGTCAGGGTAACAAGGGGCGGCTGACCGAAAACCGGCATGAATACTCCTTGAACTAATGTGGAGGCAGCTAAACAAATTATGCGCTCGGATAGCAAGAATCGAAAGCCTGTATTTTCTAACATCAAAGCTTTTTTCCGTAAAACCTCCGCTTTTGCCGTTTCTCTGGTGAAACAGAAATTCACCGTCATGTTTATTCCCCATTCTGAAAAGAAAGTCGTAAATTTCCAGGTGAGCACCGTTCTGCTGGCATTCGTAGGAGCAATACTGCTGGGGATGGTGGGTGGATTCTTTTACATGACCACCGTATATGCCGGTTCCGAACAGGTTATCAGTGAACAGGAAGATGACCTTGTGGTAACTCAGGGTAACCTTGATACCGTGCTGGATGAAGTGAATGATCTGGTTAAGGTGTATGAGATATTTGAACATGCCATGTCCAGTACCCTGAATGAACTTGAAGTTTCCAGCAGAATGGAAAATGGGATCAGCGGATCGGGGGATTTATCCTCCATCAGTGATCTTCAGGAGATTAATAACGGGGAAGTTCGGGAAATTTATGATCTGCGAAGACTCAGGGAATCCATTTCTGATGCCGTGGGGCCCCTTGAGAATATTTCATCGGTGCTTGGGGTACGAAAAGAGGTTCTCGCAAACCTGCCCACGTTGTGGCCCGTTGCCGGCGGACGCTCCGCAGTAACCATGGAGTTCGGCCCCAACATCCATCCGATTAACGGTAACTGGTATCTCCATAAAGGTATAGATATTGCAGGCCCCATGGGGCTGCCCATTCAGGCAGCCGCAAACGGACGGGTCGTAGAATCGGGTGTAAATAATATTTCCGGTTACGGAAACTATGTGGTAATTGAGCATAAATACGGATTTAAAACCCGTTACAGTCACATGGGAAGCCGTCTGGTGGAAGAAGGGGATATTGTTTCCCAGGGAGACCGGATAGGTACTCTTGGGAGTACCGGAAAATCATCTGGTCCCCATCTTGACTTTCAAATCATGCTGGGAACTGAAGTACTTGACCCTGCAAGTTTTCTAAAAATTCAGAACACATTCGAACGCTGGGAGGGTAACCGCTGATGGAGCGGTTTCCCGAAGAACAATACGTTAATTCCCTCATTGGCTTTGGCAGCAGATTTAAAGGGGATATCGAAATTGACGGATTGTTCAGAATTGACGGTGACTTCTCCGGTTCGGTGAAAACTGAAGGCAAGGTCCTGATCGGAAGCCGTGGCAGGGCGGACTGCAGTATCAATGCCCGAGTGGTTGTAATCGGTGGAATTTTCCGGGGAACCGTTTATGCACAGGAGAAAATCATCGTCCTTGCGTCCGCTGTGGTTATCGGAAATCTGTATACGCCCCGGTTGATAGCCGAGGAAGGCGTTCTGATAAACGGATCTCTGGTTATAACCGGAAAAAAAGCCGGAAGAAAGAATGTGGTACAGCCCCGGAGAAATGGACTTGATACTTCCGACGCTCAGGACGGGGGAATGAAAAATCATACCCGGGAAAATGAAGCGGGCAGGGCGGGCGGTCTTTTCCGCATCGGTAGAAAACGCAGACAGCCTTCCGCCCCGGAAGAAAATGTAAGCTCCAAAACTTCCTGATCTGGGGGTAATAATGGATCGAATAGACGGAACCGGTGGGTTCCTTTTTCGTCCCGACCATCCTCTGCCTGAAAAAAAGAAAAAAACAAACTCCACAAAATCAGCATCCAAGGGAATGTTCGGTAAGTTACTATCTAAAAGTGAAGTGACAGAATCTGAGTTTTCCACTTTGCCCGGTTCGCCCATTGAAAGCGATGATCAATTACGGGAAATTATTGATACCATTCACAGCACCGGAGAACAGATCATGAAATATCCCGGACCAGATACCCTTGCCCGTTACCGGCAGGCTGTGGGAGATTTTATTCGGCACGTAAGCAGCAATGCATATGAGGTGGATGAGCAAATTTCCCGCCGGGATGTTATGAATCAGAAAAAATACAGTATTATCCGTGTTGTGAATGAAAAGCTTGAGAAACTTTCCCGGTCTGTGCTTTCATCTCAAAACCGGCAGATGGAGATGCTCGGGGGTATGGAGGAGATCCAGGGACTTCTTGTGGATCTTCTCCATATTAGTTGACTAAATAACTCATAAAAAACTCCAAAAGAAAAGCTGTAACAAAAACCTTCATATTTTTTTCAATCTGGGGTAGTATGGAATATGGAATGGAAAGTACTGCTCCGGTACCTGAAACAATACGGATCAGTCGCTGTCCAACTAAACCAGACAAACCCCGTACGGGAGAAAATATATGAGTTCCACACCATCTCAGCGATCTGCGGATACAGGGATTGATTCATCTGCATGCAGATCTGAATATATGGCGCTGAAAGTGCTTCATACCAACGATGTGCAGTATTGCAGAAACAACGGTGAAGTTCAGCCTGGCAAACACTACATTATCCCCACAAAATACGGCCCCGATTTGGCCCTGGCAATTGGAGTCACCGATACCTGCGTGCAATGCAACCTGAACGGCTCTGCGTCCGATGATGAGAATGCAGAAGGGCCCCGCCTCATCGCAATTATTGAAGAGGCGGGAGGCGAAGATATGGAAGCGTATTCTCAAAATCTTGAACGTTCCCGGGAAGCGTTTCAAATCACCCAGGATCTTATAGATCATCATAATTTGAATATGAAACTTGTCCGGATACATTTTGTCCTCCGGGAGAGCAGAATCGTATTCTTTTTTACATCAGAGAAACGGGTTGACTTCCGTGCTCTGGTAAGAGATCTGGTAAGCCATTTTCGGGCCCGGATCGAACTGAGGCAGATCGGGGTACGAGATGAAGCACGAATGGTCGGCGGCCGGGGAGTATGCGGCCGGGCCTTGTGCTGCAGTGCAATTGGTGAAAATCTCGAGCCGGTCTCCATAAAAATGGCGAAGACCCAAAAGCTGAGCCTTAATTCCCAGAAAATTTCCGGCCCCTGCGGCCGTTTGCTATGCTGTCTGGCATTTGAATATCGGACATATCAGAAGGAACAGGAAGGCTTTCCACGGGAAGGGCAGTGGCTTGAGCTGAAGCCGGGAGAGAAGGTGCGGATTTCCGAAGTGAATATTCTCAGCAGAAAGGTATGTGCCTACTCCCGAGACGGCGTAAGAATGGAGTTTTCCGGGGATGATATGAAATATACCAGAGGCGAAAATGTCTGGCGCTACCAGGCACGGGAACCCGAACCGGAAGACCTGCTCTAAGCATTATGAAGCATTCATTCCATCCCGCTTGAACTGAAGCTGCTGTAGACTGTGGTATAAACCCTGTTTCTTCATCAATTCTTCATGCCTGCCGGATTCCGCTACTTTGCCATTATGCAGAACGACGATATTATCCGCATCCATAATGGTTGAAAGGCGGTGGGCAATGACAATTGAAGTTCTGCCGGTCATCAGAGTTTCCATGGCATGCTGAATTTTCCGCTCCGTTTCTGTGTCGATGTTCGCAGTTGCCTCATCCATAATGATGATTCTCGGATCCTGGAGCAGGAGCCTGGCGAAGGAGAGAAGCTGCAGCTGTCCGCTTGAAAAATTTTCTCCGCTTTCAGAGACCATGGTATCCAGGCCTCTGGGAAGTCTGCGGATAAACTCACCGGCCTGAACCGTATCCAGCACCTCAAAAACCCGTTCATCGCTCAGTTTCTTTCCTAACAAAAGATTTTCCCGAAGACTCATATGGAAGAGGGTTACATCCTGTTGAACCGGCTGGACAATAGTTCTCAGGCGGTGGAGGGGAATATTTTTCACATTAATCCCATCTATGCGGATCGTTCCTTTTTCAATTTCCCAAAGCCTGGATAAAACATTTGCAATGGTTGTTTTTCCCGAGCCGGTGTATCCCACCAGTGCGATCCGCTGGCCCGGTGAACCTTTAAAACTGATGCCCTTTAAGACCGGATCCCCGGGATTGTAAGAGAAGCGCACGTCCTTGAATTCTATTGCTCCCACTACCTTTTCCTTTTCGGGAATAGATGTTTCAGATCCCTCCCCACCGATGGTCTGATGTTCCAGGTGTTTTTCATCCAGCAGGGAGAAGACCCGTTCACTACCGGCCATGGCAGATTGAATGAGGGTGAATTTCTCTGCCATATCCCGCACCGGCTGATAAAAGCGTTGAATTAGATTGATAAACGCAATAAGCACACCCAGGCTCACAAGTCCGGAAAGAAGTCGCTGGGCACCGGCGAAAAGAACCAGGGCAATAGACATGGTTGAGAGAAAATCCACAACCGGCCGGAATATGGTGAACACATACAGTTCGCTGAGATTCGCCTTGAAGAGCTGGTAATTTCTCCTGGTAAATTCCCTGATTGTCTCAGTCTCCCGGGCGAACAGCTGTACAAGGCTCACCCCGCTCAGGTGCTCGGAGATATAGGCGTTTACCGAACTTACCCAGCTGCGGACCTTTCGGTACGCGCTGCGTGCCTGCCTGCGAAAGAACAGCAGCAGCAGCGTCACCGGAGGAAGTATGGCAAGGGAAATCAGCCCTAAGTTGAAATCAAGCAGGAAGAGGGTAATCAATACCCCCGCCATCATAATCACATCGGAAATAATTGAAGTGAGAACATTGGTGAACAGTTCATTAATAGTTTCCACATCGCTGGAAACCCGGGTAACAAGTTTTCCCACCTGCTGATTCTGCAAAAACCGGAGATCCTGATGAATGGTCTGATGATACAGCTGGATACGCAGGTCTTTCATTACATTTTGACCTGCCAGAGCCATGAAAAAGATTTGCAGAAAACTGGACAGGAGAACAAGGATCAGAATGCCCAGATACAGAAAGGCCTTATCCCGGATTCCCTTCCAGTCCGCCGCTCGCAGTTCACGTTTTAATTCAGGCGTCAGCTCCCGGTAGGCCGAATCCCGAATTGCGGCATATTCGGCGTTATACAGAAATTCGGGGTAGTCTGAGGCTTGTGAGGATGACAATTGATCATTAATCCTGTTTATCAGGGCGTTATCCGGGGTGGTGTGGGAAGAATCTTCACTCTTTCTGACTATGAGATAGTATGCGGGCGGGTCTGCATCCTTGGTTCTGAAGTATCTGCCTGCATAGCGGCGGGAATAAAAACGGAATCCTTCCACATCAACCCAGTTTCCATCAATTCTGGGATCAATTTCACGGATTCCCTCCAGATCGGTGATTTCTCCCGGCAGCCAGCCGGGTTGAAGGTTGTCGTCCACTGCACGCTGAATAATTACCGGCATGCTGAGTTGTCCAAGAGTGGTGAGAATAATAAAAAACATGCTGAGATATGTCTGCCAGCTGTAGCGACGCATATACTGGAAAAGCCGCATAACCAGGCCCTTCTGAAAGCCGGTAAACTGTTGTTCTTCGTGGGTGATCATGATGAAACCTCCGGGCTCAACTGTTGGATCCTGGCAATATTCCGATAGTATCCCGCTTCAGAGGCCAGTTTTTCATGGGTACCCTGCTGGCTCACCCTCCCGTTCTCCAAAACGATGATATGATCGCAATGCTTCAGGGTGGAGATTCTGTTACTTACGATTACTGCGCTTCGGGATTTCATTTGTTCCAGGAGTGACGTGAGGATCCGCTCCTCGGTCTCCGAGTCCACCGCACTCAACGGGTCATCCAGCAGAAGCATGGGAGCAAAGCGGGCCAGGGCCCTGGCGATGCTGGTGCGCTGTTTTTGTCCGCCGGAAATCGTGATTCCTTTTTCTCCCACGACGGTTTCCCATCCCTGGGGAAACTGGGGCAGATCCCTGTCCAGGCTGGAGGCACGGACCAACTCATCCAGCCGTTGCTCCTCAAGGGAATCCACGCCGAAGGCAATATTATCCCGAATGCTCGCGGAAAACAGGAAGCTCTTCTGGGGGACAAATCCGAAATAGCTTCTCAGATGCCCCAGATCAATATCGCGGATATCGCTTCCGTTTATCAGGATTCGGCCGCTGTCAAACTCAGTGAGCCGGGGGAGAAGATGGATGAGTGTGGTTTTGCCGCCGCCCACCGGACCGGTTATCCCCACCAGACTTCCCGGGGAAATGCTGATGTTGATATCTGAGAGGATTTCTCCCTGTTCACGCCGGACGCTTACATGTTCCAGTCTGATTTCTCCATTCAGGTCGGGAGAAGGACGCTGTATTCCGGGATCTATGCGGGGCTTCTGCTCCATTACCGAATTAATACGTCCAAGGCTTGCAGCGCCCCGCTGAATAAGGTTCACGGTAAAACCGGCTCCCAACATGGGCCATATAAGCATTTGGAGATAACTCAGAGTTGCTACAAGCTGACCATGACTGATTTGATCCTGAAGAACCTGACGCCCGCCCACGAGAAGGAGAATCATAATAGTAAGCCCCGAAAGAAACATCACAATGGGGAAGAACACCCCGTTCACCGAAACCAGCCGCATATTTCTACTGCGGTAATCATCGTTTAATACTGCAAACTTCCGAAGGAAAAACCGTTCCTTCACGAAGGACTTGATAACCCGTATCCCGGTGAATGTTGCCTGACTATGGCCGCTCATATTGGCGAATCCTTCCTGCACGTTCTTGAATAACGGTCCGATTAATCTGCCGAAAAAAATCAGCAGAATTGTAATGGCGGGAAGGGGGATGATGGTGTATGCGGCAAGTTCAGGAGTCTGAGTGAACATGATAATAAGAATGGAAACTGTGAGAAATATTCCGTCGAATGCCGCAACAAGAGCCATGCTTGCCGCCCGCCGGATGGTTTGCATATCGTTAGTGGCCCGGGCCATTAGATCCCCGATTCCGTATTTCTCGTAGAATGGGCCGTCCAGGTTCATGAGATGAGAAAAAAGATCTTTGCGCAGTTCGGTTTCAATTTTCCTCGCAGGTGTGCCGAGAAAATACCGCCAGCCCAGTCTTCCTGCAGCAATCGCCAGGGAGGTGAGAAACATGTGCAGAATAATTTTTGCAATATCCTCAAGCACAAAGTCCATCTCAGCGAAGCTATCCACCGCCTGCCGGATAAACTGGGGAATGAGGAGTTGAAATCCGCTGGTTATCACCAGGCTGATAATACCCAGTAGATACCAAAGGCGGAACGGTTTCATATATGCGATTAATGTACGGTATTCCTTAAGCAATTTACGTCCTTACACGTGAATGTGATGTTTCCCCATGCGGCCTGTCGGTGTCATAGGGATGATGCTCTATGGTATCTGCGGCGTCCGTTGACCCGCTGTGGAAAAGGTCAGGTGCACCAAAGATCATGAGCGCCAAAATTCTAATTGATCGGCGATCATTTCCCGGGCTTTTTCAAGATCTTTTTTGATATCATCCTTGGATTCGGGAGCAGGAAGTACAGTAAGTAGCTTCGTGCGGTAAAGATAATCATTTTTCCGTAAAAAGTCTGTAAAATGACTGTACTTTGAACCTCCGTCTATTGCCAGTACCACTGTGGGCAGCCTAGTGCGGGTCTGAATAATCCGGTATGCACCGGGGTTGAATTTTTTCAGGGTCCCGTCGCGGCTTCGGGTGCCTTCCGGGAATATGGCGGGGTTAAAGCCCCGCCGCATGCTTGTCCGGGCGAATGAACTGAGGATATCTGCGGTTTCCCGGAAATTGGTGTAGCGGTTGATCAGGGCGTGCCTGCCGTAGCGAAGAACCCGGGAAGCTCCGGGAATGTGCCGGCCGAGTTCCCGTTTTGCTACGAAGCGCAGCCCTTTGCCGTGAAAACTGTGAAGGGCTGCAAGAATATCCAGCAGACTCTGATGGTTTGCCACAACAATGAACTGATCCGGAAGCCTGTTGTGATCAGGCACCTGGCGGATATCCAAACCGATCATTCTTCTTCCCCAGCGGAGAATAAAATCCGTTGCACTCTCTGCAATCCGCCCAACTGCTCTCATGGCCCTGTCCCGGGGGAGAAACAGTTTAGCCCAGGCAAGCCGGAGATCCACTGAAATGAGATGTATGAGCACCATAGATAGATAGACGATTAAAATCATAAGACCTCGCATATTGTATTGACAGCTAAAGATTTATCTGATAGCTTTTCCGCCTGTTATATGGCTGTGAGCCGTATTACGACACTCCGGACTCTTATGAGTCCGGTGTCAATTCAGTTGCTTACAGCAATTGTAACCGAAACTTCAACGGAGGTTAATCCTTGGCGAATTCAAAAACAGCTGAAAAGCGTCACCGACAGAGTGTGGGACGCCGGATGCGGAACCGGACTGCAAAGAGTGAAATCCGCACATCAATGAGAAGATTTCTTGTGGCCGTCAAAGACGAAAACAAAGAAGCTGCGGAAGAGCAGTTTAATACTATCAGGAAGCTTCTTGATACTGCTGTCAGCAGGGGCATCATGCACAAAAATACCGTTGCGCGAAAGAAGTCCCGCCTGGCAAAACATCTCAATAATTTGAAGTAACGGCGGAAACTTCGCCCCTCATTCTGGGGGGCGGAAGATTTCTGACCGCGCCCATCCCGCAATACACTTCAAAGCATCATACCGCATGAATAGGGGATGAGAAGGAGTATCTGTGTCCAAAGTAAAAATGACCAAGGCAGAAATAGTTGAGAGTATTTCCGATTCAACAGGTATGCCGAAAAAAAATGTTCACAACATCATAGATCTGATGCTTTCCCAGGTAAAAGACGCATTATCTGAAGACAGGATTATTGAACTGAGAGGTTTCGGCACCTTCGAAATCCGTACCCGCAAGGGCCGGGAGAAAGCCAGAAATCCGAAGACCGGCCAAACCGTCAAGGTGGAAGACCACGGTGTTGTAAATTTTCGTCCCGGTAAGGAGCTGAAAGACAGCGCCTGGCCGTTACGGAAATAGCATATGGAACGGATGATGATCTTTCAGGAGATGCAATGTCATCAGGCAGCATGAAAGTTTCCCGAAAATCCGGGCAGGGCAGCCCCGTGCTGCAAAATGATCATGAACATGTTACCGGAAAACCGGCGGGCCAATCCCGTGGTTTCCGCTCAGTTATTCAGGAACTGGCAGGCATAATTCTGTCGGTTCTTTTATTTTATCTGGCCAATCCCAACGATATTTCCCACGACGGATTCGGCCTTTTGGGTTATGTTTCCCTCCTTCCCCTTATGTGGACAATTCACCGGGCACCCCTATGGAGACTGGCCGTATACGGCCCGTTCATCGGGTTTTTTACCTATGCTCTATTCAATCTCTGGCTGGTAAATTTTCATCCCCTCGCCATATTTATCGTACCGGTAATTTATGCAGCATACTATCTGCTGCTCATACCTTTGCTGAAGCTTCCGGTTCTCAGCATGGGTTCATACGCCTGGATCGCACAGCTCTTTATCTGGCTGGGCTATGAATACCTGCGGACCCGGGGGTTCCTGGGTTATGCATACGGTATAGTGGGCTACACCCAGTATCTGAACATTCCCCTTGTGAACGTGGCCTCGCTGACAGGAGTATGGGGAGTGAGCCTACTGGTTATACTTCCCCAATTTTTCGCCGCCCAGATCCTTGCAGACCCCGAACGATGGAATGTAAAAAGTAAACCTTTTCTCATTCCCGCGGTTTCTATTCTGGTTCTTCATGCGCTGGCGGTAAGCTACGGTACTGCAAGTCAGGTGGATTACAGTCAGGCCCCCAGGGTGAAAATGGCTCTGGTACAGCAGAATGTGGATCCGAAAATAGGGGGAACCCGGGCATACCGGAATTCCATGGACGCCAGTATCCGCCAGACCCGTCTGGCCCTTGAACAAGCCCCGGATACCGAACTTGTCGTGTGGTCTGAAACCAGTTTCATTCCCGCCATCGATTTTCACAGCAGATACCGGACCCAGCCTGAGCGCTACGAACTGGTGGATGAGCTGCTGGAGTACATCGATTCAACCAATGTCCCGGTGCTGCTGGGCAACGGTGACGGGCAGCTTCGGCTTAACGAGGAAGGGGAGTATATCCGGAATGATTACAATGCGGTCTACCTGTACAGGGACAGGGATGACAGTGAGATTTACCGAAAGCTTCATCTGGTTCCTTTTACCGAGCATTTTCCTTATGAGCGACAATTTCCCTGGCTTCATAGGCTTCTTGTGGAAAATGACACCAGTTTTTGGGAAAAGGGGGAAGAGTGGACTATTTTCCGGCTGGAGCAGGGATTGGAAGAGCTGGATTCCCTTCAGTTTGCAACCCCCATATGTTTTGAGGACACATTCGGATATCTCAGCAGGGGCTTTGTACAGCGGGGCGCGCAGCTGATCATAAATCTTACCAACGATTCCTGGGCGGAGTCGATTCCTTCCGCTACACAGCATCTGGCCATGGCGGTTTTTCGAACCACAGAAAATAGAAGAAGCATGGTTCGCTCCACCAATGGAGGAATGACCGCGGTCATAGATCCTAACGGAAGAATTATAGACAGTAATGAGCCGTTCACAGAAAGCTATATAGTAAGCGATGTGCCCGTATATACCGCCTCTGACGGGGTGTATACTCGGCTCGGTGACCTGTTTGCCTATATATTCCTGATTTCGGGAATTATATCTGTAATTGCCGCGGTAGTCCTCCTGGTCATCCGCTCTCCAGGAAATTCCGGGCGGTAACTAGAAAAAAAGCCGGGCAGTAAGCAGAAAAACATAATCTGTCTAAAAACAGGTAATCTGTCTACAGGTGCTTTCTCAATTGACAGAAACCTTGTTTCCTGTGAAAATATTAATAACCTTTGGGGGTATTTGATAATGCAGAAAGAGAAAATTCTCATAGTGGACGACGAACAAATTAACCTCGATTTTTTTGAGGTAATGCTCTCCAAACTGGGTTTTACCGTTGAAAAAGCCGAAGACGGTGAACGTGCGCTCCAGAAAGTGAAGGAGTGCAATCCTGATCTCATAATTCTCGATAATATTATGCCCAGGCTTTCGGGCTGGGAAGTAACGAAGATTCTGAAAAATGATGAGGAATATTCCGAATATTCCAATATTCCGGTGGTAATGTTCTCTGCCATGGATGATGTGAAAGATAAAATCGAAGGTTTTGAATTGGGAGTTGAGGATTATATCACCAAGCCGTTCAACTTTTCCGAGGTTCTTGCCAGAATTAAGGCGGTTCTCAGAGGCCGGGATCTTACCCAGCAGATTCTGCAAAGGGAAAAGCGTCTTGCCCTCACTGAAAGCCTGAACAACAGTCTTCTTTATTTCACCAATCATGTGAAAAAGCCTACATCAGATCTTCTCCAGATGGCCCAGAACCTGGATACGGACAATAAGGATGCGGTACAAGAGTTTATTACGAGCGTTATTGCCGAGACTGAGGAAACTCTTGCCACCCTGAACGGTTTGCAGGATAAGGTTCAGGACCTGAAAGTTCAGGGCGACAAGTTGAAAGAAGACGAAGTGAGTCTGGAAAGCCTTGAACTTAAGTACCAAAAGCATTTTAATAATTACAGGGCAAAAAATGTAAATATGTAAGCCTGCGGTCAGCAGGCAGGCGCGGATACCCGGAGTAGACCATGATTAGTGAAGAAAAACAGCAGCTTCTTGATCTTTTCGCCCAGGGGCGAAAATACTATAAACTCATGAATTTTGAGGAAGCACTGAGAACCTTCCAGAAGGCTCGGGAAATAGATCCCAGTGACGGTCCAAGCAGAGTATATGAACTGCGCTGTAAACATTATCTGAAAAATCCGCCTGAAGATGATTGGGACGGAGTCTTCACCATGAAAACAAAATAAACCGGCAATGCATCCAGTGAGATATCCCTGCGTGGCAGCCAGCATACGGAGCACACATGTCATCCTCATTCGATAAGAGCGTACTGGAACACACGAGAACCCGCTTGGGTTCCCAGACTTTTTTAAAAGGCGAGCTTAAGTTCGACAGCTCCATGCGGATCAGCGGACGGTTCCAGGGAAAGATTTCATCCGGAGGTTTTCTCTATATTGAAGAGGGCGCAGAGATCGAAGCCGACCTTTTCGTTCAGGATGTGGTTGTAGGCGGTACCGTGCGGGGCAATATTGAAGCCCAGGGAATGGTGGAGATGCTGGACAGTGCCAAGATCTATGGAAACGTTCGATCGGCCAAACTGCGGATCGCCGACGGGGTCATTTTCGAGGGACGCTGCGAAATGATCCGGAAAGCAGAAAGCGTGGATATTTTTTCCTCTCCGGTAAAAGAGCTCCGGGAAAATATTCAGAACGGAGAATGATCCCTCCAGAGGATATGCATCCTTCATGAGACTGTTTTTGGGAAATGAACCCTTCAGCCGAAATCTGATTGACGTGGAGCACGGCTCTGACTGTGCGGAAGTATCTTCCCGGGAAACAGGAGAAGGAATTCTTCTTTCCGTCCCTCAAAATCTAGTTTCCGCTGGGGGTAGGGATCTTTCTGAGCTGACAGCCAGGGTTCTGCTCCAGGTCTGTGAGTCCCGGGGACTGCGGCTTTCTTTGGCGGAAAGCTGTACCGGAGGAGCTATGGCCTCCCAGCTGACCGCAATTCCCGGAAGCAGCCGTGTGTTTGATTTTTCGGCAGTTACCTACAGTAATGCAATGAAACAGCAAATACTGGGGGTGAACTCTGAGATATTGGAGAAACACGGCGCGGTTTCATCACAAACTGTTGAAAATATGTACCGGGGACTTTTGAGTATCAATCCGGGTGCGGCAGCCTGTGCGGTGAGCGGTATTGCAGGCCCCGGTGGAGGCAGTGAAGAGAAGCCGGTGGGGCTTGTCTATATTGCAGCAGGCTTGAAAAATCAGGATCCGGACATCCGGAGGTGGCTGTTCCACGGCGACCGGGCCATGATCCGACGTAAGGCAGTGGAATCAGCCAATATACAAATGATTCACCGGCTTCTGAACTGTTGACAGCTTCAAAGAGAGCATACTATAGTGAATAGCAATCCATACAACATACGTTCCTTTCAAAAATCAGCTTACGTAAGTATATAACCAACCCCGACTACCTATCTGGAGAATTTATGCCAATTATCAGAAGAAAACGAAACGAAGAGCATTCCGAAGACGAAACCTCTCAGGAAGAATCAGCCGCATCTAAGACTGCGGATAGCGATACACACAGAGATTCCGGAAATAACGCCACTGCCGGCAATCCCGAAACCCCAGAAAACAAGCCAGAGGACAGGGATGATTCCCCATCCGACTCCCCGAACCGGCAAAACCATGCCGGGGACACAACAGAGAACACCTCTAATGCCACCTCCGATCCGCAGGGTGAATCCGGAAGAGGCGACTCAGACGCTGAGGGTTCTAAATCCGGCCGAAATGGATCCGGCCCAAACGAATCCGGCGGAGACAACGGAGAATCGGAGGGGAGTCAATCCGGTTCTTCCTTTCAGGGAAAAAGCGGAGATAATGGTAAAGGTCCCCAGCGCAGAGGTCAGAAGGGATCGTCCTCATCCCGAAGCGGAAATCCGGATAACGGAAATTCCGGGAACGGCGGAGCATCCAACGGTTCAGGTTCTCCATCCCGAAATTCCGGGGGCAACGGAAAAAGCAAGGGCCCCAATAAAGGTAAAAAACGAAAAGTCAGGGTGGAAGTGAAAAAAGACAACGGAGATGCTTCCGGGTACCAGGCCAGTCCCGGCGGTCAGGCACAGGACGGCGGATCATCCGGTTCGCCCAAGCCCATGAGCAAGAGCTTGAGCATCAACGATCTCATAACAACACACATGCAGGGGCTTCGGGATTTTGCCGCCCAGATGGGTATCAGCAAGGAAAACATGCTCTCTTTGAAAAAGCAGGAGATCATATTTGCCATCCTGAAAGCCCACACAGACCGCAACGGAACCATCTACGCCTACGGCAGCCTGGAAATCCTTCCCGACGGGTACGGTTTTCTCCGTTCTCCCCAAAACTCGTATCTCCCCGGTCCTGACGATATTTATATTTCTCCCAGTCAGATCAGGCTTTTTAATCTGAAAACCGGAGATACGGTGTACGGACAAATCCGGCCTCCCAAAGACGGCGAGCGCTTCTTTGCGATGCTCAGGGTTGAGTCGGTGAACTTCGACAACCCTTCAGTGGCACAGACCCGAATTCCCTTCGATAACCTTACGCCTTTGTATCCTAATGAGCGGCTGAATATGGAAACGAAAAACGGAGAGGTGAGTACCCGTATGATCAACCTCTTTTGCCCCATTGGAAAAGGGCAGCGGGGACTCTTGGTTGCTCCTCCCCGAACCGGTAAAACCATTCTTCTCCAGCGCATTGCCAACGCAATTACGGAAAATAATCCCGACGTGTATCTCATTGTTCTGCTTATTGATGAGCGTCCGGAAGAAGTTACGGACATGCAGCGTAATGTGAAGGCGGAGGTCATCAGCTCCACGTTCGACGAACAGGCAACCCGGCATGTACAGGTTGCGGAGATGGTGCTGGAAAAAGCCCGCCGAATGGTGGAGCACGGCAAGGATGTGGTAATCCTCCTGGATTCCATAACCCGTCTTGCCCGGGCCTACAACCAGACGGTTCCCACATCGGGAAAGATTCTCTCCGGTGGTGTGGATTCCAATGCCCTGCATAAACCCAAACGTTTCTTCGGTGCAGCCCGGAATATTGAAGGGGGAGGAAGTCTAACCATTGTAGCCACCGCCCTCATAGAGACGGGAAGCCGGATGGATGAAGTGATCTTCGAAGAGTTCAAGGGTACCGGTAATATGGAAGTGAACCTTGACAGGAAAATGGCCGACCGCCGCTTGTATCCTGCAATTAACATTAAACGTTCAGGAACGAGAAAGGAAGATCTTCTGCTGGATGAGAAAGAGCTCCAGAAAATGTGGGTGTTGCGGAAGGTGATTAATCCCATGGAAGATAACGAGGTACTGGAACTGCTTATTGACAGGATGCGCAAAACTAAGAATAATGAGGCCTTCCTGCGGTCGATGAATACCTCGCCGGCCGGTGAATAATAATCCTCTTTCCCGGGGAGCCCGGTTAATTTTCCGGTGGCTCGAACGGCGGGGAGGACATATACGAGAGGTGACATTATGAAAAAAGATATTCATCCAGAATATCGAACCGTTGCATTCAAGGATATTGCCAACGGAACCGTGTTTCTTACCCGGTCCACCGTTGAAACCAAAAAGACCTTGAAACATGAAGATGGAAACGAGTATCCGCTCTATGAGCTGGAAATCTCATCCGCATCCCATCCCTTCTTTACCGGTAAGCAGCAGCTAGTGGATACTGCCGGTCGTGTTGAACGGTTCAAAAAGAAGTACAACATCAAATAATTGTACACAGATGCAGACCGGCATGATACCGGTAATACGGCATACCTTTCGGGGTATGCCTTTTTTTGTGTCCTCATCAAATAATACTGCCCCAAAGAGTGTGGAAACAGTCTCAGCTGCTATCGATTGAGGAATTCCCGGCGGTAGCGGAGGATTAAGGCCGCCAGAAGTCCTGCGCTTAACAGCCATGCCAGCCAGTCCCCGTAGCGGGTGTACAAAGTTACGGGCATTTCGGTTGCAACAGGAATCTCAGCCAGAAGATAGTCTGCTTCGAACATGGGGATTTGTGCTGAAATCTCGCCGTTCGGCATAATTATGCTGGTTACTCCGCCGTTTGTGGCCCTGAGAAGGGGGCGGCGGTTTTCTATTGCCCGGTAGCGGGCGGATACCAGATGCTGCATTTGGGCGGAGTAGGTTTGACTCCACGCATTGTTTGTAAGATTCAGCAGGACATCTGCTCCTTCCTTTACAAAAAACCTGCTGTTATATGCAAAGGAATCTTCAAAACACACCGGGGTACCCAGGTGAAGATCCCGTTCGGGGAAGTCAAACAGTCTAATGCCGCCGCCCGGAGTCCATCCGCTGGCGGGGATGCCGATAACCTCCTCTAAAAATGTACTGATAAATGGCAGGTCGGTGAGGGGTACATGCTCGGCAAAAGGAATAAGATGTATTTTCCCGTAGTCCTGAAGAATTTCCCCTTCCGGACTGATCTGCAGTACCCCGTTCATGGCAACAAACGGGTCTCTGCTTCGAAGCAGAGGAGCACCGGTTATCAAAGAACCTTCCAAGTCCTGAAGAAATTCTCTGAAAGGCAGTTCCCGGGGGAAATTCCGGTAAAAGCTGCTGTCCGGGGCGTAGGGATAGCTCAGACTGGTTTCACTCCAGCTGATGATATCCGGTTGCCGTCCGTACTCTTCCAGGGCCGCTGTTATTCCCTTATGGGTAAGATCCATGGCCACAGACATTCCCGCAGCAGGGTCGGATTCCGCCCAGCTGTCCACATTCTGCTGAATGAGCAGGATCAGTTCAGGTGTTTCATCGTTGAGCTGTATGCGGGAAATGTGTCCATGCCGGATCACACCGTACGCTGAAACCATCAGGATTATTGACGCCGCCGCAGCTACTTGACGCCAGGCGTCGTTTGACCTCCGGAGAAAAGCAGGGGCTGCCGGGGAGGAATTTCCCGGAGTTCCTGCTGTGTGCTCCAGTAGATATTGGGCAAGAGCAGCTTGAAGGAACAAAATGGTAAAACTCATAGCCCAGATACCGGTCAGTTCGCTGATCTGATTAAAGACGGTGAAGCCATGGAAGGGATAGGCTGCAAGATTCCAGGGAAATGCAAGATACCCACGGCTTTTAAAGAACTCAAAGGCGGTCCAGGCCAGGGCGAAAAGGAGAGGGCGTAGAGATGGCTGCATCCATACCTGCATCCTGGTATCTTTCACCGGAGCTAATAAAAAATATAAGAGCCGGAAAAATGCAAGATGATATCCTATGTACGCAAGGGTCACCCCGCCGATGGTCCATAGGGAGTATTCTCCAAAATTTGTCAGCCAGAAATAGCTTGATAGTGTGAAACTCACAGCAAAAATAACGGCTGAAAGTCGCATTTGGTTCCGTTTTATTCCGGGGGTAACAAACATCACATACAGCGGAATATAGGAAATGAGTCCGAATAGCCAGTTTCCATTAAGAAACAGCTCATTGGGCTGGGCAAGCCAGTTCAGCAGTGCTGAGAATGGCGGAAAGAGAAGAATTATGTGGTAATGGGGTCTGTGTAGCTTCATAATACAGGAGAGCATATCAGAAAAATCCTTTTTGTTGATACGTTTCTGATAATCAGGTACTATTATTTCAAAGTCCAGGGGGGACTGTTTGGACCGGGATTACGTTGAACTTCATACAACAGAATATCATCACAAGCCTGGGGTCATGGTCTCTGCACCCGGAGTTGCAAATCTCATGGGTGAACACACGGAATTCGCCGAGGGTCATGCCCTGAGTTTTGCTCTGCCGTTTCGCATGTACGTGGCGGTATCTTCCCGGGATGATCACAGCTTTAAATTTTATGCGGCTGATCTGGATGAACGGAAGAAATGCAGCCTTTCAAATCTTAAGTACAAGCGGGAAGACCGATGGGCGAATCTCATTAAAGGTTCCATTTACGGACTTCAAAATATGGGCTGTACAATAGAGGGGCTCAATGTCACTGTGGGCGGCAATGTTCCAAGCGGTATTGGTCTGGGAAGTTCGGCGGCCATAGTGGTTGCTGCAACCCGAGCCATTGCCGGACTTCAGAAGTTCCCCTTGAGCGAACTTCAACTCCTGCAATGCGCCCACCAGGCGGAAACGGCATTTCTCCATGAAGATACCGGATTTTTACCCCATCTCGCATGTCATCATGCATTGCCTGGTAAAATCAGTCTTATCGACACCCACAGTCTCAGTGTAGAGCATATGGAATATACACCGGGAAGCGTCCGAATGGTGTTACTTGACTCCAAGGTTCCGCCCCAGGAATTTGAAGAGGATCGGATTGAGCGCCATCAGCTTACCGATGATTGCATAAATCAGCTTAAAGAAAAACTTGGGGGCAGAGACTACAGGAATTTGAGTATCAGGGAAATTCGCCACAGTCTGGGTATCCTTTCCGAGTCCCGGCGGCGGGTCTGCATCCATGTTGCTCAGGAATACCAGAGAGTTTCTGATGTTTACGAATATTTGCAGAATGGAAACTATGCCGAAGCCGGCAAAGAGATGTTCCGCAGCCACGAAGGTCTGAGGGATCTCATGGAATTGTCGGTACCGGAGATTGACTGGGTGGTAAAGCGGAGTATGGAGATGGACGGAGTGTACGGCGCCCGTCTTACCGGCCGGGGATTCGGCGGATGCGTGCTTCTGCTTATTGAGAAAGAACATATGGAGACCTACCGGGAGCGGATGGATGAGTATGAAAGGATCTTCGGATTTCACCCGGAATTAATTGAGGTGAGCCCCGGGGAAGGCACGCGGAAGGAATTATAGCTTTCGAAGCAACGGAAACTGCAGCGTTCTTTTCCAGCGAAATATCGGACAACTGGGCAGCAAAGGAAACAGTCAACAGATGAAAATACTTCTTAGCAATGATGACGGCATAGACAGCGATGGAATCCGAATTCTCAAGACCCTAATTCAGCAGCATCATCCGGATGCGGAAATCTGGGTTGTGGCTCCCGACGGGGAACGCAGCGGTATGTCCCACTCCATTACTCTTCGGGACTCCATCCGGGCGCGGAAGATCGGGGAGCGGGAATATCAGACCAGCGGCTCTCCTGCGGACTGTGTAATGACTGCGGTAATGGGCATTATGGATGGCCGTCCCGATGTAATTGTATCGGGAATCAACAGAGGTCCGAATCTGGGAACTGATATCACCTACTCAGGTACTGCAGCCGCCGCCCGGCAGGGTGCATACATGAATATTCCCTCCATTGCGGTGAGCCTGAACGGATTTCATCCTCCGTTGCACTATGCTCCGCTGGCGGAAACTGTTGCGAAAAACCTGGCGGCGTTTATCCGAATCTGGGACGAGCATCATTTTATCAATATTAATGGACCCAATATTCCCGGAGGAGGAAAGGATATCCGCATAACCTATCCGGGCAGGCGCCTGTATAAGGATGCACTGGAGTGGTTCGATGCCCCGTCGGGAGACCGCTACTGGTTTCTTGCCGGGCAGCCGGTGGATAACAGCGATGAGCCCGGTTCGGACTGGGAGGCGGTAAGTCAGAATCTGGTGTCTATCAGCCCGGTTCATCTGCATCCTTTAAATAATGAGATTGATTCTGAGTATGAACAGACGAATTTTATCATATAAGGTGCTTCAGCAATGCTGAAGTGATAACGGGGAGTACGTACTGTGCAAAAAGGCATACACCTATATAAGGAAGGCAAGTTTCAGGAAGCCCTGAGGTATTTCCGGAGCATAGATGTTGAGGAGGATCAGTATTCCCAGGTCTCATACTATCTCGGATTGTGCTACACCCGTCTGGAGCAGTACGATGAAGCCCTAATATATTTGGACCAGGTAATAGCTTCCTCAGATGATTTCGCCCAGGCGTATCAGAGCAGAATGGTGATCGGCTACATATATGCGGAGACCGGCCGCTTCCGGCTGGCTGAGTTCGAATTTCAGCATCTTTTGGATGAGGGCTATGAAAGCGCACGGGTTCACGCCGCTTTGGGGTATATTTTCTATGAACAGGGCAATATTCCAGGCAGTATTAAGAATCTGGAGGAAGCGCTGAATATCGATCCGGAGAATCCCACCGCACTGAATTCCCTGGCCTTTATTATGGCCGACCAGGGATTGAGGCTTTCTGTGGCCCGGGATTACATCCGAAAGGCGTTGAACATCAGGCCCGATAGTGCGGCGTATATGGATACTCTTGGCTGGGTTCTGTTTAAGAGCGGCGAACTTGAGGGTGCCATGAAAGCCCTGAAAAAGGCCCGGGATCTTGCACCGGATGAGAAGGAAATTCAGGAGCATTTTGCACAAGTGAAAAAAGCGGGTATGATAAATACATGAAGGGATTAGCGATGTTCCGATCCGGAATGCCGGATACCAAAAACATGGGAGCAGCGGCCATGTTGCTTCTCATTTTACTGTCAGGCAGCACCCCCCTCTGGGCACAGGTGGATTTTAACGCCTTGAATGCATCGGAGAGTTTCAGAGAGGGAGTGGTGGGCTTTCACCGGGGCCGATATAATGAGGCAATTCTCGCTTTTCAAAGAAGTCTGAGTTTTGTGGCAGACGATAACCTCACCCGAGAATGGCTGGGACGGGCTCTCTATTTCAGCGGGTTCGAAGATGCAGCCTTGAATGAGTGGGAGCGAATCGAAAATGCCGGAGAGGCGTCGCCATCCCTTCGGGCATTTATTGATCATGTACGCTCCCGCCAGAGTCTCGCCGGAGAACTGGGGGAAGACCGGGATTACCTGATCCTGGAGGAATTCGAAGCTGAGGAATATCAGAATTCTATGCTGCACCCCGGAGGGATCGTTCCCGACGGTACGGGGCGAAGCTACATCACATCTTTCAGCAGAAACAGCATACAGCTCCTGGATCAAAGCGGACGCATTCTGGATACTCTCATCGGGGGGCTGACCCCCCTTTCAGGCCCGTATGACCTTGATCTTTACGAAGATGAAATTTTCGTCAGCAACTTCCTTTCGGACAACATTTCCGTCCTGGACATGCAGGGCAACACGGTGAGGCGCTTCGGTGGCACCGGCATCGGCGACAACCAGCTCATTGGTCCCCAGTACGTGAGCATTTCCCCGGAGCCCGCCCTCTACGTGAGTGATTTTGGTAATCAGAGAATTGCAAAGTTTGACCTTCAGGGAAATCTCTTGTTCCATTTCGGGTCCCCGGCGGCATTCCGGGACGCTCCGTCGGTGTTTCAGGGCTTTTCCCAGATCGGGGGGATCACTGCAGTGGAGGAGGGGATCTTTGCCGCGGATAACCGCAGCAGTTCCCCGGTAATTCATTTTTTTGATCACAGCGGGAATATTCTCGAAAGTTTTCCTATGCCCCGGTTGGATGAAATTGAAGATATCTATGCTGAATCAGCGCAGGAAATTATCATTACAAGCCGCAGCGCCGTGCACCGCTTTAACTCCGCCGATTTGAGCCTGAGGGAGCTGCACCAAGCTGCGCAGAACCGGAATGCACAGTTCATTTCTGCCCGACTGGACGATAACGATAATCTGCTGGTAAGTGATTTTCGTAACAGCCGGGTTCTGTTTTTGTCCAGATTATCAGGTCTTTACTCGGGCTATCATGTGGAAATTCTACGGGTTGAGTCAGCGGATTTTCCCGACATACATGTGGAAGTTTCGGTACGGGATTTCGCTGGAAATCCCGTTCTCGGGTTGGCTGAAGAGAACTTTATTCTTACAGAAGAAGGGCTTCCCCTTAACGGCTGGGATTTGGAGTACAGCGGCTCTTTCGACACCCACAGCAGTATTGCTCTGATTATGGAGTCTTCCCAGGCCCGGAATGACGGGGGATTCCGTGAGCGCCAGGTCGAAGCCCTGAATCAGACCCTTCAAGCAATCTCATCCATGGAAAGCCCCCCCTCTCTCAGGGTTGTATCTGCAGGGCTGTCTCCGGTTCTTGAATACGACCGGGGAGATGATCCGGATAATATTCCTGCCATCCTTGAAAACCTGGGTGCGGACCGTGAGTGGCGGCTGGATCAGGCAATCCGGCTGGCCGGAGACCGGTTGCTGCTGGATCAGAGTAAGCGGGAGCTGGTGTTCATCGGCCGGGGCAGTCTGCCCGACTGGGCTTTCGAAAATATCGGTTTGAACCAGACACTGGCATATCTGCGGAATAACAGCATCAGGTTTAGCCTTATCCAGTTGAGCGACACCACGGTGGATCCGGCCCTTGAATATCTACTCGAGCAAAGCGGCGGGAAGCGTTACCGTCTTTTCCAGCCCCGGGGACTCAATGAGATGGCCCGGGATTTTGAACGGAGAAGAACCGGAATATATCTGTTTCAAACCAATTCATTGTTTGACGCTGACTTTGGAAGAAAGTATCTTCCTATAGAGGTTGAGGTAACCCACTTCACCAAAAGCGGCAGAGATGAATCGGGATACTTCGCACCTCTGGAATTTTAAGCCCTGCAGAGGCGCCGTTACATGACCCTTACAGTTCTGAGGGAAGGTTTAATCACAGACGAAGGATCACATGCTGTGCCACTGCAGCAACGACTATGGGAGTATTTCTATGCCTGAACCCGGCGGACAGGGTGATGTTCAGCTGAAGAAAAAAACAGAACTGAAAAAACCCGACATGTATAAGGTCATTATGTTGAATGATGATTATACAACCATGGAGTTCGTGGTTGAGGTGCTGATGAAGTTTTTTCAGAAGGACCCGATGAATGCTCAGCGTATTATGTTTGAAATCCATGAAAAAGGGGCCGGCGACGTAGGAACATTCACCTACGATATTGCCCAAAGCAAGGTCCAGAAGGTGCATCGTTATGCCAGGGAGAAAGAATATCCCCTCCGGTGCAGAATCGAAAAAGCTTGAAATCAAGAGGTATATATGAAAGTTAGCGGTGAAGTCCAGGATATACTCAATTCCGCATACCAGGAAGCGTTGAGCTGGCAGCATGAATTTCTCACCCCGGAACATGTACTTTATGCTGCGCTGAATTTTCCCTATCCCCGGGAAGTAATCACTCATTGCGGCGGGGAACCGGATAAACTCCGGGAACAGCTGAAAGAATTTCTCATGGAGAACACACCCACAATAGAAAACAACGAGCCGCTCTCCTCCGCTTCGTTCAACCATGTGTTTGAACGGGCGGTTTTGCATAGCCATCACGTGAACAAAGACACCATTGAGCCCGGAGATATTCTTGTATCTCTGTTCGATGAACCAGAAAGTCATGGTCGGTATTTTCTTGAACAGGCCGGTGTTGAACGAATCGGACTTCTGGAAATTATCAGTCATGTGCTGGGTAGAAGCGAACAGGACATGAATAATCAGAATGATGACGATGATGAAGATGATGATGATGAGGAATTGTTTGCCTCAAGTGAAGAGGAAGGAGAAGAAAACTTCTTCGCAGCCGAGGAAGATGACGCCCAGGGACAGTCAGGCGAAAAAAAATCATCGGGGAAGAAAAAGAAAGCGATCAAAGCCTTTACACGGGACCTTGTGGCTGCTGCGGTGAACGGTGAAATTGATCCCATCATTGGAAGGGATGAAGAGCTGGAGCGAACGATGCAGGTTCTCATGCGGAGAATTAAAAATAACCCGGTGCTTATCGGTAAACCGGGGGTGGGAAAGACCGCCATTGTGGAAGGTCTTGCCCGGGCTTTGGCCCACGAAGAAACTCCCGACCTTCTGAAAGACTATCAACTTCTTGCCCTGGATATGGGCGCCCTTGTTGCCGGAACCCGCTACCGGGGGGATTTCGAAGAACGGATGAAACTTCTCATGAAGGAAGTTGAATCTCAGAATAATATTATTCTTTTTATTGATGAGCTTCATACAGTGGTTGGAACCGGCGCAGCGTCTGGCGGCAGCATGGATGCCTCCAACATGCTCAAGCCCGCATTGGCATCCGGGAAGGTCCGGATTATCGGAGCCACCACCCCGGAGGAATACCGCCGTTTTATTGAGCGGGATCATGCCCTGGCCAGGAGATTTCAGAGTATCGAGGTGCCGGAACCATCGCAGGATGACGCCTACGAGATTCTCAAAGGGCTGAGAAAGAATTATGAAGACCATCATCATGTACGCTACAGCGACGACGCCCTGAGGCAGGCTGTAGAGCTCTCGGATCAGTACATCAATGAACGCTACCTCCCCGATAAGGCCATCGATGTAATTGACGAGATTGGTGCCCTCATCCGCCTGCGCACCTTCCGTTTTACCGCCCAGGAAGCTCTTGAGAAGGCCAATGCACATGCAAAACAGTCAGATCAGAGCGCAGAAAAAAAAGGCGAAGAAAATACAGAAGATAAAGCAGAAAATCCATCTGGAAAGGCCTCAGAAGATGCGCCGGCATCAGAAAACAGCTCAAATGAGCAGCAAAGCTTTAACGAGAGGTCCGAAGCCGGGGAGCAGGGAGAGCAAGAGAAATCCGTTATCCGGGACACAAGCGATGAACAGGACGGCCACAGCGTTCCAGAGGCAGAGGAAGCCAAAACCAATGAAGAATGGGACCGGGAATTGTGGCCAGAGGTGAGTGTTGAAGATATCGAGACGGTCATTTCAAAAATCGCCCGGGTCCCCCGAAAGCGTGTGTACGGAAACGAGCGGGAGAAACTGAAAACCCTTGAATCGGGCATTCTCTCCACCCTGTACGGACAGGATGAAGCGGTGAATGCGGTGGTTGAATCTATTAAGCGAAGCCGTGCGGGATTCCGCAAGGCCGATAAGCCGGTGGCCAACTTTCTTTTTGTGGGACCCACCGGTGTGGGAAAAACGGAACTTGCCCGCCAGCTCTCCGAACAAATGGGCGTCCAGCTTCTCCGCTTCGACATGACCGAATACCAGGAGCGTCACTCGGTGAGCCGGCTTATCGGAAGCCCTCCGGGATACGTGGGGTTCGAAGAAGGCGGCATGCTCACCGAATCCATTCGGCGCAACCCCCATGCGGTGTTATTGCTGGATGAAGTGGAGAAGGCTCATCCGGATATTTACAACATTCTGCTGCAGATCATGGATTATGCAACCCTCACCGACAATTCGGGCCGAAAGGCGGATTTCCGGAACGTCATACTCATAATGACAAGCAACGCCGGCGCCCGTAACATCGGCAAAAGCCTCATCGGCTTCGGTGAACGGGTGATGGATCGGGCGGCAATTCACGATGCGGTTGATAAAACCTTTTCTCCGGAATTCCGCAACCGTCTGGATAAAGTTGTGGTCTTTAACGGCCTCACCCATGAAGCCGTGGTTGATATTGTCGAGAAAGAACTGGAGAACTTCCAGCAGCAGCTGGTTGAAAAGGATGTTCAGGTGAAGGTCGATAATGACGTGGTACGGTTCCTGGCAGCTGAAGGCTACAGTGAAGATTTCGGTGCCCGGAATATCAGCCGCACCGTGGATGATCTCATTAGAGCCCGTTTCATAGACGAAGTTCTCTTCGGGAAACTGGAAAACGGCGGAAAGGCGCGGGTGAGCCTCAACGCCCAGGCGGAACAGGCTGAGGATAAAATCGTGATCAAATTCACCCGTCGGAGAAAAAAGAAGACAGAAACCAAGGCTCCCGTGAGCGAGCATGTATGATTTTTCATCTATAGAAGAACTTTCCCATTATTACCGGATAACTCTCCCGGCCCCCGGGGATGCCGATCCCCAGGGGATTCTGGGGGTGGGGGGCAACTTATCCCCCGGATTGCTGTTATCAGCCTACGAGCAGGGGGTTTTCCCCTGGTACTCTGAGCCCGACCCTGTACTCTGGTGGAGTCCCGATCCCCGCTGTGTGTTTTATTCCGACGCCATCCGCATCTCCAAGCGCAGCCGCAGAATGCTGAAAAATTCGGGGTACGTGCTGAAAATGGACCGGGATTTTTCCGGGGTAATACGCAACTGCGCCGCCGTATCCCGCAAAGGGGAAGTCGGCACCTGGATTACCCCGGAAATGATCTCCGCATATAACGAACTCCATCGCCTGGGCTATGCTCACTCTGCGGAAGTGTATGCCGATGGTAAGCTGGTGGGCGGGTTGTACGGTGTGAGCAGAGGCCGGATATTTTGCGGAGAATCCATGTTTTCCCTTCTTCCCAATGCGTCCAAGTTCGCCCTCGCCGGGCTGGCCCGCTTTCTCTCTCTCGCCGGCTGTGAAATCATCGATTCCCAGGTGGAAAATCCCCACATTCTCTCCCTGGGAGCCCAAAACATCCCTCGGCCTCAGTATCTTTCCCATCTTACCCGGGCATTGGAATACCCGGATATTTCCGGATGGGGCAATATTGAATACCGGGCTGAAGAATTTTTCAGCTGATATGTGTATTATGCTCACTACATAGACAAAGAATACATAACCAATTTTGGCTATTTCCAGAAGGCTACGATAATGATGTGCTTAATGTGAATATTGGAAATCTATACTGTTGTGGTAATATGAAGTTATAAAGTCTGAGGTTGTGAGGACACAATGTTTGAAGAACATGGGGTGTATGATATTTCCATTCAGCAGCGTCTGCTGGTGGTGAACGCCACTGGTCCTTGGAACGCGGAGGCGGCGAGCCGCTTTGCTGTCCGTGTAAAGGATGCAGTAATTGCCAGCTGGTCAGACGATACCTGGGCTATGATTGCCATTTTGCACGGACAGGGGTTGTACACCCAGTTTTCCACTCCCATTCTCAAAGATCTTCATGCCTGGAGAGTAGCCCACGGATTGCGTCACATTGCGATTATTCACAGCAAAGATATTCCCGAAAGCTCCACTCTCACTGAATATCAGTTTGATGATATTTACCGTTCATTAAAAAGCGGCGAGTGTGTTCAACGCTATTTCCGGTCGGTTCAGCAGGGGATGGAGTGGATGAAAGAACTGGGATACATCAATACTTGAATCTGCTGCCGCCGATGAATTCCCTGAGAATCGAGAGGTCGGGAACAAACTCTCTTTGAATGGGAAGGAAGGCTTCCAGAATTCCCAGAAGCCGGCGGGCCTGGGAAAAATGCCGGGATGATGGATGAATTTCTTTGAGAAGGGGCTCGGCATGGGCTTTTAGAACCCCCAATTCGTAATCCAGGGCCGAATTGAAGGTGGCGTCCGCCTCATCCTGAAACGGAAAAATATGAGCATGTTCCCCCCTGCGAACCGAAGGCCAGCGCATAATGCTTTCCCGGGCGCTGTAGCCCCGGTAGCGATGATCCCTGACAATCCGCCGGATTAGTCGGTTATCGCTGGTGGATATCCGGTTGCTGTCATCCAGGTTTATTTGGGTGAGTGCAGATATGTAAATTCGGTAGCTTTGTTCATCGGGTATCTCCGGAGTGAGGGCGGGGTTCAGACCGTGAATTCCTTCGATGATTAATATGCCGTCTTCTTCCAGCGCAAGCTCGTAATTATTGTATTCAGGTATACCGTTCACAAAGTCGAAGCGTGGAATGCCAACCGTGTTTCCGTTTATTAAATCAAGCAGATGGCTGTTCAGAAGCGGGATGTCCAGTGCGTCGATGCTCTCGAAGTCATAGTTTCCTTCATCATCCAGGGGGGTGTTCTGTCTGGGCACAAAATAATTGTCCAGGGAAAGGCTTCTGGGATGCAGTCCCAGGCTGCGTAACTCAATCAGCAGCCGTTTGGCAAAGGTGGTTTTCCCGCTGGAAGAAGGGCCTGCAACCAGAATAATTTTCGGAATTTCCTTTCTTTGCTGAATATCCTGTGAAATACTGGCAAGTTTCTGAGCCTGCAGGGATTCGGCAACCCAGATAAACTCTTTAATCCGTTTTTCCTGAACCAGCTGGTTCATTTTGCCTACGGTATCCACTCCCAGGATTTCAGCCCATCGGTGATACTCGGTGTAGGTTTGGGTGAGGACATGAATATCGGTAAATTCTCCAGCTAGGTCCCCATCGCCGCCAGAACGGGGATATATCAGTACAAAGCCCGAAGAATGGACCCTGAGATGAAAATTGCCTGCCATTGAGCATCGTGAGAGCAGGGGGCCATGATCCAGGTCAATGTAGGATTCACATTCATACACCCGTAGATGGGGCTGGGTATAATGATGCATCAGTAGAAGTGTGCTGTATCGACCATGCTGAGAGAAATACGCTTCCAGTTCTTCGTATTTCCTAATATTCAGTTTGATAGCCGGGTCTTCAACCAGAATACGATCAATCTCCCGCTGGAGAGTATCAAGATCCTGCCGGGAAACGGCTTCTTCTCCACGGTATGAAAAAAACATGCTTTCACCGATGCTGTGGCCAATTACCAGCTGCCGCCCGGGAAACAGGTTCTGAGAAGCCATACTTAAAATAAAATTCATGCTTCTGCGCCGGATTTCACTACCTTGAGGGGAATCCCGAAGAATCATCTTCAATTCGCCCCCTGTTAGGAGCTCTTCCTGGAGAGGCATGATCTGGTTGTCTAAACTCACACCGGCAGGAAGACCGGTCTGTTGTAATTCGTGAGAATAGAGGGTCTCTATGGCTTGCAGAGCGGGCGAATGACGGGGAAGAATAACCGTTTTTCCCCGATCTGAATGGAGTTCAATGTCCACTGTTACCCTCCGATCCGGCTATTCGCGGTTCAGAGCTTCCCTGAGCTTGGATGCCTTGGTGTTGGGAATGACTCCCACAATTCGGTATTCTTCATTATGGGTGTTAACCACCGGATTTTCCATGTATTGGCCGCCCTGGGGGCCCAGCAGCAGTTTGACAAGGGGTGCCCGGGGTTGTTCCTGAAATGTCTTTACCACCATTCCCTGAGCGCCGTTTTCCACCTGAACAAAGGTTCCTATTGGGTATACCGACAAGGCTTTTACCAGCCCGCCGAGCACTGCCGCATCGTAGCGGGTGCCCCGGTTTTTCAGGAGCTCAACAACCGCATGATGTCCGTCCAGGGCCACCCGGAAGGGTCTGTCCGAGTTCATGGCGGCGAATGAAGAAGCCACAGAAACAATTTTAGCATATTGGCTGATCCGTTCGCCGGTGAGGCTCCGGGGGTATCCGCTGCCGTCAATATTTTCATGACTTTCCAGGACGCCCAGGCAGACGGCCATAGGATAATCATGGGTCCTTAGGATTTTAAATCCCAGGGCGGTATGGGCGGATATAGCCTTCCGCTCCTTCTCATTCAGAAGTTTGTCTGTCATGTAGAGCTGACTGGGGAGTTTGATCATCCCGATTTCATGGAGCAGACAGGTGGTGGCAAGTTCAATCATTTTGTGGGGTGGAAGATGCATTTCCAGTCCCAGGATGGTGCCCACAATGGTGGTCTTTACCGAGTGAACCACAATGTAGTTGATATTTACATGAAATTCGTTGTACCGGAGAAGAAAGTGGCGGTACCGTTTCACCGTCTCGATGAATTCCTTCACCTTGTTGGAGATCATCCCGTGGGGAAGATCTCCCCGGGTGACAAACTGGGTGAATATTTTTTCCGTGAACTCTACCATCTCCCGGAACTTTGCTTCTGCCTGCTCCAGTTCCTCCCGTTCCTCGAACTGGGCGTTCAGGTTTGCCACTTCAACGTCATCGCCGTTTATTCCGCCCTGGCTGTCCGCCCGGTTGGTCATATCGCCGTTGGAATATACATAATTATAACCCCATCGTTGGAGCCGTTCCAGCAGGGGCTGATCTACAGGGGTCTCGGGGGACAGGAGGATGTAGTTGTCATCAAGAAAGGCGCCAAGATTAAAAAACTTCCCTTCCTCTATCTGGCTCAATAAATAATCGTTCATGAACTCCCTTTCATGCCGTGGGTTGTGAATCTCCGTATTGATTCATCCATGGAATCTCTTGTACCTCAAAGTGTATAAACGTATAATTTGTAGAACAAGCAGATTTCTAAATAAATACCTTCTCCCAATATATATTATAGGAGCATTAGACATGAAATTTAAGCTGATTTTCCTGATTTTCAACGCCATCGTGGTTTTTTCTTTCCTTTTTATTGCGTTACTCCCGGTTTTCATGCTGGGTTGGGAATATGCAGCTCCGTTCTGGCAAAATTCCTGGCATCTGCTGCTTCTATTTGTCCTGGTGCTTCTGGGGCTCGACGGCTACTTCATACGCAACTGGAAAATGTTCACTCTCCTTGAGCAGAAGGATTGGGATATGATCCAGAAGTATTTGGAACAGGAGATTTTTTCGAAGAAACGGATCGGCGATCAACGGGTCCAGATTCTCCTGAATACCTATGTGGTAAAGGGGAAACCCGAAAATATTGTACGTCTTGCGGAGTGGGTAGGCAAAGAGAAGCCGCGTGTCTTCAGGCGTCTGCTTCTGCCTTTGAGTACCGGCTATCTTCTCACAAATGATTTTCGCGGGCTCAAAGAATTTTTCGATCCCTGGATTATCCAGAATTCCCTCACCAAGAAAGGATGGGCGGACTGGATGTGGGCGTTTTCCGCATTACGTCTTCAGGAAGGAGACGCCCCCCGGGACCGTCTTACCCTGGCCGCAGAAAAGAGCAATGATGAAGCGGTGCGACTGCTGTCTGCGTATCTCTTAAAAGATATTCTCCAGCAGGAAATTTCTGAGCAGGTAGGAGATTTTCTTTCAAGTTTTGCATCACGCTACTCCAAGGCAGGCTGGGCGAAAAAACTTGAAGCACGGAAGGAAAAACTTCATATTCTCACATTAAGCTCAATTTTGCAGCAGGCCGGTGAATGGTGCATTGCCAATTATGCCTACACTGCCGACATCCCGGTGGCCAGTGTGGAAAACGTTCAAGATCCGGATGACACCCGAAACCAGGAGGATGAGCATGTCCAGCAGTAAACAATCCGCAGATCCGGACGCGAGCCCTTCTCCGGGCAGAAAATTTGCGGCCCAGGCTGAGCCCGGAAACCCGGTACACGTGAAAAGCAACAAGCTGGCAGATGTGCTCTATGATATTCGGGGACCTGTGCTGAAAGAGGCAAAAAGGTTGGAAGAGGAGGGCACCAGGGTAATTCAACTGAACACCGGGAATCCTGCTCCCTTCGGCTTCGAAGCCCCGGACGAACTGATCCACGACGTAATCTACAATCTTCGTAACGCCCAGGGCTACTGCGACAGCAAGGGGTTGTTTTCCGCCCGGAAGGCGATTATGCAGTACTACCAAACCCGGGGCGTACCCCATGCGGATCTTGAAAACATCTATATGGGAAATGGTGTCAGCGAACTGATCGTTATGGCCATGCAGGGGCTGATCAACGACGGGGATGAAGTGCTCATTCCTTCCCCAGATTATCCATTATGGACCGCGGCGGTGAACCTCTCCGGCGGGAAGGCCGTGCATTACATCTGTGATGAATCATCCGAGTGGAATCCCGATATTGATGATATGAGGTCAAAGATTAGCTCGCGGACCAAGGCGGTGGTGGTGATCAATCCAAATAATCCAACAGGCGCCGTGTACCCCCGGGAAATTCTGGAAAAAATTCATGCAATGGCAGCGGAACATGATCTGATCCTATTTGCCGATGAGATTTATGATAAAATCGTCTACGATGGATACAAACATGTCACGATGGCAAGCATCTGTGATGATATTCTCTGTATTACCTTTAACGGTCTTAGCAAGAGCTACAGGGCTGCAGGCTTCCGAAGCGGCTGGATGCTTCTTTCGGGAAGACTGAGCCATGCCAGAGATTACCAGGAAGGATTGGATATCCTGGCCAGCATGCGTCTTTGTGCCAATGTTCCCGCCCAGTATGCGGTTCAGGCAAGTCTGGGCGGCTACCAGAGCATCGCTGATCTCACCGCAGAGGGAGGTCGCCTTGAACAGCAACGGAGCATTGCCTATGAAATGGTAAGCTCCATTCCGGGGCTCAGCGTAGTAAAGCCCAAAGGCGCATTGTATCTCTTCCCCCGTGTGGACCAGAAACGTTTCAATATTCAGAATGACCAGAAAATGATTCTGGACCTTCTCCTGGAGAAGAAAATTCTTCTTGTACAGGGAACCGGCTTTAACTGGAGCGAACCCGATCACTTCCGCATGGTCTTTCTCCCCGAGAAGGATGAACTCAGACATGTGTGTACCGAAATGAAGGATTTTTTCAGCTGGTACCGGCAGTAAGCGGCTGCCGCCGGCCCGCTGGCCGAAGCCTCCGCCGGCAGCCCAATCCCGCTCATCCTTGACCGCAAATTCACCACTGGCTATAATGGCCATTCACTGCCCACGCCGGGGTAGTGAAATACACGAACAAACGGAGCAATTCATGAGCGTCCGCGTCCGCTATGCCCCGAGTCCAACGGGGTTACAGCACATAGGGAGTCTTCGAACGGCTCTCTTCAACTACTTTTTCGCCCGCAGCCAGGGTGGAACCTTTATTCTCCGGGTGGAAGACACCGATCAGACCCGTTTTGATCCCCGTGCCCTTCAGGATATTTATGATACCTTCAACTGGATCGGGATACACTGGGACGAAGGTCCCGATGTGGGAGGAGAGTACGGCCCCTACATCCAGAGTGAATGTTTTGACCGATACAAAGAGCTTGCTCTCCAGTTAGTGGAAGAGGGAAAGGCCTACAAATGTTTCTGCAGCGCTGAGCGTCTGGAAAAGCTGCGTGAACAGCAGAGTAAACAGAAAGGCGGGCACCAGGGTTACGACCGTCATTGCAGAAACCTCGACAGTGAAGAGCTTGCCGCCAAAGAAGCCGCCGGAGAACCCTATGTAATCCGATTCAAGATCCCCCTGGAGGGAGAAACGGTAATTTCCGACCGGGTTCTGGGCGAAACCAGAAGAAAGCACAAGGATATTAATCCCGACCCGGTTTTACTGAAAACCGATGGGTTCCCCACATACCATCTGGCCCATGTGGTGGACGATCACCATATGGGAATTACCCATATTCTCCGGGCCCAGGAATGGGTCAGTTCCGCAGCCCTTCATGTACTGCTCTACCGGGCATTCGGCTGGGATGTTCCGGAATTTGTCCACCTTCCCATGGTCATGGGAAAAGACGGGTCCAAGCTCTCCAAACGTCACGGGTCCACATCAGTTATCGATTTCCGTACCCAGGGATATCTTCCCGAGGCATTGGTGAATTATGTGACCATGGTGGGTTGGGGCTATGACGAGTCCACCGAGTTCTTCAGTATTCAGGATCTGGAACGGGTCTTTAAAGACGGGAAAATTAATAAGGCTCCTGGAGTATTCGATTACAAGAAACTCCAGTGGTATAACTCCCAGTATATCGCCCGTTCAGATGAGAACCGGCTTGTGGATCTTTGTCTGCCGTATCTTCTGGATGAAGGCTATATAACCAGGGACGCCCAGGGCAATGTCCCTTCTGAACAGCTTGAAGTTCTTCAGAAGGTGATGCCCCTGGCAAAAGAGCGGATGAAGCTTCTGTCGGATATTCCATCGGTGGCTGGATTCCTTTTCCGGGATTTCACCCTCAACGGAGCGGAAGATCTGGTGCAGAAGAAACAGGAACCTGAAGACACGAAAAAAATCCTGAAACATATCAGGGACGACTTCAGCCGCATTGCGGACCTGGATGAGGAAGGTTTTCACGATTACTTCCAGAATCTTGCCGAATCCTTTGGGACAGGTATGGGGAAGGTGATGATGCCCCTTCGAATTGCCATTACCGGAAGCCGTGCCACACCTCCTTTGGCGGATTCAATCCGTCTCATGGGGCGGGAAAAGGCCCTCTCCCGGCTGGAAACGGCTATCGGGCTGCTGTAAGCACAGATATTTATCAACAGGAGAAAACAGATGTCCAAGAAAGAAAAGAACCAGAAGGGTATAACCCTGGATAAAATTGTATCCTTGTCCAAGCGCCGGGGCTTCGTCTTCCAGTCCTCCGAGATTTACGGAGGTCTCTCCTCAGCCTGGGACTACGGTCCCCTGGGTGTTGAGCTGAAAAACAATATTCAGAATAAATGGTGGAAGGAAATGACCCAGCTCCACGATAATATCGTGGGGATAGATGCTTCAATTCTCATGCACCCCAGAGTGTGGGAGGCTTCCGGTCATGTGGAAAACTTCCATGACCCCATGGTGGATTGTAAGCAGTGCCGGTCACGCTTTAGGGCCGACCATATCGATCTGAATGCAGCCTGTCCCAACTGCGGCACCAGGGACAGTTTCACCGAGCCAAGGGAATTTAATCTCATGTTCAAAACAATCATGGGACCCACCGATGAAAGCGGCACCCCCGTCTATTTGCGACCCGAAACCGCCCAGGGAATTTATGTGAACTATAAAAACGTTCTCCAATCCGGTCGAGTGAAAGTTCCCTTCGGTATTGCCCAGGTGGGAAAAGCATTCAGGAATGAAATCGTTACCAAGAATTTTATTTTCCGAACCTGCGAGTTCGAGCAGATGGAGATGCAGTATTTTATCCATCCTTCCCAGGATGATGAGGTGTTTGAAACCTGGAAGGAAGCCCGGATGGCCTACTACGAGAAAATCGGAATACGCATGGATAAGCTTCGCTTCAAGGAGCACGGCCCCGATGAGCTGGCCCACTACGCCAAGGCGGCGTTCGATATTGAATATGAATTTCCCTTCGGATGGCAGGAGCTTGAAGGCATCCATAACCGTACCGATTTCGACCTGAAACGGCATGGGGAGTTCTCCGGAAAAGATCTGACCTATCTGGATGATCAGACCCGGGAGCGCTTTGTTCCATACATTATTGAAACCAGTGCAGGTCTGACCCGAACCCTCCTCATGGTTCTGTCAGATGCATATGAAGAGGAAGAGGTGGCCGACGGAGATGTGCGAACCGTTCTCCGTTTCCACCCCGATCTTGCTCCCATCACCGTTGCGGTATTCCCCCTGGTGAAAAAGGATGGTCTGGCCGAGTTGGCCCGGGAGGTTGAAAAGGAACTGCGGGAAGACTTCGCCACCTTTTACGACCAGAGCGGTGCCATCGGCCGCCGTTACCGCCGTCAGGATGAAATCGGTACGCCGTTCTGCGTCACCGTGGACTATGACTCCAAGGAAGATCAAACGGTTACCCTGCGCTACAGGGACAGCATGGAGCAGGTTCGCCTGCCTATCAGCGAACTCTCCTCCCATATCCGCAAGGCGGTGAAGGAATACCGTCGGAGCTGAGGCTACGGGGAGCGTCGAAACCAGGGCATCGCCTGACCCAGTGCATGGCCTGACCCAGGGCCATGGCCGGAACGGAGGTTCCCGCTGGATGCTGATCCGCTCCCCTTACGGAAGGGGTGAAATATTACAAAGGGAAAAAGACTATGAATACCCAAGAACAGGGTTCCGCCAAGGCGGAACAGACGGATAAAATCCCCGGATCTCACATTTCCGGGCGTACGGTACACAATGAAGCCCTCAAGGTTCTGGCAGAACGGGGCTTCCTGCAGCAGTGCAGCGACCTTGAAGGGCTGGAGAAGAAGATGGAAGAAGGTCCGGTTACACTCTACGCCGGGTTTGATCCCACCGGACCCAGCCTCCATGCGGGGCATATGATCCCGGTATTTGCCATTGCCCACCTCGCCCGGGCGGGGCACAAGCCGGTGGTACTTCTTGGAGGCGGCACAGCCAGAGTCGGGGATCCCAGCGGGAAAACTGAAATGCGGAAGATGATTACCGTGGAAGAAATCAACGAAAACGTCGGTCGCTTTCAGACTCAGTTCGACACGTTCTTTAAAAATGCGGGCATTACAGAGAGCATCACTGTAGCCAACAACGCAGACTGGCTTTCCGGTCTCAACTACATCGAATTCCTTCGGGATATCGGCCGCCATTTTTCGGTAAACCGGATGCTCAGTTTTGAAGCATACAAGATGCGTATGGAAAATGGACTTTCATTTATTGAGTTTAATTACCAACTCCTGCAAAGCTTCGACTTTCTGGAACTCTACCGGAAACACAATTGTGAATTGCAAATCGGCGGGGACGACCAATGGGGTAACATTGTGGCAGGCGTTGACCTGATCCGCAGGGTGGAAGGGCATGAAGCACGCAGTTTCGGCCTTACGTTTCCTCTGGTAACCCGATCCGACGGAAAGAAAATGGGAAAAACAGAGAAAGGCGCAGTTTATCTGGATGCTGATATGTTCAGCCCATTTGATTTTTTCCAGTACTGGCGAAATGTTGCGGACGCGGATGTAATTAAATTTCTCAAACTCTTCACCTTTCTTCCAATGGAACGGATAGATGAAATGGCTGAATGGAAGGATCAAAAGATTAATGAAGCCAAGGAAATTCTGGCCTATGAATTCACTTCGCTGGTACACGGGAAAGAAACTGCGGATAAAGTCCTTGAATCGGTAAAGGCGGCTTTCTCAAAGGATGGCGCTGCCGCAGCCCTGGATTCCATGCCCACCACCGAAATTCCTTCAGAAGAACTGGAAGCGGGAATCGGCGTACTGGAACTGTTTGCCAGAAGCGGCCTGTGTTCCTCCCGGGGTGAAGCCCGCCGCCTTGTTCAGCAGGGCGGAGCAAGGGTGAACGATGAGAAGGTGAGCGATATTGAGCAGAACATCGATGCTTCCCGTCTTGGAGAGGACGGAATCATTCTCAGAGCCGGAAAAAAACGGTATGCACGGATTGTCAGGGGCTGAGTCCGCCCCTGTGTCTTGGGCATACTCCGGGGCTCAGCTTCGCTGAATAAGCCAGCAGCGGTGGGGTTTGCGTTTGGCAAAATCCTCAGGTATTGTCTTGTTGGTAATTTCGTCTATAAGAGCGCCCCGTTTTTTTAGCTCCCGCTCTTCCAGACGGAATTTTCTGAAGTTGTTACTGAAGATCAGCACTCCTTTCTTGGTGAGAAGTTTCAGGCATTGCTCTATGAGCCATAGCTGATCCTTTTGAACATCAAAAACCCCGTCCATTTTTTTACTGTTGGAAAAGGTGGGGGGATCGCAGACAATGAGGTCGTAGCTGTCTTTTCGCTCTACCGCCTGATTCAGCCATTCTATTGCATTGGCGGTGATCAGCCGATGCAGATTCCCGGTAAGAAAGCCGTTGCGTTCAAGGTTCCGTTTGGCCCATTCGCTGTAGGTGTTGGACATATCTACGCTGGTGGTGCTCATGGCCCCGCCATTGGCGGCGTAGACGGAAAAACTCCCCGTATAAGAAAAGAGATTGAGCATTCTGGAACCGTCAGCGATATCCCGTACGAAGGATCGTGTGGTGCGGTGGTCCAGAAACAGTCCTGTATCCAGATAATCCGAAAGGTTAATTTCGAATTCCAGGCCGCCTTCGCGGATTTCTATGGTGAAGCGTTCACGGGCGAAGCGTTCATACTGATTACGCCCTTTCTGCTGCCTGCGGGTTTTGATGAACACATTTTCCTCAGGAATTCCCAGGGCCCGTGCCGCATGCTCGGCCATGGTGATGGTCCACTCTTCCTGTTCCTGTTCATCTTTGTCCCTGAACTTCAGAAGCTCTGCGATGTGCAGATACTTTCCGTATATATCAATCTGAAGAGGGACTTCGGGGATATCTTTGTCGTACAGCCGGAACGCCTGAATATCCTGTCGTTTTGCCCATTTTCGAAGATGCTGATGCCGCTTTTTCAAGCGGTTGGTGAGCATTTCTGCCTGTTCGGCGGTTTTATCATCCATTTTAGGTACCTGTGTTGTGTCTGCCGCGTTTTCTGTTGTTGTATCTGTCGATACAGCCGGCGGCTACACTGAGCCGTGCTGTCGGGCCATTTTCACCGCAAGAACCGCATAGCCCGATGAAAGATCCTCTTTCTGAACCACCACATCTTCGGGAACCTTGAGTTTTACATTGGTGAAGTTCCAGATGGCCTTAATGCCGGCTTTCACCAGCAGCTCAGCCACCGCCTGGGCCTGATCCGAGGGCACGGTGAGAATTGCAATATGTACGTCCAGTTCCTGGATCTTGCCCACCATCTGATTCAGGGAGTGCACCGTTACCCCGCAGATGGTTTTCCCGATTTTATCTGTTGATGGATCGAAAGCGGCGAGAATACTCATACCGTGCCGTTTAAACTCTGCATAGCCCATAAGAGCCCGGCCAAGGTTACCGGCACCCACAATAATGGCACGGTGGATTTTATCCCATTCTAAAAATGAATTAATGGCATGAATAAGTTCATTCACTGGAAACCCTATGCGGGGTTTTCCCACAATACCGGTGATTGCCAGGTCTTTTCGCACCTGAATCGGCTCAAGTTCAAGCTCCTCGGCGATAATGGTCCCGGAGATAAAGTCTTTCCCATCTTTCTGAGCCGCTTCAACAACATGTAGGTATGACGGAAGACGCTTGATTGTGGGCAGACTGGCTAGTTTTACTATTGGCATGTATGGACCCCATAACAGTTACGCGAATTAAGAAAAGCTGGTGAAATTATATCGGTAAAATTGCGCTTTCTCAAGCATTAGACAGGGATTTCTAAATGGGGGTAGAATAGAGTAGATGAGTGAACAACATAACGACCAGGCCGGCAAGGCCGGCCATCAGGCTGCTACCGGGCAACATGCGGTCTCCGAAACACAGCATGAGAACTCAGCAGACGGTGCGCCCTCCGGCAATACAGAGCGGCCCGGCGCTGATATACGCATAGAGAAAATCGTTCCCGGAGGATACGGTCTTGGAAGGGATGAGCATGGGGTGCTGTTTGTTCCTTATGCCGTACCGGGAGATTTACTGCGGGTGGATTCAATTCGGACGGCCCGGGGAACCCGTTACGGAGAAGTGGTCAAAATTCTGGAACCTGGGCCGGGGCGCCGGGAAGCTCCCTGCACGTATTATTACCGTTGCGGCGGCTGCGATCTCCAGCACATTGAGTATGCCGTCCAGTTGGATATCAAGAAAGAAATCATTAAAGAAGCACTGATACGCCAGGGAGGGTTTGATCCGGAGGATCCTGCGCTTGGGGGTCTTGAGATGTTCTCATCTGACGAATGGAACAGCCGAAACAGGGTGCAAATTCAACTTGGTCCTTACGGTCCGGGTTTCAAGGAAGCCGGGAGCAACAATGTGATCCGGATTGAGCGCTGCCCGGTGGTTCATGAACAAATTAACGGCCTCCTGGCTGATCCTGCGTTTGCCAACAGCAGCGTGGAGGGTGAGCGCATACCGGTTTTTGCGGATGATTCGGCTGCCACTGTGAGGCAAGGAACCCATATTCTGGAAATTGCCGGCCAACGCTTGAGTTTCGATGTCCGGGGATTTTTTCAGAGTAATCTTTCTGGCCTGGAATGGCTGGTTCACTGGATACGGCAGTGTGTCGCCCAAATGGATCCCGGCTCCGGTGCACGTGCTCTGGATATGTACGGAGGTGTGGGATTTTTATCTTCCCTTCTTCCCAGGGAGTTCACGGCAATTGACGTGGTGGAAATTAACCGTCACGCTGAACCGTTTGTCCGGCAGAACCTGGGAGACAGGGGCCGTTTTTACCCCATGGATGCATCCGCCTGGGCCCGGGGACCCGGCAAACGGAGACTGAAAAAACAGCTGCAGCAGGGAGGCCCCGGATCATCGGATCAAAGCATGTATGATTTGGTAATTGTCGATCCTCCCAGAAAGGGTCTTGATCCACCTTTGAGAAAACTCCTTCTGGAGATTGACGCTCCCAATATTCTCTATGTTTCCTGTGATCCGGTGACATTTTCCAGGGATCTTGCCCGGCTGAAAGAGCGCTACCGGGTACGAAGCCTGGCGGGCTTCGATTTTTCACCCCATAATCATCATGTGGAGGCCGCCGCCTGGCTGGAGTTGGCTCTATGATCCGTTTTCAGGTGTTCAGGTTTCGGCTGTATTATGTGCCTCTTCTGTTGTCTGTATTCCTTTGTCTGTCCACCGGCACCTTGCTTTGCGCCCAGGACCAGGACTCTCCCCCGCCCACCGCGGCGGCCGTTGACCGTTATCCATGGTATCAAACCATAATTCTGGAGGGACGGGTGATCAGTGATCCCCTGTTTACCGGTGACGGGGGAATGATCCTGATCAGCGATGACAGGAGAATACAGCGCATCGGGACGGCCGGGGAGGTTTCGGCGCCGGACTGGACGCTCAGGCTTCCCAGATTATCCGCCGGGGAATGGTTTACATCAAGCGGCGGAGGCATTCTCATCCCAGCCCCCGAGCGGCGCATGTGGAGCATAGACCCCCGCCGGGGCCTGGTACTTGACCGGAGCATTCGCAATCCTTTTCAGCTCATGGCCCCACAGCAAATGGATGGCGGTGAAGGCGGCGATGAAAGTTCTCTATTCTTCCGGGATATTGTGCAGGGACGAATCCTTGAGGTCATCACCTCCGGTTCGGTTGGGGAGGTGAGTCTGTACCGCTGGAATCCCTCGGGGGAGGGCAGGGGGACAAGACTGTTACAGTGGGAAATTTCCGGGGAGGCGGGTGAAGTCCAGAGCATTCATCTCCATGAAGCCCGCATTCTGATATTTCAGTTTCCTGCATCCCTGATATGGTATTCACTGGACGGGAGGGAACGTGCCCGGGTTCAAATCCCCGTGGATGATTCCGGCGGAGGATGGAATACGCTCTTTCGAATGGGAGATGTATATATGCTCAACAACCCGGACGCAGGCAGGTACCGGATGTATGACGCTGCAGGAACTCTGCTGATGGAGGGGAAAAAGCAGACCGGCACTCCCGCGCTGATGAGCTGGAATATTGTCTCCGGTGGGGTAGGCGCACAATTCAGTATCAGCCGTTCCTCCGGCGCACTGTATGCCGAGACGGAAGATGGGTTCAGAAAGAAGTTTTTCCAGCTGGAAGATCAATGGCGGTTCCTCCGGTTTTTTTATTCCTCCGGATACTTTTATGCTGCGGATAACGGGTGGCGGATTCACCGTTTCCATATACAGGACATGGCGAAGGAACTTTATGGGTTGAATATCCGCCCGCCGGCACCACGTTCAGTCCCGGATTCTTCCGCCGGAGACTTTCTGTCGGATTTGCTGGTTGCCGCCCTCGAGTTTCCCGAAAGGTTCAATTCACAGATCGCATCAATTACTCAGGCCATGGAAAGCGGAGATCTGCAGGGCCGGCTGGATACCTACAGCTCCGCCCTGGATACTGCCATCCGGGCGGTTTACGGCTCCCCAGCTGCAGCCTCCGGGGGGAAAACTCTTCCCGGTACCGGAGAGAACAGAAGCCGGCTGTCAGCTGCAGTGCTCCAACTTGGAAATCCCCGGATGCTCTCCCGGCTCATTAACGCCCTGCAATACGAGGTGGACCCCCGGGTTTTCTCACAGTTGGTGGAGCGGGGAGATGAATTGATGCCGTTGCAGAAGCTGGAGCTGATAACCCTTGTGAGGGAATTTATTGCCGATGCAGAACCCTGGCAGCTTAGTGAGAATGTAATTTCCGGTTTCGCCCGCTTCCTGTTGAATGAACTGGAGAAGGACTCGGGGGGAGGGGATATGGATGCCATGGTGGTTCAGACCGCTATTCCGGCGCTGAATGCCCTGTATCCATATCTTGAAAATGTTCAATTGCGCAGACGCATTCTGGGTCAAACTCCCTAGTGCAATATTCCATCAATAACGCTATTATCATAGAAGAAGGGGATGTTATGAAATTCAGACAATCTAGATTTGGTTACGGTTTACTTGCGGCCTTACTGGTTTTTTCGTCGGCGTTCGCACTTCATGCTCTTGAAGTTGATGTTGATGAGTTGGAAACAACCGTCACCGATACCGTGAGTTTTATTAACTATTCAGGTCCCCACGATGATATTGATACCATTGAAGAAATACGGGGAATCGGTGTAAGTCTTTCCCGGGAGATTGCATCGGGGGAAAGCAGGGAATTTGCCGGAAAGTACCGTATAACCCATGTACTTCCGGAAGAAGGCCAGACTCTCAGAGGCGCGGATGTTTTGGAACTTCTTGACGACGCCCGGGTGGACCACATTGACAACCTCAGACGAATTATTTCCGCATACCTTGAAAGTCGCTACGCATACAGCCCCGAGGACGCCAATCTTCTTGGACGTCTGGTAACCGTATACAACGCAGTGCACCGGGGCAATATGGAGCTGTTCACCAGCCGCTATGTTCCTGAACTCAGCTCTGTTCTGGACCCAGAAAAAGCGGGACTCTCCCTGAGCTATACCGAATGGGCCGGAGCATCCCAGATAATTATCCCCATCGCATCTGACGCCGCCCCCGGCGAACTCTCATCGGTACCCGCCGATGAACTCATGGATGAATCGGTTGAAGAAACCATCCGAGACAGTGAAGACAGGGGCCTTGAAGAACGAATGGAGACCGCAGACCTGATCGACCGAACCGTGGATGAAGAGACTTCCCAGGTTGAGGAAGAAGAAGCGGTAATTCAACAGGAACAGGAAGAGATCCAGGAGGAGCGGCTGGAACTTCAGCAGCAGGAGCAGGAGATTGAAGAGGAAATTCAGGACCTGGACCGGCAGATTGAAGAAGCCGAACCCGATAGCGAAGAGCAGGAAGAGCTGGAGCAGCAGCGGGAAGAAGCCGCCCAACAGCAGGAAGAAGTAAGCCGGCAGCAGGAAGATCTGGAGGAACGGGAGCAGCAAACTGAAGAACGGCAGGAGCAGGCTGAACAGCGCCGGGAACAGACCGATGAAGCGGAAGAGCGGTCCCGGGAAATACGGGAAGAAGCTGCCGAAGATGTGGAGGAACTGTCCACTTCCCGGGAGGAACCGGTATCCGAACTTCGGGTTACCCGCAGCAGAGTTGCCAACAATGTGCTTTACTCAACACTGTTAATTATCAATTCCAATGACGGTGCGGTGCTCACCACCGCCCAGCGGGAGATTATCGGCCGTCAATATCTGGAAACCCGGCAGGGGATTATTGCCATCAGTGAAGAGGACGGTTCCCCCGGTCTGGTACTTCTTGATGCCGATGACTTGAGTTTCATTTCTGCGGGAGACAGTGAAGTGAGTCCTTACAGCCCCATTCTCAGCGGTTCGGGGGATGGGATATTTGCCGTTATCCGCGACGGCGGTGAATGGTACGCCGGACGTTTCGATGCAAACTTGAATCTTTTATTCAGATCGTCAATACCTGTTTCCGAAGCAAGCAATTTAGTGATAGAAAATGGAAAGCTCATTGTCCAACGGAAAGACGGACGTTTCACCGGTCTGGATCTGGACGAGCTCTCGGTGAATCCCTGAAACGGGAAACCGGATTTTGATCTTGGAGAAAATATATGAACTCAGCATTCAGCGGCAGGACGATCCAGGTCGTACGGGATCTTCACCCTGACGAGCAGTGGTATCTGTATGCCAAAACCCGTGAATTGAAACAGGCTATGCGAGGGGAGGGGAATCTGGACTCCTTCCGTTTGAATGAACCCGACCTGGGAATGTATTTATTTTTTATGGAAGATTCCACCCGGACCAAAGAATCATTCAGGAATGCGGGGAAATTCCACGGAATCAAGATGAATGATTTCGATGCCAAGAATTCTAGTTTCCAGAAGAAAGAAAGCATTACCGATACCATTAAAATGCTCACCGGATATTCGGCGCGAAGCATTTTTGTGGTCCGCTCCCGGATAGAGGGTACCTGCCGGTGGCTGGAAGCCAGTCTGAGTGAGTACGCCGCAAAGATCGGTGCCCCCCGTCCGGCATTCATTAACGCAGGTGACGGGCGGCATGAGCATCCCACCCAGGAATTCCTAGATGAGTTCAGCTTTCTTGAACAGCTGGAATGGAAGCGGGACCATATTCACATTGCCCTTGTGGGGGATTTATTTCACGGCCGGACCGTGCACTCAAAGGTGGACGGTCTTGAGGTGTTTCACAACGTGGAAGTGGATCTCATAGCTCCCGAGGAATTGGCCATGCCGGAGCATTATATCAGAACCATGGAATCCAAGGGTTTCAGTATCAGAATATTCGAATCCATTGACGAATATCTGGCTCAAAAGCGTCAGGCTCCTGTGTGGTATTTCACCAGACTTCAGCTGGAACGCATGGGTGACAAGTTGTTGAACAAAGCCGAGCGTCTGCGAAGGTCGGTGAGCTTTCGGGAGGATCATCTTGAAAAGCTGGATGAACGGGTGCGGTTTTATCACCCTCTTCCCCGGCATTCGGAAACTCCCACCATTCCCACATTCCTGGACCGTCTCCCGGTGAACCGCTGGGATGAACAGAGTATGAACGGATACCTCACCAGAATTATTGAACTGGCCATGGTGGGGGGGAAGCTGGGGCACGATTATGAAGGTGAGAAGGCTCAACTTCCTGAGTACACGGACGATTTCATTCTCGAGAGCACCCGGGCAAACAGCAGCAAACCGGAGTTCAAGGTGGGGATTAAGCCGGTTGACCGGGGTATTGTGATTGATCATATTGCAAAGGGACAGTCACCCCAGGAAATCTGGGAACATATCACCAAGATACGGAGAGTTCTGGATTTGAACACCATGGGTTCCCACGGGGTATTTCCCAGCTTTCGGGAAGGCAGTTACAAGGGCATTATTTCATTGCCTGAACACCGGCTGCCCGGTGAGAAGAAGCTGAAGATGCTCTCGGCGGTTTCTCCGGGAGTTACGCTGAATTTGGTTGAGAATCATGAAGTGGTGAAGAAATTCCGGCTGACCACGCCGCCCAGGGTGTACCGCCTGCCTGGTCTGTGCTGCAAAAATGAGGCATGCGTAAGTCGCCCCGAGTATCATGAACCCATATATTCAGATTTCATCCGTTCAGCGGAAAATCAGTTCACCTGTGCCTACTGTGAGACCCCCCACAGATTTAACGAGATCTGGCAGGATCAGTAATTGATACCTTGTGGCAGCAGTATTTGTATAGCAGCAGTACTTGAAATCGGCGGCATCGAAATCTGATCCTCGGGGAATCCGTAATAGAAAATCCGGCGCAGCAGAAATTAAGATTCGAGGTAGGCAGAAACGGGGCGGGGCTCAGGACGAACTGCCCCGTTTAAAAATCCGGCGGAAAAAATCCCTGATAAAATTCAGGAGTCGGGTGAACCATCCGGGATTTTTCAACCGCTCCAGATACTCATATGCTTCTGCCAGTTCATCAGCACTGAGATTTTTCCGGTAGAGATTCTCTTCAATTTCTATTTCAACCTTGTCCGCAGCATCCTTTTCGTCAATGATCCGCACTGGAACCATATTCCATCCCAGTTGGCGGGCAGATTCCAGTCGGCGGTGGCCGGCGACCAATTCATTCTTACTGTTGATCACCACGGGGTTGAGAATTCCATGTTTCTGAATGGAATCTTTCAGCCCTGCAAGGTCCCCCAGGTTTTTTCTGATACGGTTTTTAATCTGAATTTCCTGAATGGGAATCTGCATGGGCTCTCCTCTTTTTCGGGTCCGCTAATCCAGGTACGGATTTCCGCCTTCATTTCCTTCCGGGTCGCCCCCTTCCGGGGGGACCATATCCGAGTTGCTTCCCGGACCGTCAAGGCTGAAACTGTCATCGAAAAATGGGTTGGAGAGGGAATCGCCGTTTCCTTCTTCTCCTTCACCCGAATTTCCGGAGTTGGAGTTTCCTGAGCCGCCGCTGCCGTCAAGGTCGAGGTTGAGTTCAAGATCGAGGTTCAGGCTGATGCCCGAGTCGCTGAGACTGCTGCCTCCGATGGTGCTTAACTCAACACCCCCCTGTGAGATGCTTTGCTCAAGTTTGGTTTTTCCGTCGTTGGCCACCTGCTGCTGGAATTCTTCGCTGCTGTCGAACTCACGGGGCTCGGTGCCTTCCCGGAAGATTTCCGTGTAGGTACTCCCGCTATATCCTGCCGGGGGAAGAAGGCCGTTTCTGGATGTTACTTCAAGTTCTATGAGACCGTTTGCCGGCCTGTTGTATGTACGGGGTTCCAAATCCCGGTGCACTTCCTTCATATAGCGGGCCCATATGGGACCTGCTGTGATTGCACCTGTCTGGTTCACACCCATTGAGTTGTTTCCTTCGTCAAATCCGATCCACACGGCAGTGGTGTAATAGGGACTGAATCCCACGGTCCATAGAGCGGACCAGTTCTGGGTGGTTCCGGTCTTTCCCGCGATGGGCATATCCCCGAATCCTCCCACCAGACTTCTGGGGTAGCGCAGGGTACCTTCCTGGACTGTGGTCTGAAGCATTTCTGTCATAATATAGGCGGTTTGGGGGCTGACAATCTGGAGATCCCGCCCCTGCCTTGCCTGTTCCTCCCGGAGATTCCGTTCAGGTTCAGCAACAATTCTCCCGCTCCGGTCTTCCACATAGCGGATAAATACCGGAGTAACCTCACGGCCTTCATTGGGGAAGGTGGCAAACGCCTGTGCCATCATAATGGGAGACACGGAGTTGATTCCCAAACCGATGGGATATTTCCGCACCAGTCCTCTACTTACCTGTTCCCGTTCTGGAATTCCCAGCAGATCTGAGGTAATACTGATGGCATCGTCGAATCCCAGACGATTCAAGATCCGAAGGGACGGAACATTCATACTCTTCGCCAGTGCGTATCGGGCCAGAACCGGTCCTTCCCACTCTCCCTTATAGTTGGTGGGGGTGTAGGGGGTGCCGTCGTCGTTCCAAAACACCACAGGACTGTCGTAGATCATTGTGGCAGGAGTGATTGCTTCTTTTTCTATGGCAGCGGAGTAATATAATGGCTTAAAGGAGCTTCCGGGCTGCACCCGCGCCTGGAGGGCCCGGTTCAGCTGGTTGGTCTGCTCGAATTTGTTTCCCCCGATCATGGAGAGTACATGCCCGGTTTCATTTTCCAGAGAAATCAGCGCTCCCTGTACGGTGGTCTGTTTCTCCAGGGTTTCTTTTTCCTGATACGCGGTCCAGGCAATGTCTCTCAAGCCTCCGTCATTGCTGTTTTCGCTCAGGAGTGTGAGCATATCGAGCATGGGAGTGATGTTGTCCCGGAAATAGGTTTTAGCATTCTGAAGCTGCTTCTCCCCTGCGACCCTCAGCTGGTCCACGTTGAATCCCAAAGAGAGTAGATCAATAGCAGGGACAAACACTTCGGTGGCAAAACGTGCACGGCTGGAAATATTACGGTCGTAGGTCTCATTTGCCGCTTGAATTCCCGCCTGCATATACTCCCGGGCCGCGTCCTGATAATCCAGATCCAGGGTGGTGTACACCTTGTAGCCGTCCCGGTAGATGTCCGCGCTTCCTAAAAGGATTTCGTTTTCCAGTAGATAGCGTACATGTTCGCTGAAATAGGGGGCTTGATCCTGGCGTTCAAAAAAGGCCGTGGTTGTTCCAGAACGGGTGTAGTCGTAGTTCATCCAGAACTCTTCGAAGGAGGCATCCACCTCCTCCTGTGTGGCATAACCCTGGACCACCATCTCGTCCAGCATCTCTTTTTGCCGTTCCCGGGCCAGGTTTGGATTTTTCAAAGGAGAGTATTTATTGGTACTGGACAGCTGGAGTGCCAGCATCATGCTCTCGGCAATGGTGACTTCCCTGGCCGAATGACCGAAGAAAAACTTGCTGGCCGCTTCAACCCCGTAGGTGTTGTGTCCGAACCAGGATTTATTCAAATACTCTTCGAGAATCTCATTCTTGGACCAGTTTCGCTCAAGCTGAAGGGCTATCCAGATCTCTTGCAGTTTCCTGCTTACGGAAACATCGCTTTTATCCAGGTAGAGCATGGTGGCCAGCTGCTGGGTGAGGGTGGACCCTCCTCCGGCGAAATTATTGGTTAGATACCCTATGGCAGCCCGGGTGGTGCCGGTAATGCTCACACCTTTATGGAGAAAAAAGTCCTGGTCTTCACGGGTGATCACCGCGTATATCAGATGTCTGGGCATTTCCTCAATGGAAATGAGTTCCCGTTTTTCATCGGAGAAGAACTCGGTGATCAGCCGTCCGTTTCGGTCATATATTTGAGTGGGCAGAGCAGCTTCCGATTCATTAAAATCATTCAGTCCTTCCAGATTATACGTTGCACCCAGGGCAATTCCGATAACCACTGAAAACAGAATGAATAAGCCGGCGAATACCCCGGCGAGAATTTTGAGAGTTGTCTTCCCTTTTTTAGATAATGCCATACCGCTTAGAGATTATGACAGTCTGTGCTCTGTTGTCAATTACTGGGGGTGGGGATTGACCGGGTAATTTGCCTATGGGACTCCCGGTAAGCGGACAAAGGGAACCGGTAAGCGGGCAAAGTGAACCGGTAAGCGGACAAAGGGAACCGGTAAGCGGGCAAAGTGAAGGGGGCAAAAAAAAGGCCGGTTCGAGGGAACCGGCCAACCCTTAAGGGTTATCGACCAGGAAAATATAGCAAACTGGGAGGGGAACTATACCCCGGCCGACATTGCTATTATCGTAAATTTCCGGCCAAACGTTAATAGAAAAGATTGATTTATCCGGGAAATTTCAATATTAGCGGCGGATATACTCCTCAGGATCCCGGTTTTTCCCCAAATACATGATCTCAAAATGGAGATGAGCTCCGGTTGAAAGCCCGCTGTTCCCCACCGAAGCGATTTCATCCCCCGCTTTGAGGGTATCACCGATTCTCACAAGGATTCTTCCCAGATGGGCATACATAGTCTGATATCCCGAAGGATGTTCAATGCTGATGTATCTGCCGTAGACCCTGTCTTCCCCCACATCCAGAACCCTGCCTTCCATCGCGCTCACCACCGATGTTCCCATGGGAGCCACCAAGTCGATGCCGAAATGAAATTGATCTCTGCCGGTAAACGGACTGGTTCTCAAACCATAGCCCGATGAGATGTAGCTTCCGGGCAGCGGGTCTCGGAACAATACCTGCAGGAAGGCCCTCCGTTCGACCCCGGTGAAATCTCCGTTGAGCACAAAACGCCAGGATTCCTGGGACTCTCCCGGAGATCTGGGGGGCAGGGTGAACTGTTCGCTGAGTTCGAAACTGCCGTCTTCCCTGATCCGGGAACTGAGCATTCGTTGAAAATCGCTTTCTGGATCCTCCGGAATAAACATCCCGGGAATATTCGGAATAAGAACCTGAGTGCCTGGAAGAGGAAGCCTGGGATTGTCCAGACGGTTCAAGGTTGCAATGCTTGCCTGGGGCAGATTCAGGCGGGCAGCCAGGGAAAACATGCTGTCCCCTTCCTGTACAACATATTCATATATGCTTAATCGGGGTCTGGCGTCATTCCCCGCCTGCCAGCGGTAGAATGACTGAATATCGTCGCTGATCTGCCGGAAAATTGGATCCTGATTTGTCAGCTGTCCCAGCCTGGGAAAATTGGATCTCTGTACCCCCGTGTCAGCGGTTTCCTGTGCTTGAAGGTTCCCTTCAGTACTCAAAAGCAGGGTCAAAAGGAGCAGGATCGGCAGTATCAGCAGCGAGCTTGGAGCACATACTATTCGGTTGCAAGGAAATGGGGAGGAAGCAGCCCGGATCGTAGCGTTGTTCATCTAAGAATATCCTCCATAGCCGATTCTTCAATGGGGATCTGTTCCACGCAGTAATGTCCGATCTTCCGATGTGGATGCTCGGGGCTGTGAAAATCACTCCCGTATGTGCTGAGAATACCGAACTCATCGGCGACGTGTTTAAATTTCCGTGCTTCTCTGAGTTTTACGGAGGAATGAAAGGCTTCTATGCCGTCCAGCCCAAGGGGTACCCACTCCTCCAACGCCTGACGCAGTTTGGTCCAGCTCATATGAAGAGTTCCCGGATGTGCGATCACCGCCTTACCTCCGGCATTATGGATCTTCCCGATTGCCTCTTTCAGATCCAGCCCCTCCCGGGGAACATAGAGAGGCTGTCCGGGGCCCAAAAAACGCTCGAAAGCATCGGGAATATCCAGGGCGAAGCCCTTCCGTATTAAGTATTCGGCAAAATGGGGGCGACCCACCACCTCCCCGCCGGCAAGATCCCGCACATCCCGGTAATCTCCGGGGACTCCCAGGTGATTCATGTTTTTTGCAATTTTCCTGTTCCGCCGTTCCCTGTCCGCAAGGATGCGGGGCAGCACATCATCCATGGTTTCCGAGTATTCATAAATGCCAAGTCCCAGCAAATGAAAACTCCCTGAAGGATGGGCAATTTCAATCTCAATTCCCGGAACCACATCTACTCCCAGAGATTTACCCGCCATGGCTGCCGGTTCATACCCTGCCACAGTATCATGATCGGTGAGGCAGATTTTGTTGATGCCCCGCCGGGCCGCATATTCTATGAGTGCTTCAGGCGAAAAGTGCCCGTCGGAAGCCGTGCTGTGACAATGTAATTCAACCATGGAAATTTCCTGTTTCGGTCTATATTCTTCTCCCGAAAAAGGCATTTTCAATACGAGGATAATTAGAAATTGCCCAAAACGTTAGAAATCGGTAATCATGTACAATACCATAGGGATTTTATCCCGATACTACAAAGCATATTGCCAATTAACCGGCTTGGCAACAAATGCTTGATTTTCAATACGGAAGCAATTATTGTAGATTTTAGGAGTATTCTGTGCCCAAGGCAATGAACTACAATGCCAACTCTGTTGTTTACTTCACAGGCGATGTTGGCGAGAAGATTTATATACTTCAGCAGGGAAAAGTTGCATTAAAATCTGTGGATATCGAAACCGGAGAAGAGGTGACCGACCTCATAGCCACCGGCGAATTTTTCGGTGTAAAATCCTCTCTGGGACATTATCCCCGGGAAGAAGACGCAATTGTGCTTACCGACAGCCAGTGCCTCATGTTCACCGTGCCGGAGTTTGAGGTGCTGATCAGTAAAAATACCCGAATTATTATGAAGATGCTGAAGGTCTTCAGTAATCAGCTGCGAAGAATTCACGGTAAAGTACGGAATCTCATAGCCACCGGGAAGCGGGAGGTGCCCGAGGATGGTTTATTCAAAATTGCCGAGTATTATCTGAAGAAACAGGCATATCCCGAGGCCATGTATACTCTTCGAAAATACCTTGAGCACTATCCCCGGGGAGCATACCGCAACAAAGCCCAAGATTACCTGAGTAAGGCGGAGCAATACGCCCAGGAGTATGGTAAGGGCAAGGGGCCGGCAATTATTGCCGGTGCCCAGACATCCCACTCTAATCCCAATCTCTCCTTTGAAGATAAGCCACCCCTCTCCCAGGATGAACAGGAGTTTTACAATGCTGAAAGTTTTCTGGGTCAGCAGGATTACCAGAAGGCCGCTGAAATCCTGGCTGGGATTATCAAGAAGGGGACCGAGCATCCCAATTTTCATGAATCCAATATCGAAATGGCTAAAGCACTCCTGGGGCTTAAAAAAGCTGATACCTCAGTTCAGCATCTGAAGGTATATATTCAGAATTACTCGGACAATAAAAAGATTGCCGAAGCCATGATTTATTTGGGAGACTCGTACATGGCCTTGGAACAGAAGGAACAGGCCGCAAAGGTGTATCAGAGGGCACTGAACATACCGGGAATTGACGAAGTGTGCAGGAGAAAGGCCACTAGCATGATCAGGAAAATTGAGGGTAAAGCATGAACTTTAACACCGCAGCCTTTGAGCGCTTTGCCGTAACGATTCAAAAAGATGACATTATATTCTGTGAGTATGAGCCCGGCGATGCGTTTTACCTGATTCAAGAAGGCCGGGTGAGAATCAGCAAAATTATGGGCGACATCGAAAAGACCATAGATGTTCTGTATCCCGGGGAAATTTTCGGGGAGATGGCCATTCTGGAGGAAGCACCCCGATCTGCAAGTGCAATTGCCCTGGATAAAGTGAAAGCTCTGGAATTCAACCGGGAAAATTTCACCATTCTTCTTCAGGGAAATCCCCAGATAGCCATGAAGCTTCTTAAACTGTTCACCAAACGGATTTATGATCAGCGTCGGCGTTTCCAGATTCTCACCCTGGAGGACACCCAGGCAAGGATCGTAGATGTGTTCCTCATGCTCAGTGAGCAGCTGCCTCCGGATCAGGCAGAGCGGAATCAGCAAATCTTCGAGGTTTCGGTGGATGATGTGGCCCATTGGGCCGGGCTTTCCAGTGAAAAGACTTCAGATATCATTAATCAGCTGGTAACCCAGCGGCGGATTGAGGTGAGTACGGGAAAAATCATGGTGAAGAACATTCACGACCTGCGCCGTTTTGTTCAAAGCCGCAGAAAAGACCGCTGAACAAGAATTGCTCATACTCGGTCGATTCCGTAACGGCTTCACCCAGCAGACTGTGTCTGATTGGCCGCCGGTCCCGGCCTCTGAATTTCATTGCCTGATGCTATGCTTAATTTCCAGCCGGCCCGGTGCTCTGCCGCAATTACGAATGGGGATTAATTGCCCGACAACGCGGAAATCTCCTCAGCGCTCAGTGTTCTGTTGTATACCTGGAATTCATCAACAATGCCGTCAAAACCTGCCTGCACCCCGTTGTTTCCAATGGTGAAAGGGGAGGAGACGTGGGGCAGATCAAATATATTGGTTTCAAGTGCCAGTGAAGTTCCGTCAATATAGATTTTCAGATTTCTCGTATCCTGATTAAAGGTCACCGTCACATGATGCCAGTTTCCTGCGCTAACCCGTGATGCGGTGAAATCAGCGACTGTAGCGATGGACGAGATATTGTCGAAGGTGAGACTTAGCTCATCGTTTACCTGAATGTATTCAAGCCGCCATCCGGGAGCAGGCCCGACCGGAGCATCATCCATGGTTACAAATGCGGCATCCGCCGAAGGCAGGGTGTCCAGGTTAACCCAGAAAGCCATGCTGAAATTCCCGTAGGTGGAATCGCCGGGTTCAATTTTGAATGTATCGGGTTCACCTGCAGCAGAAGTATCATAGCTCAGCGAATCCGCCGATGTAATCTGAACGGCAGAATCCCCTGTTCCATTTCGGTCGGAGGCGGAGCTGCTGCTGCCGCCGAGAGTAAGGTCCCTTGCCCCGGGACTGGAATCGTTGATCCCGCCGTCCATGGCCCAGTACGCTTCCAGACCAGTTTTCAGCGGTATTTCCTCCCGGATTTCCAGCTCTCCGTCGCTGAGGAATGCAGTAAGGACATATTCTCCTTCAACATCGGGGGTGAACCGCACTTCTGTTCCGCTGAGATACTCCTCGGAGAGGAGGGCTGAGGAAGAGCTGGGTGAGGTGAGCTGCCATTCAATAACAAAGGCATCCCCGTTTGGATCCGAAGTTCCGGATGCATCCAGAATGACCTCAGTTCCCGGAAAAATTTCATTTTCCAGGAGGATTCCTGAGGTTTCGGCGATTCCCAGAACCGGAGGCGAGGGCGGGGTGAGAACCTTTCCAAAAAAATCGCAGGAACCCAGCATTCCTGCGGCTGAGAAAAGCAGTAGAGTGGCGGGCAGAACCCGCAGCATTGCCCTCACGGGCGTCCGGCGCTGTGTTGTATCCTTCATAGTATATAATAATAACCGGAGTCTTTATAAAATTCTATTCCTGCCGATACTCAAAGCATGATACGCGGAATGTACACCGGCGCTGCCGGTATGATTGTACAGCAACACACCATGGATGCTATCTCCAATAATCTTGCCAATGTGGATACCACCGCATACAAGGAAGATGTATCCGTTCACAAGGCGTTTCCCGAACTGATGCTCCGGCGGATGAACACCGAGATCACCCAGCTGCCCATCAGCCGCAGCGCACCCCATCTGGGGTCGGTTGACCGTGCTCCTGTGGTGGGAAAACTGGGAACCGGTGTGGAACAGAATGAAGTGTTCACCGTGTTCCAGCAGGGCTCAATGAAAGAAACCGGGAACTCCTTTGATCTGGCCCTGGAGGGTGAGGGATTTTTCGTGGTGCAGACCCCGTACGGCGAACGCCTCACCCGGAACGGCAGTTTCCATCTGGGCCCCGAAGGCCTGCTGGTAACCAAAGAGGGATATCCGGTTCTTGGTGAGAACGGCCCCATCAATGCAAAGGCGAACAACTTCATCGTGGATCAGGACGGCAGAGTGTTCCATAACGAGCGTTTCGCCGATGATCCCGAGCGTCTGGTTTCCCAGACCGAAAACGAATGGGATCAAACCGTCCAGGTGGATACCCTGCGCATGGTGGATGTGGAAAGCAGCCGTTATCTCAAGAAAATGGGTTCCAGTCTCTACCGCACAACATGGGAAAGCGGCGACGCCTACACCCTGCAGGATTCACGGCCTCAGGTACGCCAGGGATTCCTGGAGACATCCAATGTGAACCCGGTAAAACAGATGGTGAAAATGATTGAAGTGAACCGGGCATATGAGGCGAACCAGAAAGTGATACAGTCCCATGACCAGGCAAGCGATAAACTGATAAATCAGGCAATGCGCTTCTAAGAGCGCCCAGTAAGGAGTGACAGACAATGATGCGTTCACTGTGGACTGCTGCATCGGGAATGATCGGGCAACAGTTCAATATCGACACGATTTCCAACAACCTTTCCAACGTGAATACCACCGGGTTTAAGCAGAACCGTCCCGATTTCGAAGATCTGCTGTATCAGACCACCCGCACGGCGGGAACCCCTGCAACTGAAGAGACTCTTGTTCCGGTGGGAGTTCAGGTGGGACACGGTGCCAGAGTTGCGGCCACCCAGAAAATATTCACCCAGGGTTCTCTGCAGAATACCGGGAACGTCAGCGATGTGGCCATTGAAGGGGAGGGCTTTTTCAGGGTTCTCACCTACGACGGCACCTACGGCTATACCCGTGACGGTGCTTTTAAAATCGACAGTAACGGCCAGCTTGTCACATCCAACGGATACCGGGTGATGCCCGAAGTGGTAATGCCCGAAGGATTTATCAGGGAATCAATTTCCATCAGTCAGGACGGGAGAATTAACGTCCGACTTCCCGGTCAGGATGAACCGGTGGAAGTGGGGCAGCTGGAACTCTACCGCTTTGTCAATCCCGCCGGACTTCAGGCTGTGGGGGAAAATCTCTTTAAAATGAGCAATGCCAGCGGCGACCCCATTGCAGGACAACCCGGATTCGACGGTATGGGAAAGACCATCCATAAGTTTCTTGAGATGTCCAATGTTGAGACGGTGAAGGAAATGGTGAATATGATCACCGCCCAGCGGGCGTATGAGTTCAATTCCAAGGCCATTCAAACTTCGGATACCATGCTGGGAATCGCCGCAAACCTGAAGCGGTAAACCTGAAGCGGTAAACCTGAAGCGGTAAACCGCCGGGATACGGGGGGATCAGCCGCATGGCAAGGACCCAGATAGAAGATAAGGGGAGATGATTATATGTCCAGCATAGCAGATGTAATGGGAAAATATCAGGGTATCGACCAAAACAGTGCTCTGCCCAGGGTGGATGCCAATGCTTCAAAAGATCAGTTGAATGAGGTCGCCCAGGAATTTGAGTCGCTCTTTGTGAAAATGATGCTTGATTCCATGAGGGACACCCGTAACAGTGAGGATAATTTCACATACGGCGGGATGGCGGAAGATATTTTTGAAGACATGCTGTATACTGAATATGCAAGCGATATCGCCAAGCGGGGTGATTTCGGTATTGCGGATATGATTATCAACCAGTTTTCACCCAACCGGGGGCAAAGTTCCGGAATCTGAGAGATGCTCAGATCATCTGACCGTATATATTCATGAATATTTTTACCATAATTGTATAATAAAGTATACATATGAAGACCGGGTGAATACCGGTTTTTTTTTAAATACTGTAATCCATTGCTATATAAGAAATTATAAATATTATTGAACGCTGTTCGGTTTGGCACGCTTATTGCATGTAAGGGTCCGGAGGGTGTTATGACAAACTCGGCCGCAACGATTTCAAAATCCGTTAACCAGAACCAAACCCATGATGTGCTGAAAGCGTATTTTTCCCAGATCAAAGACAGTCCGCTTTTGGACTTCCAGCAGGAATTGGATCTTTCAAAGCGTATTCAGCGGGGAGATCCGGCAGCCCGTCAGAAGCTGGTGGAGAGCAATCTTCGTCTTGTGGTGAAAATAGCCCGTCAATACATGTCCTCCGGCGTGGGACTTCTTGACCTGGTTCAGGAAGGAAACCTGGGGCTCCTTCATGCGGTGAGTAAATATGATTACCGTAAGAAAGTCCGCTTCAGCACCTATGCCTCCTTTTGGATTAAACAAAGCATTTCCCGGGCCATCTCCAATAAGCGTCGGTCGATCCGGCTCCCCCACCGCAAAGAAGACGTTTTGAAAAAGGTGCAGGCCGCATACAATGCGCTGGCACAGAAAATGATGCGTTCCCCAACCACTGAAGAGATTGCCGCCTACCTGCATATTTCCCACGAGGAAGTGGTGGATATTCTGAATATCAGCGAGCATCTTGTGAGTCTGGACAGCAGCCTGGCCAACGAAAGCGGAACCATGTACGACCTCTATGAGGACTATTCCTATACCCCGGAAAAAGAACTTCTGGACAACTCGATGAATGACAGTATGCGCAACCTTCTGGAACATTTGGAACAGCGGGAGCAGTTTGTCATTATCAACCGATACGGGCTATGGGGGCAGGAAAAGAAGACTCTGAAAGATATCAGTAAACTGCTGGATGTGAGCCCCGAAACGGTTCGCCAGATTGAGATGCGCTCCATTCGTAAACTGCGGCAGTTCTCCAAGGAACTGGAAGATTTTATTGGAACTTGACCCCCCGGAAAATCCGGGGTATTTTCCTCACTGATCCATGAGAAAAAACTCCGGTTCTTCAAAACAGTCCCAGCCGAAATCCAAGACCTCCGCCGGTAGATCCGGTTCGCGATCCGGATCCGGTCCATCTCTCACCCCTGCGAAAAAGAGGGAGCGTTTCGTTCGGAAGCTCAGCGCCCTGCTTGCTGTCATCGTTTTGGCTCTGGCAGGAATCTATCTCCTTATACCCGTGGAATATGCACCTTCCACGGCCGATCCTGCAGGGGGGTATCGTGAGCTGCCCGGAAGAGATACGGGGCCTGGTTCGGCGCCTCCCCCCCAGTCTGAGGTGAACGGAAGCTCTTCGGGAACCGGTACTGGTGAAGCCGGAGAAGTCGCTGCCCGGAGTTCCGGGGCGAAAGCATCCGGAAAGGATTCGGAAGACCCGGCTTCCCGGGAGCCGGAAGGGGAAGCGGCCGTTCCGGTAAGGATCCGGCCGAAACTGGTGGTGGTGATCGATGATGTGGGCTACAATGTTGACGGACTTAAACCATTTTTGAATATTCCCGTACCCATAACTTTCGCAGTCCTTCCCCGGCTTGACTACTCCACAGAGACGGCCCGCCTGGTCCGGGATGCGGGACAGGAGCTCATCCTTCATTTGCCCATGGAGAGTCAGAACGGGCAGGATCCCGGTCCCGGAACTCTTCGCAGCAATATGTCCGGGGATGAACTGATGAGGGAAATCGAACGTAATGCTGCTTCCGTGCCTGGAATTATCGGGATTAATAATCATATGGGAAGCAAAGGGACAGAAGACACAAGAATTGTACGGGAAGTTCTGGATTATGCCAGACGCGATTCACTTTTCTTTCTCGATTCCCGTACCAGTGCACAAACGGTGGTTCCCGAAGTCGCCCGGGATATGAACATAGAAATACTTGAGAGGGATATATTTTTGGATAACAGTCAGGATGCCGGATACATCATGGAAGCCCTGGACAAGGGAAAAGCTGTGGCACGGGACCAGGGACATGCCGTACTCATCGGTCATGTCTGGACCGAGGAGCTTGCGGAAATACTACTGGAAAACTATCCCTTTATTATGGATGAGGGGTTCGACTTCGCCACCCTCTCCAGCATTATTATGAAAGGTGAGTGATGCTTGTTCTGGGAATAGAAAGCTCCTGCGATGAGTGTTCATTTGCAGTGGTTGAAAACGGCAGAAAAATTATCTCCCATCTAATCGCAACACAGATCGAGGATCATAAGCCCTATAACGGCGTGGTTCCCGAGATCGCCAGCCGCCGGCACGTGGAGATGATAACCCCGGTGTACCGCCAGACCATGGAACTGGCGGCGCAACAGGGAGTGAAGCCCTCCGATATCGGGGGAATCGGCGTAACCACCCATCCGGGTCTGAGCGGCAGTTTGGTGGTGGGGCTGAATTATGCCAAGGCATTGAGCTATGCCTGGAACGTACCCTTTGTGGGGGTGAATCACATTCTTGCACATCTCTACGCACCCCAGCTGGAGCAGGAAATCCCCTATCCCTATCTGGGGCTGTTGGTTTCCGGCGGGCACACCATGATCACCCTGGTGAACGATTATGAGGATATTCAGGTTCTGGGAGCCAGCATTGATGATGCCTGCGGAGAAGCATTCGATAAGGTCTCAAAACACTACGGGTTGGGATATCCCGGAGGAAAACTGATCGATGATCTGGCAAAGAAAGGAAACGACAGGGCCTTTAGCTTTCCCTTCGCCAATCTCCACAAAGGCGGACATCGCTACGATGTTTCCTATTCGGGATTGAAAAACGCGGTGATAAATCAGCTGGATACGTTCTGGGACGGGAAGAGCAAAAAAAGCGTTGAAAATATTTGTGCCAGCTTTCAGCGGGTTGCAATTACCAGCCTTCTGAAAAAACTGTACCGGGCGGTTGAAGACACAGGAATAACTACTATCGTAGCCGGCGGGGGTGTTGCCGCCAACTCATATTTGCGAAAATCACTGGAAGAACATCCCGATTATCAGGTATATTTCCCCGGCATGGAATTATGCACCGATAACGGTGCAATGATTGCCGGCATCGCCTATCATTATTTAAAAGAGGGGAAAACCAGCGGGCTGGATGCGGGTGTTTCCCCAAGGGTGAAAGGTTTCAGGAAAATCTGAATACCGGAAGGCCGAAATTGTGCACCAACGGCCGTATACTGCCTGTAGTGAGAGAGGAAGATATGAATCTTAAGGAATTTGATGAATCCATACGGCGGGTGAAGGATTTTCCCAAGCCCGGAATTAATTTTTACGATATTACCAGCATCCTCACCAACAGCGAAGCCTTCGGATTCTGTCTGGAACAGATGAACCTCTGGATAGATGAACTTGAGGTGGATACTCTGCTTGCAGTTGAAGCCCGGGGCTTCCTCTTTGCCGCCCCTTTGGCCCAAATGCGGAAAATTCCTCTGGTTCTGGCCAGGAAAAAGGGCAAACTCCCGGGGAAGACCTGGTGTGAAGAGTACAGCTTGGAATACGGAACCGATGTGGTGTGTATTCAGCAGGAAGATATTGCTCCCGGCAGCAGAGTCCTGCTCATTGACGATCTGATAGCAACCGGCGGAACTCTGAAGGCCACAGCCGCCCTGGTGAAAAATCAGGCCCGTTCCAGTCTTGCCGGATATGCCGCGGTGATCGGTCTGCCGTTTTTAGGCTATGAAAAGCATCTTGATGATGCTCCCATTCGCACGCTCATAAACTATCAGGGAGAGTAGAGGATTCAGAAGGGGCTGCGCCACTCCTGGTGCGCTGCAGGCAGGATCTTTTTTCGAACTTTACTTGACAAGTTTTTGCCACTCTGATATTTTCCAATTCGATCATTTCCCGGTGGTGTAATTGGTAACACTACAGATTCTGGTTCTGTCGTTGGGGGTTCAAATCCTCCCCGGGAAGTATTGCCGGCTTGAGGCCGGCTTTTTTTTAAAGAGAGCCGCAGGGGTTCTCTTGATTGATCGGCCTCAGCATCGGTCATGCGTTTTTGCTGATAGGAGGCCTTTCATGAGTGTGAGAACCTGCCTGGTTCTTGAAAATGGTTCCATATACGACGGTAAGGGATTCGGCCATCCGGCTCCGTTTCCCCGTGAACTGGAACCCGGTATCCCCAGTTTCAGCAATGCCGGTGAAGTGGTGTTCAACACCGCCATGGTAGGGTACCATGAAGTGCTCACCGATCCCTCCTACACCGGACAGATAATCACCATGACATATCCCCACATGGGAAACTACGGACACTTGGACGATTGGAACGAAAGCGGTCCCCTTGGGGAGGAGTGTCAGGATTCTTTATCCTGCGATCCCCGGCCTGTGAAGGCCGCGGGTTTTGTACTCAGAAGCCTGTATCGGGGACCCGTTCCCAAAGGCCGAATCACCCTGGATGAATATCTGCATAAACACGAAATCCCGGGCATCACCGATGTGGATACCCGCCGGCTCACCCTGGAAATACGGGATGGGGGTGCGGTGAACTCCGTGCTTGTCCGTCCGGAAAATCCCGCCCTGGGACTCAGCCCCGATGAAATCAATATGATATCCCGATATCTGGAGTCTTTTCCCGACATGGTGGGCAGAGACTTGGTGCAGGAAGTGGGAAGCAGCCTGAAATTCAGCCGTCGCAGACCTCTGGAAGGAAGCTACGCCGGTATGAGGCTTGCCCTCTATGATTGCGGAACCAAGGCGAATATTATTAGAGAGCTTGAGAAGCTGGGCTGTGAAATCACCGTGTACCCCTCGCCCAGCAGTGCCGAAGAGATTCTGAGTGGAAACCACCACGGGGTGCTTGTGTCAAACGGCCCCGGAGACCCTCAAGTGCTTCAGGAACAGATCGCCGCCGTGAAAGGGCTCATTGGGAAAACACCCGTATTCGGCATATGCCTTGGGCATCAGCTCATCGCCGAGGCCCTGGGGGCACGCACATACAAAATGAAATTCGGGCACCACGGAATTAACCACCCGGTGCGGGACGAAAGGACCAAAAAAGTGTTTGTAACCAGCCAGAATCACGGCTTTGCGGTGGATGAGAACAGTCTGCCTGCGGGCACCCAGGTTTGGTTCAGAAACGCCAACGACCAGAGCATCGAAGGGATCAGAAACGATGAACTTCCCATTCTCACAGCTCAGTTTCATCCCGAATCCGCACCCGGACCCTACGATTCACACTGGATATTCCGGGAATTTCTTGAAGCAATTCCCCGGAAAGCCTGGGCGGAGCCTGCCTGAGTTGCCGAAGCGGCGAACACGTTTATTGTAAAAAGACACCGGGAAGACAGGATACAATACAGGAATACGCAAGATGGAACAGCATCCGGAATATATCTGGAACACATAGGGGGAATAAGGTGCCGGTACGCAAGGATATACAGAAGATTTTGATTTTCGGCTCCGGGCCGATCGTAATCGGTCAGGCATGTGAGTTTGACTACTCCGGGAATCAGGCGGTAAAAGCGCTGAAAGAAGAGGGATTTGAGGTCATACTGCTCAATCCCAATCCTGCAACCATTATGACCACTCCCGGAACCGCAGACCGAATCTACATGGATCCGCTGGAAGTTCCCTATGTAGAAGAAATTCTGAAAATAGAAAAGCCCGATGCCATTCTTCCCACAATGGGGGGGCAGACGGCGCTGAATCTTGCCCTGGAACTTGATGAGGCGGGGATTTTTGACACGTACGATGTTGAACTTCTCGGCGCCGGTGTTGAGAGCATCAAGCTCGCGGAAGACCGGGGAGAGTTCAAAAAGCTAATGGACAGCATCGGCCTTGCAAGCGCCAAGTCCATTCTTGCATCCGATCTTGACTCCGCCCTGGGGTTCGCAAAGGAGCAGGGCCTTCCCCTGATTATCCGGCCCAGCTACACCCTGGGGGGAAGGGGCGGAAGCATTGCCACCCGATGGGAGGATGTGGAACCCATGATCCGCCGGGCCATCGACGAAAGCCCGGTTCATACCGCCCTCATTGAGGAAAGCCTTCTGGGATGGAAGGAATTTGAAATGGAGGTAATGAGAGACGCCGCCGACAATGCGGTAATCATCTGTTCCATTGAAAACGTGGATCCCATGGGAGTGCACACCGGAGATTCCATTACCGTAGCTCCCATCCAGACCCTTTCAGATGTTGAATACCAGAAAATGCGTACCGCCTCCATAGAGATCCTCCGGGCCGTAGGCGTGGACTGCGGCGGATCCAACGTGCAGTTTGCCTACAACCCGGAAGACGGGCGGATGATTGTTATTGAGATGAACCCAAGAGTGAGCCGCTCATCCGCCCTGGCTTCCAAGGCGACCGGCTTTCCCATTGCCCGAAGCTCCGCCAAACTGGCGGTGGGCTATACCCTGGACGAGATAATCAACGATATCACCGGAAAAACCGTAAGCTGTTTCGAACCCTCCCTTGACTATGTTGCGGTGAAGGTTCCCCGATTTGAGCTGGAAAAATTTCCCCGGGGATACGCTCAGCTGGGCACCCAGATGAAGAGCGTGGGTGAATCCTTGGCATTGGGAAGAACCTATAATGAAGCGCTGAACAAGGCTCTGCGCTCATGCGAGCTCGGGGTGGAAGGGTTGGACCACCTGAGCGATGCGGGGAAAGAGGAGCTGGATGTTATGATAGACACCCTCCACCCGAAGCGGATTTTTGCCGCCTATACCCTGATCCGCCAGGGCGTTGAACAGGCGGCAGCCCGGGGACCGCTGAGCGAACTCCCCGGCGAAGCGGAGTTGGAGGTGATGAACGACATTCAGCGGCGCAGCAGCTATGATCCATGGTTTCTCTACAGCATGCTTGAGCTGGCCCGATTGGAACTGCGGGTGGAAACGTTGAACGGGGAGCAGCCCGACCCCTTCCTTCTTCTTGAAGCAAAGCGTTCGGGACTTTCTGACCGCCGGATTGCCGCCCTCATTTCCGGGGAAAAGATCGGCCCACAGGTGGACGCCCTGGTGAACCGTATTCGGAGCGTCAGAGACGATATGGGTATTCATGCGGGCTATCACTTTGTTGATACCTGTTCCGGTGAGTTCCAGGCATCCACCCCCTATTTTTATTCCACCTGGGGAGAAGTGAACGAATCCAAGCCCATGGACGGCCGGGGGGTAATTATTCTCGGTTCCGGTCCCAACCGAATAGGCCAGGGATTGGAGTTCGATACCTGCTGTACTCTCTCATCAATGGCTTATCGCCGGCAGGGGGTTAACACGGTAATTATAAACTCCAATCCGGAGACTGTTTCAACCGATTTCAATGTGTCCGACCGGCTCTATCTTGAGCCCCTCACCTTCGACGATGTGAGGGAGGTGATGAAGACCGAAGGAATTCGGGATGTAATTGTTCAGCTGGGTGGGCAGACTCCCCTGAATATGGCCAAGGAGCTGAAAGAGTGGGGGGCGAATATCATTGGTACTCCGGTGGAAAGCATCGAAGGAGCCGAGGATCGGCGTCAGTTCGCCGACATGCTCAACCGTCTGGGCCTTCGCCAGCCGGAGAACCGGAGCGCCGGCAGCCTCACCCAGGTGGAAAAGTTCGCCAAGGATATCGGGTACCCGGTGCTGTTGCGCCCAAGTTATGTTCTAGGCGGCCGGAGCATGATGATCGCTTTCAACCGGGAAGAGCTCCAGGAATTCATTAAACGGGATGTTGAAGTAAGCGATCATAAACCCATTTTGGTGGATCAATTTCTGGATGATGCGGTGGAGTATGATGTGGATGCCCTCTGTGACGGGAAAAACGTCTATATTGCGGGCATCATGCAGCATATCGAAGCCGCCGGGGTTCACTCGGGAGACTCGGCCTGTGTATTTCCCGCCTATAAAACCACCGATGAAATACAGGCTCAGATCAGCGATGCCACCGCCAAAATAGCCCTGGAAGTGGGGGTAAACGGCTTTCTGAACATCCAGTTCGCAGTGAGAGATGACATGCTCTATGTTCTTGAGGTGAACCCCCGTGCCAGCCGCACCGTCCCGTTTATCTCCAAAGCCAGCGGGGTGGACCTTGTGGACGCAGCGGTGAAAGTCTGGGAAGGCAACGATCTGGGGGCCCAGGGATTAATCCGGGAAGATATCAGCGGACTGAAAAACGTGGGGATCGGAAGCTGTGTCACCGGCTGGGCGGTAAAAGAGGCCATGTTCAGTTTCGACCGCTTCCTGGATACCGATCCCATGCTGGGACCGGAAATGAAGTCCACCGGCGAAGCTATCGGCCTGGGCCGCAGCTTCGGAGAAGCATTCGCAAAGGCCAGTTCGGCAACCGGCACCCGTCTGCCCACATCGGGCCGGGTGTTTGTATCGGTAAACTCCTTCGATAAGGAAGCGGTTTTGCCCATTGTGAAGGATCTGGTTGAGATGGGTTTCAGCCTGATGGCAACCCGGGGGACCGCACAGTTCCTCTTTGAACAGGGCATTATGGCGGAAGTTGTGCTGAAGGTGCATGAGGGGAACCCCAATATTGTGGACCATCTTGAAGCCGGTCGGGTGGATCTGGTAATCAATACACCCCGGGGGCGATACACCCAGATGGATGACGGGTATCTGCGAATACACACCCTCAGGCATAAAGTGCCCTATACCACCACCATCTCTGCAGCCCGGGCGGCTGTTGAAGGTATCCGCTATCTTCTTGCTGGGGAGTACCGGGCCCAGGCTCTGCCGGGCTGAAAAAGGGTCTGGGCGGCGGCCCCTGGGGCTTGCCGCAGCCTGATCGACTATTGAAGCAGATTCAGAATTTCATCCCTGTATTGAGGCATCAGCATTCCGGAATTCAGATCCCGGAACTGAAGCCCCTCGAGCGTAGGCCCGTGCAGTATATGCTGAACAATTCCGTGTATAATATGCTCAGGCTGATGCTCCTGTGGGATGGCGGTGGCTTCTGTTTTTAACACCGGATATCTGCATGCTGCAGGAAAATATTCCGGATATGACAGGGCATCCGGTACAAGGGGCGTCAATCCTGCACATGCGGCTTCCAGCATGCTCAGCCCCTGGAACTCGTGCCGGGCCGTGGAAATTACCAGGTGCCTGCTTGAGGGAGTACCCCAGCCGGGCATATCTGCCGCTGGATAATCCTCCGTTGGGTTCTCCCTGCCATTGGTATCTGCATAACGATTTTCTGCAGAATTGTTTTCCACCCCCCATTGTTTCAGTTTTTCAATATACTCTTTCCGGGGCAGGGGGGCTGCCACCCAAATTCTGTGGTCGAACTCCCCGAGGATCTGTTCCATCTCCCGGGGGACCCTGCGGAATTTTCTCCCCAGCAGACTCAAACTCCAGCTGAACCGTTCGCCAAGCTTAACCCGGCGCTCAAGTTCCCGGCAAATGTCCAGAAGCAGGGAGGGGTTTTTATCGTACTCCCAGCGGTGGGGCCAGACAATATGGATATGGGTGCCGCCCGCAGGGGCCGCAGCGGGGGCTGCCCGGCCTCCATGGACCTGATCAGAGGCTTCGGCCCGGCTTCCATGGAGCTGATCAGAGGCTTCGGCCCGGCCTCCAGGGACCTGATCGGGCGGTGATAACCCCAGCCCAGAATCCGGCGGAGGAAATTCCACCGTCACAGGGATTACTTTGGATTTCCGTTTGAGGTCCGTACATATTTCCCGGTCGGTTTTTTCCGGAAGAGCGGCCAAAAAGCGCTGAATCCCCTCCATGCAGCTGTCACGGTTCCAGGCCGAATTGAATAAGATCCGATCGGCGCTCAGAAGGGAGTACAGCTGACTCGCCTGGGCGTCCCGTCTCAGTTTCTCCACAGCTTGAGGTCCTTCCTGCCCATGGGCAGGTTCCGGGGACAGTGCGCCTGCTTCAGCTGACCCCGGCTGTCCTTGCCGGACTGCATGAGATTGGCTTAGGCGCACATCCCGCGCGGGGTAAGTAAACTGATTTTCGTGAACATATTGGATTACCGGCACTACCCGTAGCTCTGGATGCACAGCCCGGATACTGCTCACATCCACCGAACTGGTTGAAATAATTACAGACGGGGCCGACTCGTTTCGGCTGAATAATTCACCAAGCTCAGTTCGCCAGCTCAGTGCAGCACCCCGGAGCCGGAAGCTGAAATAGCGGGGTGCCAGGCTCAATACCTTCCAGGTAAATTCCGGCAGTCCCGTTTTGAGGGATTCGGCCCAGGCTTTCTGGCTGTCGCTGTGATACCCCGAAAGAAGAAGAATGCTTGGCTTTTGCTCATCTTCCCCGGAGCTCACCCCGCTGTCTCCTCTTTCAGGTTGTTTAAGTAGTATTCAAAGCTGTCCAGAAGCGCCTCCCAGCTGGCCTCCACAATATTCTCGTTTACCCCAACGGTTCCCCAGTCGTGTTCCCCGTCGGAACTGGTAATAAATACCCGCACCTTCGCCGCGGATGCACTTTCGGGGTTCAACACCCTCACACGGTAGTCAATGAGCTTAATTTTCTTAAGGTCGGGATAATGGGGGTAGAGTGCGTTCCTCAAGGCAGCGTCCAGGGTCTCAACCGGGCCCACACCCACGGCAGCACCCATCACCTCGGTGCCCGAATCGTCGAGAAACATTCTTCCCACCGTATTGCTCTGAGCGGTGGCTGTCTTGTAGCTTTCAAGATGATAGTTCTTCAGACTCACAAGGGGGGTATAGATTCCCAGGGCTTTCCTCATAAGCAGATCGAAGCTGCCCTCCGCCGCTTCATATTCGTAGCCGAAATTTTCCCGGCTCTTCAACTCATCGATTAGGGTTTGGACCACCGTATCGTTTTTCCCGTAATCTCCGTACTTGCGCATCTTTTCGATAATTGTTGATTTTCCCGCCAGCTCGCTAAGAAGAACCTGCCGTGAATTGCCCACCAGATTACCGTCAAGATGCTCCATGAGATGGGGGGCTTTGAGAATTACATCCGCATGCTGTCCTGCCTTATGGGAGAAAGCAGCCACACCCACAAAAGCCTGGCGTTTATCCGGAATGATATTGGCTTTTTCGGCCACAAAGCGGCTGAGGCCGGTAAGATGGGGCATGAATGGTTTGCAGTTGGCTTCATAATCCATTTTAATCGTCAGATTGGGCATAATCTCGCAGAGATTGGCATTCCCGCAGCGTTCGCCCCAGCCGTTCACCGTACCCTGGACGTGCATTGCCCCGGCATTCACCGCAGCCAGACTGTTAGCTACCGCGGTGCCGCAGTCGTTGTGGAAATGTCCTCCCAGGCGTTCATACCCTTCCTTTGCCAGGGTTGTGTAAATATCCGATACTTCGTGGGGAAGAGTGCCTCCGTTGGTATCGCAGAGCACCATGACATCCGCTCCCGCATTCATTCCGGCGGAAAGAACCTTTCGGGCGTATTGTTCATTGCCCTTCCATCCGTCAAAAAAATGTTCCATATCGAATACGACGACCCGCCCTTGCTTTTTCAGAAAGCTGATGGAGTCATCGATCATTCGAAGGTTCTCTTCCGGATCGGTACCAATTACCCGGGTGACGTGTTCCGTCCAGGTTTTCCCCACCACTACCACGGTGCTGGTTTCCGCATCCAGCAAAGCCCTGATATGGCCGTCGCTTTCCGCTGCTCCGCCGGCCTTTCGGGTGGAGCCGAAGCTGGCAACCCGTGCATGACGAAGGTTCATGGATTGGATTCTCCGGAAGAATTCCGCTTCCTTCTCATTGCTGAGGGGGAACCCGCCTTCAATATAATCGATGCCCAGGTCATCCAGCTTTTGCGCAATTTCCAGTTTGTCCTCAAGGCTGTAATTAATTTCCAACCCCTGCATGCCGTCCCGAAGGGTGGTATCAAATATTTCTACTTTCCGGCTCATGGATCCTCCTGTATGCATCCTTTCCGGCGTTTTCCCGGAATACCTGTCCGTTCTGTGCCCGGCTGCTTTCCGTGTTTCTGCCCCGGTAATCCCCGCAGCCGCGTGGAGGGAATCAACTCCGGACATAAAAAAAAGCCGCTTCCCAGCAGGAAAGCGGCCTTTGTTGCACCCGTATCCTGCTATTTCTCCCCGTCGCCGATAATCGCAATAATGAGGTTAATAATGGATATGGATGCAAGAATATTCAAACTCATGTATTCTTATACACTTATCTCTTTTGTTGATTTTGTCAAGGGGATGTATCATGATGAGCGGATGGACATGCTCAATATGCGCCATATGGCACTTCCCGAAGCCCGGGAGGGCTGGTACGATCTCAGTCCGCCGGATAGCACAGGCCCTCCCATGTACCTCTATTCCTCTGCGATGGGCAGTGCTGGACGGTCGGGCAGTCAGGGAAGCGGGCAACGATGCGGTCTACTCTCCCGACTGAGTCTAACCGGGGCTCCCGGGGAACCACCGTCAGAAATCTCTCCCTCGCTGCTAGTATCCGTGAAACAGGTTCACAGCATGATCATTCACATAATCCGCACGCTTCCGTCAGATTATCCGGACT